>CAXUIS010000018.1:0-30741 GCA_964250915.1 uncultured Ktedonobacteraceae bacterium | reverse complement strand
CCTCCCCCTGTTTTTTTGTGTTTTTGGTTGGGGTGGGGGGGCGGGCCCCCGCGTTGCGGGCGCCCTGGTTTGATACCACACGCCATCAGCTTTTCAACGCTATAACACTACTCACGAATGCCGCGTGCT
Source organism: uncultured Ktedonobacteraceae bacterium (assembly GCA_964250915.1). Classification (GTDB taxonomy): domain Bacteria; phylum Chloroflexota; class Ktedonobacteria; order Ktedonobacterales; family Ktedonobacteraceae; genus JBBQVS01. Next base: position 30,612 of record CAXUIS010000018.1, on the reverse strand, counting down.
GGCAGAGGACGGACCAAAGGATTCATCATCGGGAGACTCTTCTTGCTACGTGGGAGACGTTGGCGAACCAGGTAGTTTGGAGCGTTTGCCAGATCATTCTTCTCAAGTGTCACATCATCACCATAGCGGTTGAAGAAGGATAACTCGAAGTTTGGCGTCTCACCCAATGCACCGTGTGGGCACACCTCGACGCAATCACCACAGAAGATGCAGCGATCAAGCGCGAAGGCGTAGCGACTGAGCGTGCGCTCTGCCATCATCAACGAACCCGTTGGGCAGACCTGCACACAAGCACCACAGGATACACAATCGGTATCATGTAAGCTGACGTTAAACGGTGTTTCAACGATGGTATTGAAGCCCTTACCGAACATGCCGTAGCAGTCAGGACCAATCACATCATGACAGACACGGACACATTGTGTGCAGTTAATGCACTTGTTAGGATCACGCAGGATAAAGCTATGCGACAAGTCTGTGTCATAATCATGATAATCGGTTGGCTCACCATCGTGGAAGCGGTTGTCGGCGAGTCCGTGCTCAATGCTGTACTTCTGCAAGTCGCATTGACCAGCAGCAGGGCACGCACATTGCAGACAACGAGCGGCTTCGCGTTCGGCTTGCTCTCGCAGGTAGCCCATCTCGATAAGTTTGAAGTTGCGAGTGCGATCCTCGTAAGGTAGCATTGGCATCTTCACTTTTGGCTCAACGGGTTTGTAGGGCACGATGTCGAAGAGGTCTGGGCGTCGCTCTTCCAGTTCAAGACGGCGTCCCACTTCCTTCATGTCCTCGCCCATCAGATAGCCATGCATAGCGCGTGCTGCAAGTTTACCTTGTGCTACGCCCTCGATGATGGTCTTAGCACCCATCTGGCAGTCGCCACCAGCGAAGACGCCGACGCGATCTGACATCAGGTTATGTGGGTCAGTTTGTACGGTTCCCCATTTCGTTGCCTTGACGCCTTGCGGAGCAATCGCGGTCATGACTTTCTTGTCAACAGCCTGACCAATTGCAGGAACAACAGCATCACAATGAACAACAAACTCTGAACCAGGAATTGGAACAGGACGACGGCGACCACTTGCATCAGGCTCACCAAGCTTGTTCTTTTGGAACTCGACGCCTGTGACCTTGCCGTTTTCGGTCAGGATTTTCGTCTGACTGACATAGAATTGAAGATCGGTTCCCTCAGCCTCACCGTCCTCGGTCTCCTCCATCGTTGCAGTAATTTCTTGACGCCCACGACGATACATAGTATGAACCTTTGCGCCTAAGCGGAGAGAGGTACGTGTACAGTCAAAGGCGGTGAAACCACCACCAATCACAATCACTTCTTTCCCTTCACCTACGGGTACAGGCTTGCCCTCGACCTTTTCAGCGAGATACGAGATAGCATTGACAACGCCATCGGCATCTTCGCCTTCGACCCTTAACTCGTTACTTGTCCAGGCACCAATGCCGAGGAACACGGCATCGAAGCCCTGCGCGAAGAGATCGTCAATGGTGAAATCGCGCCCAAGCTTGACATTGGCCTGAAAGTCCACGCCCAATTGCCAAACGCCATCGAGATCGCGGTCCATCATATCCTTTTGCAAGCGATATTCAGGAATACCGTAGCGCAACTGCCCACCCGGTTGCGGTTGCATATCAAAAACTTTAACGTAGTGACCGTGCAGTGCGAGATAGTAAGCGTTTGTGAGGCCAGCAGGACCGGCACCAACCACAGCAACCTTCTTGCCTGTATCAGGGTCTTTCAGATAGGGTAGTGGTGGGTCAAGCAAACATGTTTCGGCAGCGTGACCATGCATACGGCAGATGGCGATTTCTTCATCGACAAGCGCACGCCGACAGGCTTTTTGACAAGGAGCAGGACAGGTCAGGCCGAGGATGTATGGGAAGGGAAGTACCTCCTTGACCAGACGCGCAGCCTCTTTCATCTCACCTTTAGCGATCAATTCCAGATAACCTGGAATGTCAATGTGTGTCGGGCAATCGACCTGACATGGTGGCTGACAATAGGCATTGTGGTCGGAAAGCATCATCTCCAGATTGGTGCGACGAATGTGGAATAGTTCGTCCGAATTGGTCGAAACCACCATACCGGGAAGTGCTGGTGTATTACAAGAGGGCAGAGGACGAGCCTCACCTTCGATATGTACAAGGCACATACGACAGGCAGAGGTTGGCTCTAGCTTTTCATCATTACAAAGATTAGGAATATCGCTGATTCCGTTATCAATCGCAACACTCAGAATGCTTTGACCCTGATATGCTGGCATCACCTTGCCATCAACGGTAATCGTAAAGCCGGGATGCCCAACATCGTTACGCACCATTGGACCTTGCGGCTCCTGTGTGGCTGGCGAGAAATTATCTCGGATTGATATTGCCATGTAGTTTTAATACCTCGTGGGTAGGGGTACGATACGGTGTATTGTACCCATTGTACGACGATTTGAGATACAGAAGAGCGCACAACACTTGTTGCGCCCCTACATGCCTTTACGTTAATACGTGTTTGGTTACAAAACGATGTGAACGCACAGGAAGACAAGTACCCGTTGGACACTGTAATGCTTCGATATGTTGCTGAAAATGATCAGGCCAGTAGCGTTTGGCGGTTTTAAGTGGGTTCGTTGCTTGCACTCCAAAGCCACAAAGAGAGCCGTTGGGCACATATTCAGCGAACTCATCAAGGACGGCAAGATCACCGTTGACACCCATATCGCTTACAATTCCTTCGAGAATACCCCCGATACGCTTGACGCCAAGACGACAAGGAACGCATTTACCACAGCTTTCTTTACTGAGATAATTGCTGCGTTCCATTGCCCAGTTGACCATACAGGTGTCTGTAGGAAGTAATTCGATAATGCTTGAGCCGATGATCGCGCCAGCCTCTTCAATGGGATCAAAGTCGAATGGTGTATCCAGAAGTGATACAGGCAACGCGCCACCTTCCGCACCACCGACAACAACTGCACGCAATTCACTGTCAGCACGCTGCACACCAGCCTGCTCAAGAATGGCACGAATAGACGCACCAAAGGGTACTTCAACAACCTTTGGACGCGATGGCGTATTCGTCGTCACAACATCATACACAGTTACCAGTTTTGTACCACCGGTTGTGGATGTGCCAACACTTGTAAATGCCGCTGCTCCATTTCGCACAATGAATGGGACATTCGCAAGCGTCTCAACTGAATTAATTGCGGTTGGTTTATCCCACAAACCGTACTGTGTTGGGAACGGTGGACGCTGCTCTGGCATACCACGTCGCCCCTTGATAAGAGCGATTTGGACGGTTTCTTCGCCACCCATAAAGCCAATATCAACGCCGAGGACATTAATAGTGCAGCTAAAGTCAGTACCGAGAATATCACGACCAACAAGATTAGCTTCTAGTGCCTCTTTCAGTGCTTGCTGTACGGCTGCAACACCCTCGTAGAAGAAACTACGAGTAAATAGATATGCCTCAGACGCCCCAACAGCATAGGCGGCAAGGATAATACCCTCGATGACCTGATGCGGGTTTTGCGCCAGAACAGTACGTACAGCATAAGAACGAGGATCAGCGTCATAAGCGTTGCAGATGACGTATTTCTGGTCATCCTGTGTCTCACGTACAATGCGCCATTTTTCGCCGGTTAGACGACCAGCACCGCCACGGCCACGCAGCTTTGCGTCTGTCACCTGACGTATAACCTGCTCAGGCGTCTGCTGCTGAATGGCTTTTTCGAGTGCTGTATAGCCACCAGCACTACGGTAGGCATCGAGCGAGCGGACATCAGAGTCTTCTGCTCGACGTAAAACGCGATAAGAATTTTCTACATTAGGCATTGGGCTGCCTCACATGATTAATATTGCCCCACACTCCACGTTTATCGGGTGCTAGTCCACGTACGGGTTGATCATCACGTAGGACACCTTTTACTCTTGGTGCAGGTTTAAACTTAGGACTCATGGTCGCGATACCAAAGATATCACTCAGGTCTACGCCACGCGCCTGCACGACGCGTTTCGCTGCTTGTATGGGAAGATAGCCGTAGATATCCATGACCGCATCAAGCAGTGCAGGCAGATTTCCGGCTTCCTGTGACCATGTTTCTAAGAGTTCATCAACTTTTGTCAGATCGATCTCTGGTTCTAGGTGATCCTTTGTCGGAGTCGCAGCACATGGAGCAACGTGCTTGTCATGATAATGTACAGCATATTCCGACATACGGGTCTTGTAAAAGCCGCCTTTGGATGCTCCCGTTGCTGCTGGCAGTTTACGAGACGTGAATTTCTCGGCACCATCACGGATATACGACTTGAACCAGGGACGCTCTTTCCACTCATCCATCGGCTCATACTCGATGGTGATGGCACGGGGAGGACATGCTTTTTCGCAGAGCAGGCAGGACTCGCATTTGAGGTTGAACTCAGTATGTAGTCCTTCTTCCGCGATAAGCTGAATCAAGCCTCGGCTACGCGCTGGTAGCTTAGGCTTCTCGTATGGATAGAGTCGAGTGGGCTTGGGACGAAACATATGGCTAAACGTTAGGCCCATGCCTTCAAGAATTCCACGCATAGACTACACCTCTAATTCCTTCTCGCCACGCACTTTGAGACCCTGCTTCAAAATCTTTTCGCGTAACTTAAGCAAGCCCTCAATGAGTGCCTCTGGACGGGGAGGACAGCCAGGAATATAGACATCCACCGGCACGATGGTATCGACACCTTGTACAGTATAATAGCTGTCGTAAAACTCGCCGCCAGAATTTGCACATTGCCCCATGCTCATGACCCATTTCGGCTCAGGCATTTGCTCCCACAGTAAGCGGAGCCGTGGCCCCATCTTGATAGAGACGGTACCAGCCACGATCATTAGATCGGCCTGACGTGGGCTAGAGCGGAAGACCTCTGAACCAAAACGCGAAAGGTCATACTGTGGTGCAGAGGCCGACGAGATCATTTCGATAGCACAGCACGCAAGGCCATAGCCGAGAGGCCACACTGATTTTGAACGCGCCCAGTTCTGCGCCCACTGGAGCATCTCAGCGACGCTCGTCAATTCTACAGGCAGTTCCTGGTCCCCTGGTGTATATTCGCTGGGACCAGACGCCATAGCAAGTGGCACAAATTTTCGATGTGTGTTAACAGGGGGTTTCCCATTATTCTGAATTTCGCTGCTCATAAAAGCTCCTCATGCAAAGGTTTAGCAGCACCTCTTGCCTGTGTTTTATTATATGAATTAGGAAAGAAAATTATGCGCAAGACGGTGTATTCATGTTCCGCCTTGTTCCTATTATAGCATGACACGTCCATTCGTGCTACACACGCAGACGGCTAAAATAGCTTTGTTATGAACACGTTGAAAAGGAAGGTTTTGCTTCAAAAAAGTGGTGTTGTAGGATAGTTTGACAGGTACGGATACATACCATACAATTTGTTTAAACTAAAAGCATTGTCTTGGAAAGAGTAGATGTTATGAGTCCAAGATTACCCCGTATCACAGGATACGAGGCAATAAAAGCACTACGGCGTGGGGGCTGGTATGTGCAGTATCAACGTGGCTCACATACTTATTTGAAACATCCTGATTATTTAGAAAGACGTGTAACGGTGGCGGTACATGGAGGAGATATAATCAAGCCAAAAACGCTACAATCAATACTAAAGCAGGCAGGATTGAGTCTCGAAGAGTTCTTAGAACTATTGTGAGGGAGTAATTATGCGAAATTATACAATCATTTTGGACCCTGATTTTGAAGAGGGTGGTTATACAGTAACAGTTCCCGCACTTCCTGGATGTATCACACAAGGAGAGACAATTGAGCAATGTATCGAACGCGCACGAGAGGCAATCGAAGGATACATTGAAAGCCTCATCTTAGATGGTTTGCCAATACCTGAAGAAACGGAGCGGCCTCAAATGATTACAATTAGTGTTGCTGCATAAGCTTCTCTCACCTTCAAGTTAACAAAATTTACAAAGCATTAAGGAGGTTAGTAGGCAATGGGTACATACACTATTACGGTTTTGCCGGGGGACGGCATTGGGCCGGAGGTGACGGAGCAGGCGGTGCGCGTGCTGCAAGCAGTGGGTCAACGCTATGGACATAGTTTTATATTTCACAAGGCACTGGTTGGAGTGGCGGCGATTCAGGCCGAGGGAGACGCTATTTCTGAAGAGACGATGGAGCTTTGTCGGCAGAGTGACGCTATTTTGTTTGGTGCGGTTGGTGGGTTGCCACAGGATATGGTTGGCTCAACGGTAAAGCCTGAACGTGCTCTTTTGCGATTGCGCAAAGGGTTACAGCTTTTCGCCAATTTGCGACCTATTCGCCCATTTCAGGCATTATTGAATGCCTCTAGTATCAAAGCAGAATTTCTGCAGGGCACTGACTTTCTTGTAGTACGCGAGCTAACTGGTGGACTATATTATGGACATTTAGAGCCATTGGCAAGCAAGCCGAGCGAGATTCGGCAAACGGCACAGGGAATGGAGGCCATTGATACACTGATTTATACGGAGGCTGAGATTGAACGCATTATCCGTGCAGCGTTTGATATTGCGCGAGGGAGGCGCAAGCATGTTACCTCTGTCGATAAGGCCAATATTCTCAGTTCATCGGTGTTGTGGCGACGTGTGGCAGATCGTGTAGCGAGCGAGTATCCAGATATCACATTAGAACATCTTTTAGTTGATGCCTGCGCGATGCATCTCATTCGACGCCCAGCAAGCTTCGATGTGATTGTCACCGAAAATTTGTTCGGAGATATTTTGACAGACGAGGCATCCATGCTAGCCGGTTCTATGGGGATGCTCCCTTCTGCTAGCCTTGGAACGCGTAGAACTGAACATGGTCTATTTGGTCTCTATGAACCAATTCATGGCTCCGCACCAGATATCGCGGGTCAAGGGAAAGCGAATCCGATTGCCGCTATTCTTTCTGCAGCGATGCTGTTACGACATTCGCTGGCTCTGACTCGCGAGGCAGAAGAGGTTGAAATGGCCGTTGAGGGAACGATTAACGAGGGATATCGTACAGAGGATGTGCGCGAAGTAGGAAAAGAAGTCGTGGGAACAACCGCGATGGGCAATCGTATCCTAACACATATTATTACGTTGCCTACCCCATCATAGGGCGTGGGCAATTCCCAAGAACACACAACTTCTCTTGCACCTGTGCTAATTTTTGTAGAAGCTCTCCTTGTTGAGATATCGCACCATCATCAGTTGACGATGGTGCGATTTTTGTTTCTAATAGTAGAATTTCGTCCAGAAGCAGTTGCCGTTGCACGTACCAGCGCGTTACAGCACGTTCGACGCCCATAGCTCAAACTCCTTTTACCTAACAGACGCTGTTCCATAGACATTTGAATTGAGAATATTCAGCAATTCATCATCCTGATAGGGCTTAACAAGATACGCTGTTGCACCTAGCTGCATCGCACGTTGCTGATGCTTTGCCGCTGCTCTGGATGTCAGCATAACAAGGGGAAGTGTACGGTATTGCTCTTGAGCACGGACTGTTGCGATAAGCTCATAACCATCCATACGCGGCATTTCAACGTCGAGCAAGACAGCTGCTGGCGTTTCACGCGTAATCATTTCCAGTGCTTCAATACCGTCACGCGCCATTTGAACCTCCCAACCATGCTGCTTGAGCATATTGCCGACAACACGACGCACACTTGGGCTGTCGTCAACCACAAGAACATGCCTGCCGCGCTCCGTCTTCGCAGCAGTTGCAGGAAGTTTTGTAAAGGCTTCCGTTTGTTGCACTGGTGCCCCCTCAATGGAAGGTTTATTTCCAAGTGGTGGTGTTTGCGGTACCTGATACGCTTGTGTTGCTAATGTTGTTGCCTCCACTTGAGAAGCGTTGCCAGTCAAGCTTGCAACCAAGCGAGTACGAGTTGAAAGTAGTTCCGTCAATTCCAGAATCAGGACAACCTGTCCGTTGCCAAGTACAGTACCGCCTGCAACGCCATGTACATGCCGCAAGTGTGGGCCAAGGTTCTTCATGACGATATCAAGTTTTCCTTTTACTTCGTCTATGACCAATGCCACACGATTGCCGCCAGCATTGACAAGGAGCACGTGTGATTTATCATCTATCTGACTTAACGGTTGTCCAAGATATTGCGCTAAAACACTTAGTGGATAGAGATTGTCACGGACTACAACTGCCGCCTGACCCGCAACGGTGGTACGCTTAAACGTATCGAGGCGTCCAATTGATTCAACCACAGCAATCGGGATTGCGAACTGCTGATCGTTCACACGCACCATCATAGCACTTTGAATCGCCAAACTGGTTGGAAACTTCATGGTAAAGGCGGTACCGTGCCCCGGTGTAGACTCAACCTCTATAGTCCCTCTCAAGCGTGAGACGCTATCACGAACAACATCGAGACCAACCCCACGTCCACTTTCCTCACTTAAAACTTCGGCAGTGGAGAAGCCGGGTCGGAAGATAAGTTCGATGAGTTCATTCTCACTCAGCACATGTTCTGGACGGATCAAGCCGTGGGTGATTGCAACGTTGCGCACCTGCTCAGGTTCAATACCGCGCCCATCTTCACGTACCGTGATGACAACCTGATTTCCTTCATAAGAGGCTGCGAGAGTAATTTGGCCTTTCGGTGTTTTCCCATGTTGAGTACGAACTTCAGGCGTCTCGATACCATGATTTACCGCGTTACGGATGAGATGAAGCAATGGACCAGCGATTTCTTCAAACACGGTGCGGTCAATCTCGGTTTCCTCACCCTCAAGCAGGAACTCAAATTCCTTGCCTTGTTTGAGCGCGACCGCCCGTGCAGCACGATACAAACGAGGTGTCATGGTTGAAAGTGGGACGAGGCGCGTCTTCATCAAACGATCTTGTACGGTAGTACTAAGACGATTCTCACGTGCAAACACACCTTCGCACTCGCGGATAATCGTGTCCATCTCAGCACTCAAAGTCGCCATATCTGAAATGCCTTCGCTTAGACCACGAGCCACCTGATGGAATTCTGTATAGCGGTCCATTTCAAGTGCGTCAAAATCGTCGAGATGAGAGAGTTCTGTATTCTTCCCGTTGTTACCATTCGTACTTGGTTGGTTGCCCTCGCCCGGCATCACGACAACCGAACGACCACTTGGAAGCGTAGCAGCTTCAAAACGGCTCTCTAGTTTCTGCCCAACGTCACGTAGACGGTTGCTACTGATACCTACATCGGCGACAAGACGTACTAAACGCTCAATGCGTTCTTCCAATACACTGCGATTGACAAGCAATTCGCCGAAGAGATTGACAAGTTCATCAAGCTTCTGAAGACGCACACGAACACTTAAATCCTCGTCACGATGAGCACGCTGAGTTGCTAGCTCCGGTTCGTCAGAGATGACACCAGCGACGATAGCTGTCTCCGTGACACGCTCATCTTCGCTCTCTACTAACGCCTCGTCGATATCTTCGTTGATCGCATGAGGAGAAACAACTTGCTCACCTAAAATTTCGGCGTAGCGCACACGTAATGCTTGTACTCTTGCCTCGCCTGGAATGTTGTCTGTATCTTTCCCCATGATAAGAATGTCGAGAGTTTCCGCAGTATCCAAGATGATACTAAGCGCATCAGACGATGCTGGCGTTTTCCCTTCCATTATATTATCAAGAAGGTCTTCAGACACATGGCTTAGTTCAGCAATTGCGCGGAAACCCATCATCGCAGCAGCACCTTTAAGTGTGTGGGTGGCTCGTCGGATGCCTTGAATAAATTCGCGGTTTGTAGGTTCTTTTTCAAGTGCAGCAACATAGGTACTGATCGTTTGCAAGTGTTCTTCCGCTTCCAAGCGGAAGATTTCGGCTGCCTCTTCACTAAACTCGCTATTCATTACTGAAGGAGATGATACGCGTTGAGAGGCTACATTGTTGCTCGAAGCGGTCACAGATGATACAAGTTTTTGTGCAGCGTTGCTATCAGAAGAAGCCGACATAGGTGTAGTGTTACTGGTATTAGGCATCGGGGCAGTCGCGTTCTCATTGGAAGTAGAACGCTGTTCGTCTCGTGGTGCGGTTCCGGTTGCCTGCCGTGCTCTATCTGCAAAGTTTGATGTAGTCGGTGCTGATAGCGTTGGCGGCATCAGGCTCTCGATAGGTATTCCAGCACCGGCATCAATTTGTTGCAAAAATTCCTGACGTACTTGTATTTCTATTTCGTTGCGTAAGCGCGCCTCTAATTCTTGCCGAGCCTCTTTATCACTAGAGCCTGAAGCGTTTGCTTGTAATTTTCGCTTTTCCTCAAACTCCTGATACACCTCTTTACGTATCCGTTGCTCCAACGCAACTTGCGCGGCTAACGTCGCCGAAGTACGTTCCTCGTATTCGCGGCGCAGTTCCTCACGTACTGTCGCTTCCACTTCAGCACGTAAGGCAGCCGGGTCTCCACGTCGCTCAAAGGTTACACGTTCCTGTACATCATGCTCTGAGGGAGCCTGCATCTCCCAAGAAGTCCACCCTGATTCTTGTGTTAACACGTGTGTCGTCGCATTCTTCTGCATTTGTTGGAATGCGTCGCCACATGCGGCTATAGAAGATGTGAGTTGCTCCAAAATAACGTGCATTTGCTCGTCAGTCAAATCAACACCGCTTGTAATTTGAGTCAGCAACTCAAGCACTTTTTTGAGCTTAGTGTTGGACACCCACATAACAGAGAGTGGTAAATAGCGCCTTACTTGTTCAGGGCTATTTTTGAGATTGAGTCCCATCGCCTGACCAGCCCACTCCTCCATACGCTCAAGCGCGTCCTTAGAGCCGTCCAGAAACCCTCGAAATTCATTACGTTGGTCTTCGATAATGGTCATTGCTGAACGCAGTTGTGAGCTAACATTTTTGAGCGATGTTGCATAAGTAATCACTGTCTGCGCATCGTTCTGTACATCGCTATATGCTTTTGGTAGTGCTTCAATTTGAGCAGAAGAGAGATTGAGAGACTCTAGTGCTTGGTTTTGTGCTACCAGTGCTACATTTTCTTCGCGTGGTGCACCTGTAGAAGGTTCAGCATATACGGGTTGCGTAGTATGTGCCACAGGGACAGACTCTACAGGAGAGGTGTTTTGTCGTGTTGAAGCGACAAGTGTGTCAAGCGCACTAAGCTGTGCTGTTGACACGGGTGTTTGTGCGACTGGAGGCTCTGCCTCTTCATGAGATGATGCTGGCATAGGAAGCTGTATAGGTTCTTCAGACCATATAGTCTCGTCATCTTCTGCCGACGTACGAAATGACGCGAGCACCTCATCAAAAGAGGGCATTACAGAGGGAGAAATTGCTTCTTCTGGCTGCTGTACCACTTGGCTCACCACAGGTTCAGACGAGACTTGATGCTCGTTCGCCGGGGTAGCTTGCAGAGGATTTGCTTGTGTAGACTCAAGGGCAGAACGATACTGCACATAATCGGCATCGTCCTCGGCGATTACCTCTTCCTCATTAATGCCTGTACGAACGCCATCGAGAAGATGATGTAATCTCCCTAGTGAACGTTGCAGTAAAGCGATGGTAGGAGTATCAAGAACGATGATGTTTTCTAACGCATCACCAAGAATATCTTCCATACCGCGAGCAACATGAGAGAGGCCAGGGAAATCCATCATAGACGCGGAACCGCCGATAGTGTGAGTGCGGCGATATGTTTCCTCGATAGCATCCATATCGCCCACCGTCTGAGCTGATTGGGCTAGTTGTGCCAGATGATCGAGATTTGTTTCGATATCTGGTAAATAACTATTTACCTCTTCAATAAATGATTCGAGGACAGACATTTTGTCAAACGCATTCGACATGTTACGCACACCCACTATTCTAGTATTGCGCTATACATCTATCCTATGAATAAGTACAGCGCAATGCTGGCTTGCTAGCGACCGAGGTCTCCGTTATTTGAGAAAGGAACCTGATCTTGGTTAAATGGTGATGGCTGACCTTGCTGGCTTTGTGGTCCAGTAGGCCGACGCTGACGAGAGGTAGGCGGTCCCTGAGAAGGCATCACTCCTTGATTAAACGGTTGCGGTACAGATTGATTGATAGGCGGAAAAAATGCAGGAGTTTGTCCGCCGAATCCCTGACTTCCTTGTCCATTATTTCCGTTGCTTCCGTTAAAGTTCTGTAGGTTCTCAAACCCTCCAAAGCCGTTCATATCACCAAAATCTTGCTGGTTGTTGTATTGATTACCATTCTGATGCTGACTACCGTACTGTTGGCTGCTCCCAAATCCTTGTTGGCTGTTATACTGCTGACCACTCCCAAATCCTTGTTGGCTGTTATACGGCCCAAAATTCGGCTGGCTTGGAAAATGGTGGTCTCCAAAACCCTGGTTGGAGAACTGCGCATCCCCAAAACCTTGATCGGGGAAGTGCGAATCTCCGAAATCTGGCTGACCCGAAAACTGGGGTGGGAAACCAAAGTCTTGTTGATTGCCACCAGTGTATTGCGATTGGCCTCCAAAGCTCGCGGGAACGCCGAAGTCTTGCTGGTTGTCAAAGTATTGACCAGACCGAGACGATAGCGCGACCAGAGAACCGGAATTACCTGGCTCTGGTAAGGGAGGAAAATTTCCAGCAAATCCCTGACCCCAATCATTTGCATCCATTGGTGGTAGACTAGAATTCAGGGCTGGCGTAAACATTTGCTCATTTCCACCCGACATCTCTGTAATAGATGTCAAATGAGAGAACGTGCCAGAAGCTTCGTTTCCGCGCTCTGGCAAACGAAATGTTGAGACAGAAGAACGTAATTGTTCAGAAAGTTCTGCCAGGTAGCTTACACTTACAGCGGCTTCCTGTGTTCCTGCATCAGTCTGGCGAATGACCTCTGAGATCTGCACCATCGTAACAGCGACAGCTTCCGAAACAGGAGTTTGTTCTTGCGCCGAACGCGCGATGCTCTCGATCATCTTCGCTTGTCGTTCTACTGCGCTATAGATGGAGTTTAGCGCACGCCCTGCTTCATCAGCCAGTAGAGAGCCTTTCACTACTTCCTGTGTACTATCTTCCATAGCTACAACTGCATCGTAGGTATCGCCTTGAATACTTTTTACGAGTGTAGCAATGCGCCTCGTTGACTCAGTTGAGCGTTCAGCAAGAAGACGAATTTCATCTGCAACAACAGCGAATCCACGTCCATGCTCACCGGCCATTGCCGACTGAATCGCTGCATTCAAAGCCAGAAGGTTTGTTTGATCTGCGATATCTTCGATAATACGAACAATCTCGCCAATTTCGTTTGAGCGCTCACCTAAGCGTTTGATCTTTTTTGAGGTTTCCTGCACATTCTCACGAATAAGCATCATACCGTCGATTGTTTGACGAACAGATTGTTGACCACTTGTAGCACTACGTAGTGCTTCTTGCGCTACTTCGACGCTCGACATAGCATCACGAGCAACATTCTGAATAAAGACAGCGAGAGCCTCAACAGCTTGTGATGTCTGAGATATTTGTGCTACCTGTGTTTCTGACGCTTGCGCAAGGTCTGCGGAGCGATCAAGAATGCGCCGTGTAGCGTTTGTTACCTGTACAGCCGTTGATTGTACGCGACCGACGACCTTTGCAAGTTCCTCAATCATATAGTTGAATGAATCAGCAAGCACGCCTAGTGTGTCTGGTGTAACTTCTGCCTGGACACGCAAATCGCCATCACCGACGGCACTTACCTCTTGCAAAAGTTTTTCGATTTGTGCTTGTAGAGCAGCTGCATCACTTCCACCACCGTTCATTTGCGGTGCTGCATTTCCACTCTGACCATCCAATACACCGTTCAGGGAATTTGAGAGCATGGCGAACTCATCATCGCCCTGCACAGGTGCACGAACACTGCGGTCACCAGTTGCGTAATCGCGGCAAACGTCGTTGAGTCCGAGCAACTTATCTTTTATCCTACGCTGCACCATATAGTTAATAGTAAATACAAGGAGAAGTGCAGTAATTGCGCAGCCAAGGATAACCAACCCAAATGTTGTAGTAGAGCCAGATTTTAGGGTTACATAGACAAAGCCCAGTAATGCGAACAGAAGCACAGGAATACCTGTTGAGGCAGTTATGCCTGTGACCATAAGCGCATTCACGGTCATCCCACTCTTGTTGCGGTCAGGATTCATTCGCCAGACCTCCTATTGATAAAAAAATATCTACAGTGCGTCAAATATGTTTTACTCGACATTTCGCTCAGTTGCCTCAAAAGTTAGTAGCGTTGCATTTTGTCGGAAAAAAGAAGGTGCTCAACATCCAGCAACACAACTATCCGATTGCCGAACACCGCATAGCTCGTAGCATAAGAAGCAATCCAATGTGGAATAGGACTTGAATACACATTTCCACTGACTATGCTTGCTTGTGGAATAGGAAGCATTTCACTTACGCTGTCCACGGTTAAGCAAACAATCATTTCATTCGCTTGTAACGAGAGGATACGAGTACGTGGACTACTAGCAACCTCTTCTAATCCTAAAAACGCTCTCAAATCGACAACGGAGGCAATAGAGCCACGCAAATTTATAACACCACGTACCCATGATACTACATTAGGGACGGGAGTGACATACGTAGGACGCTCAACGCCTTGTATTAGCTCTGCCTTTACCGCGAATTCTTGGTCATGGAGCGTAAACACCAAGTATTGTTCACCCACTGGAACGCGTTCGACAGAATTATTTTCTGTAGCTACCTGACCGCTCTGTATGCGCTGCATCTGGGCTGTTGCAGCCATTATGCGTTGCTGCTGGCTTGTTGCAAAGGTAGTACGTTGAGCACCCTGGACTTTTTCTGAGTCTTCGTTTATCACACTTTCGCTCCTACTTGCTGTGTAGCCCAAAAGTCCCTTCCCTACACTGCATAGGTAGTCTGAGAAGGCAAACTCGTCATCTTCCTGACAGGTTGATAAGAGAGATTTGAGAAACACTACAAACCTCTCTTGCATTAGAGAGGTCGTAGCATAGACGTTTCAGACGCAGCTAAGGTCTTACACAAGGCTTCGTACATTAGCCACTAGCTCATCGACGTTGAACGGTTTGGTCATATAAAGATCCGCACCCTGTCTCAATCCCCAGGAGCGGTCAAGTGGTGTATTTTTACTCGTCAGTAAAATTATTGGAATATGTTTACTTGCTTCATAGTTTTTGAGCTTACGACATAATTGAAAACCATTTTGTTTAGGTAGCACAACATCCAGAACAATGCAGCTTGGACGCTCTTTAAAAACTTTCTCAACGGCCTCATCACCGTCAACAGCAGTGACCACATCAAAACCACTATTACGTAAAGGGGTAACGATCATGGTCAATTCTGTCCAGCTGTCGTCTACCACAAGTATCTTCTGCCCCGACATCCCATTATACCTTTCCTAGTTACGGCACACCAGTGTAATGGGAAAGGATGGCTATTCCACTGGCGTATCTCTCTGCATGTAGATAGACATCTATAGAAGAGAGGTTGACATAGTTTCTAGCCCCGATAGCGTAGACGATGACGTATGCCCTCTTGCTGTATCGGCATATGTTCCGCTCTCCGCTCTTCCCAGTTTGCGAGATGCTTTTTCACGGTCTGTACAAGCTCACCAGCTTCAAAAGGTTTTGTGAGATATTCAGTAGAACCAGCAAGGCGACCGCGCATCTTGTCAAACAATCCGTCCTTCCCACTTAGCATGATAATTGGAATCTGACGAAACTGCAAGTTTTTGCGTATTATCTGGCAAATATGGTACCCATCCATACGAGGAAGTTGAATGTCAAGCAGAATAACAGCAGGCATTTCATCGGCAACAGACGTAAGAGCACTTAAGCCATCGCTTGCCGTAATGACACGAATATGTTCTCGCTGTAGGGTCATTTGGACAATTTTGCGTACCGTTGGACTGTCATCAACAACAAGCACTGTCGGTTCTGGCATTTATATTGACCTCCTTTGCGTATCAAATGACCAGGAAGCATTAGCATTGCCTTCCTGTTCTATTACTTCACCCCTTGATAGATTGTTTCTCGACGGAAGAATGCCCATAGAGGGCGATTGTGGTTGCGTAGTCACATCCCGCCCACGATGTGCTTGTGCAGTACGGTAGGCACGGTATGTTTGATAGTGTTGAACTTCCTGGTCAATCTCCGAAAGAAATATTTTCCATGCTACGTTCAACTGTCTACCTGTATGTGAGTTTCCAACCTCATCACGAAGCAGCTGGTCAAAGACCATACGGAGAAACGCAGCAAGCCCTTGCACAGCCTCCCAGTAAAATTCTTCTAACTGCTCACCACGTACAACTTTATTTAAAGTAAGGATATCATGACAGTCTAGTTGCCCATCGACAAAATTTGCAGTTTCCAGAATAGGATAGCGTTGTGTCGATAAGAGTTGTAGGGGTGGTGCAAAGCGACGCTCCAGATAGCGCATAATTTCTACTGTTGGGACTTGCCCTCGTCCACGGAGTATGCGAGCATAGCGTCCATGATGGATGAGCAAGCCATTTATGCAGTCACAAAGAGTTATAATGAGACCGAGCAGGTGCTGTTCGGGTGTAGAGGACTGGCGCTGGTGAGCTAAGGTGTATTGACATTTAATAATAATGTTGGAAAGATCGCCCTGCAATTGCGTTTCCATCACAGTGTCAACAACTTCTATCAGATTAAAACTAATCAGGCGTGCAAGTATACGTGCAATGCGTGCCTCTGGCATCATCAAGACCTGCGCTGCTGCTTGCAAAGGGATGTCGCCAGTTGAGAGGCAAAGCACGTTCACCTCTTCTTGACCCAGGCCAAGGCTTCGTACATCTTTTGAAACCTCTGGCTGCCAACGTGCAACAGTAGTTCGTGTAAGACGAACTACGCCCTCAGCACTGATTTCTTCCCATTCATCGGCTTGACGTAAGGCTTCTAACAGTACAGAGTCAACGTCTAGCGGTTGCATAGCAGTATCAAGTGGATGAATGCGGTGAAAAGCAAAGCGTCCATTTACCCAACGTAACGCATGACCTATAGCTTGCGTAACGGCGAACTCTAGTCGTTGTTGTCGTTCGCTTGGACTCATTAGGCCACGTTCAACAAGCATAGAAAGCGCAGCATAGAAATCACCTTGCGATAGTTCGTGAATCTCCTTTACATGTAAAGGCTGTAACTTACCCAGGAGGCAGAGCATCCCCAATATATCTGGTTGGGGAACACCTTCCTCACGAAGTGAGACGATCTGTCCACGCCGTAAATCGACGGAAAGAGTTTCAGGACCTGAATAGACAAGTAGTTTACCCGTCTTACCGCTTAGCGCGAGCATTTTTAGGATGGATTGGAGACCTAGTGTTTGTAAATCTCCGTCCATAATACGGTCATCTTGTTGCTCCATTGTTCCTCAGTTCCTTTTTCCGACGTATGCATGCAGATAGATACATCTGCACGACTTCTTAGCATACAGCGTTTGTACTACTTAGCTTTACTAAACACACTTGCCGAACGGCTGCAAGTAAAGAATCAATATGAAATGGTTTATTAACATAGACAATGGTCTCATCGACTGCATACGAAACATCGATGGAAGCCTCTGTCAAGGCACTCATAACGACAAATGATGGTGTGCAACCTGCTGCACTCAGAGTAAGGCATCGCATGACCTGGTAGCCGTTCATCAGAGGCATGATAAGATCGGTCACGATGCAGTGTGGATGCCATTGTATGCAGTGCTCTAAGGCATCAAGCCCATCATGGGCTATAGCTACATCAAATACTGTCTCCACATCTGCGGTAAGACACTGACGAATGACAGAGGCAATATTGATATCATCATCCACCACAAGGACACGTATTGATCCATGTGACATGTCTCTATTGTCGTCTATCTGCGCTCTATTAGGATAGAGTAGCTGATGTAACACATGCAAATAACGGAACAAGCGTCCCATCTCAAAAGGTTTTTGCAACAGAGCAACCGCGCCAATGTGTTCGAGTGTGCGACGCGAGATAGAACGACTACTCAATGCAATGAGAAATTGCTTCTTCTTTTTGAGTGTAGAAAGCATATTAGCAGAAGTGTCGAGTCCAGAGGCATCAACTACATCATCAAGATCATACAATAACACATCTGCGTGCCATTCGGCTAGCATATTTACTGCCGACTTTTTCCTTTGTGTTGCCTCTTGGCATAATACATCATCAGAAGAGCGCACAACGTCATATCCCCAGTGCTGCAAGTTTGTAAAGAGGACGTGATGAAAATTATTCTGTTGTCCAACAATTAGTACACGAAGTGGGTGGAACAGCTCCATCGCACTCTCACCTCTTCCTTCAACAGAAAAACATAGAGAGATCAATAAAGATACAGCTAGAAACAAAATACAAAGTGCTTATACAATACTTGAACTTTGTATGTACATGTACTACTAGTGTTCCTAGTGTACTTCAAAGTTCCAAAAATACCTACTAAAATCCATTAAGATTTCATTAAGCTTCCAGAATTTCAGTAGGCGAGCGAAAAACATAGCCAATACCAGGATCAGTTAAGATGTATTTCGGGCGTGACGAGTCTACCTCTACTTTTATTCTAAGTTGCCGAATATAGACGCGGAGATAATCAGCTTCTTCGCCATACTCTGGTCCCCAAACCGCTTGTAGTAAAGAACGATGTGTAAGGACTCTTCCTGCGTATAACAATAGTTGATGTAGTAGTTCAAATTCTGTCGGAGTGAGGCGTACTTCTCGTCCATTCACACGTACCTGTCGGCGTGCAACATCCATATATATATAGCCATCTTCACTGCACAATATTTCGGAATTTTGCTCGTTTCCTTGCCCTGCTACACTTACCCGGCGCAGACAGGCACGTACACGAGCCTGCAATTCTTCGTTACTAAATGGTTTTGTCAAATAGTCATCAGCGCCCAAATCAAGCGCACGAACTTTTTGTTTTTCTTCAGTGAGAGCAGAGAGCACAATAATTGGCAATTTTGGTATAGAAGAGCGCACAAATTTGCACACATCGAGACCATCGAGATCACCAGGGAGACAGAGATCAAGAAGCATCAAATCAAGCGGTTGATGCGAGGCTATGTCTATGGCTTGTTTTCCATCATCCGCCACCAACACTTCGTAGCCATTCACTAGCAAACTGCGACGTAAGATACGCTGTATTGGAGGTTCATCATCCACTACAAGAATGCGTTTCCCGTTTGTTTTTGTCACAGTTTCCCTCTTTCTTTACAGTCTTTTTCGTTTTGGATAGATATACTACACAGCTGATGACTCTGTAGGAAGTGTAAAAATAAAACACGAGCCTTTCTCGGTAGGCTCAACCCAAATACGTCCATGATGCGCTTCTACGATACCTTTACAAATTGCAAGACCAAGGCCACTACCATGAGAACGTAGGCCATAAAACGATTTAAAGATGCGTTCTTGCTCATACGCTGGAATACCGCAACCCTCGTCAACAACCTGTATCCGTACCGTTGAGTGTGTAGACTCGTCTGTAACAACATCAACGTCAATGAGTATCCCAGCTTCTTCAGGGCTATGACGCGCCGCATTTTCAATGAGATTGTAGAGGACACGCTCAATTTGCACGTGGTCGATGAAGAGCAAGGGCAAAGAGTTTTGAAATTGCGTTTTTACGTTGCGCGTAGCAAGGATACGTTTGGCTTTGATGAGTGTTTCGTAGATAACTTCGGTGATATCACACCACTCTTTTTCCAGAATCAATGCTCCCATTTCGATGCGCGACATTTCTACTAACGCACTCACTAATACTGTCAGGTGATCAGTTTCTGCGTCAATATCTTCAAGCATCTCGCGGCGCATCTGCTCATCCCAGGGAATATCTGTTTGTAGAAGACCAGTGACAGCAGCTTTGATCGTTGTCAAAGGTGTACGCAGATCGTGCGATACAGAAGAGAGCAGAGCAGATTTGTTTTTTTCGTCACGAACCTGCGTTGTGATATCGCGCACTTGCAATGCATACGCAGTAAGCAGTCCTTGCTGGTTATGCAGTGGATGGCGAGTAAGTAGGTAGTGAGTATCAGAGGGAGCATTTTCTAGCACCATCGTATGCAGAAGTGATGCTCTGCCACGTTTTTGCTCTTCATCCCTTTTCTGCACAGCACTTTCATAAAAAGCATTCTTGGTATCTTGCTTTTGCATACCTTCTCCCGCAACACGCGGATGAAGCGGTTCCAAAGAGACAATGCAGCGCAGTTCTTGTTTGTACAGGTTGCCGAGCGTAAAGTCTTGCAGATAGTGGCGGACTTCTTCACTATTGCGTATATGTGATAGAAGCTTGACAAAGACCATTTCAAGCAACATAGGAGTCTTTTCCACGTCAATCAACTGTACATGACAAAGGGCTTCAGCAACAGGATTCATATACATGCAAGTACCATACATGTCGGTTACCAACCACGCATCCTTTATGCCTTTTGTGGGATGCTGCACCTGCATTAGCAAGGCACTTAACTCACTGACGATGCCTGTACGGACAAGCACAGCATGAGTTGTTTGTGTAAGAAACGAGAGTGTGTCATTTGCGTTCAGGCTCTGCTCCTGGTCCACAGGGCGCGACTCGTTATTGAAAAAGGGAAACGATGTCTTTATTTGTTCTTCATCGTTCATGGCAGAAGAACTCTCTACATTTTTCTGAAGCAGTACACGAGCGTCACGTTCATTGCGTGCAAGCAAATTGTCACTCACGAAACGCAGTATACTTGTAAAACTGACGCCAAATGTACGTTGCGCCTCTTCTCGCACACGGGTTAAGAGTGCGTACTCTTTCGCTTTAGAAAGTTGGCGTGACGATATAGCTTGCTCTAATTGCTCAAAGGCATCTTGAAAGCGGTTGCGTTGATGAGCCGCTTCTAATAACGTAGCGTTATGTATGGCGATTGTTGCTTGTGTTGCGAAGAGCGCAACAATGTCCGATTTTAGCGGAGTAAACCCTCCTGCTTCTGTCGAACAAAGTAGTAGCATACCATAAATAGTGTTTTCAATGACGAGTGGGTAACTGAGGATGGAATGTATAGATAGCATAGAAGATAATGCTTTACTTGTAGGAAAATGCTCATCGCTTTCGATATCGCTTGACATGTATGGTTGTCTATAACGTAGCGTGCTACCAATAATACAGCGATCTGTTAGCACAGCTTCCTCTGCGAGGATTGTGTTCAGTACCGCTTCATCAATTCCAGATACCCCTGCGAGATGTATCCTTCCTTGCCGCTGATCAAACGTAAGAATTGCAGAAGCAACATCGAGTGCTTTTGCCACTCCATCAGTGATGTGCGTGAGAATAGTCGAAAGGTCCATCGTCGAGGTCAATGCACGGGAAACGTCTTTTAATGCCTGACGCTGCCGATCTTGAATTTCGGCACTTCCTTCAAGTTGAGTACGTTCAATAGCAGCAGCAAGGACTTGAGCAACTGCGCTGATTAGACGTTGTACAAGCGCGCTTGTATATATACCGGACGTAGCACTACCAAGCTCCAGCGTTCCCAGAATACGTTCTTCCGTGCGAAGTGGCACAATGCATGTTGCGCGAAGCTGAGGATAACTGCTAAGCGCATCACCAGTTATAGCGGGGGGTCCATCAAGTCCATGAGAATAGTCTTTGACAATTAAATTCGTTTCATAAAGCATATGTTCAAGCTTGGAATCGGTAAAAGGATGCTGATGATAGTGCGCTACCCACTGTTGTAGCGTCTTTTCGCTTAAAACACTGCTTTCCCGTTGGCACACTGTTACCCGTACAGCACTGTGATCATGCTGTAAAAGGACTATACCAAAAACATCGAAAGAAATTGCTTGTGCTAGCTCAGCAGCAAGTCGTGTATAGTCAGGCTTCGCGCCGTATACACTTGAGACGATACGAGCAACACGCTCTACGATAGCAAATTCTTCTAAAGAAGAGTGCATTGCGTCCTCAGATGAGTCTAGTGGTGTTCCCGTTTCTATCATGCGTAAGCCAGTCCCCTCCGGCACATTTCGTGTATCCATGCATGCTACTAGCGGATTATTTTGCATGTGTACAAACTTTGTAGAAACGTTGTTATTGTATGTTTTCTACAAATGGCTGCAAAAGTCGTATGTCTTGTACATCGAAACAAAGTATATCATACATTTGTGTATGTACGTCAACAGCTTTCGTTAATATGGTCAATGATAGCAAACTTAGCTATAGTATACCAAGTGTAGTATACACTTCTCTTCCTTATCAATTCGTTAATTTTGATGTACGAATTCCTGTTATGACTTCCATTTTTTGGTTACATATTTATTATATTTCCTTTTTCTATGCTTTTCAATATTTTTGGAAATGTTTTATAATGCAATGCATCTTTTGCTCTTTGCATTTTTCTAATTTCGTTGTGCTTATAGTATCTTGATGGATTATAATAAAAAATGTCTTATACATGTCTTCTGTAAGACTATTCTCTATTATAGCGGAAGGAAAATGATATGACACATCTACGTGTCGGTCCTCTCGTCCGTGCAACGAATGCAACAAGCGTTGTAATTTGGGCAGAGGTTCCCTATCCCTGTACTATTTTACTCAATGTACAACCTATGAATACTTCAGATACAGATCAACTTCATACTATAGATGTTCGTTCACACACCATTACTATCGGTGGTCGCCACTATATTGCTCCTCAGTTACAAGGAGTGCAGTCTGCTACCTGGTACACCTATCAGCTATTTATAATCACGCAAACAGAGCATGAAGAATCTTTAGAGCGTGTAGATGAAACACTTGTTTTCTGCTTTCGCACAATGAATGGGGACGATGAGAGTACTATATCTAGCTCTTCTTCCGCACCATTGCAGCAACTGCGGATAGCGTATGGCTCATGTCGTAAGTTCGTTGCGCCACAGATCGATGCATTAAGTGCTTTTGGACGCTGGTTACGAGCACATGATGAGCAAAAAGAAGCGGTGTGGCCTCACCTCCTTTTACTATTAGGAGACCAAATTTATGCCGACCAGCCTTCTCAAGAAATAAAGCAGCACCATCCACAACTCCAAAACGGCGCGAAAACCTTTGAAGACTTTGCGATCCTGTACGAATATGTGTGGACGCAAGATAGCGATGTACGACAGGTACTCGCTTGTATCCCCACATTTATGATCTATGACGATCACGAAATTACGAATAACTGGAATATTACTCCACAATGGTGTGCAACGATGCTACAGAATGGGCGAGAGCAGGTGCTTGTCGATGGGCTAATCGCATACTGGGTTTATCAAGGTTGGGGCAATCTTACACAAAGAGATGATACGTTGTACCCCTTACTACGCCTGATGCAAGAGGGAGAGCAGAGCGGCGAGGATATACTTGCAGCATTGCGTTCATATATCAGGCGCGAGATATATGGTGAGCGCACTGGACGCTGGCATTATGAGATTCAAACAGTGCCACCAATATTTGTTCTCAATACACGCTCAGAACGTACAGCAGTTTTCACGCATGAGCAAGATGATATCTACGGGCCAACGCGTATTCTCAGTCAAACACAAATGCAAGAGATAGCAATGTGGCTACAAAAGCATGATACACGCCCTTCGCTACTCGTTTCCTCAGTACCAGTTGTGTTACCACCGCTGATTGGCCTTGCCGAATACATCATGGGTTTGCGCCTTTGGGCATTCCCTGTACGCTGGCTAGGCAGAAGAATAGCACAGTTTCAGCAAAGAGTTGCGGTACGGACAAGCTTTGAGCACTGGCCTTTCTTCTCGACTACATGGCGTGAACTTGTGCAGATGGTGACGAAGCGCACACATGACATCATAGTACTTTCAGGCGATGTACATTTTTCGTATGCGATGGAGGCGCGACAGTCTTACTCCAAGCCAAAGGCTCGATTACTACAGCTTGTTTCCACTCCACTACAGAATACGCTTTCATCTCGCAATGAGCAGTTAGTGAAGGAACAGGCACGTATCACACGCGCGAATTATGGTGGATTGAATACACGCATGTTGCAACTGCGCGCATCTGATGGCAAGAAGCGCATTCGATACGATATGCTGTTTCAAAACGTGCTTGCGTATGTAACACTCACATTCGATGAGAAAAATGCGTACACAGTGCAACAGGAATATTTTGTCGTCGTCGATGGACAATTGCAAAAGGCTGGTTATACGGTGATGACAGAACATTGAGAGAATACGTCGCCTGTAGGGACCGATGTATCACGTCCTTGTCGGCGGTCGATTGCCAAGAGGGTGTGCTAAAGCAGACCCGTACAGGAGTTATTGATGAACGCTGAGATCGAATAAAAGTCCTGTACGGGTCTGCTTTAGCACACCCCACGTATCAACATAATTCTATCAAACACGTTCATTGATCGTTATCCATGCGCGTAGCCTGTCAACTCAATGTAGCCTTGACCTTGCACGGGTTTTCCGTTGCTTTGGCCCTGAATGTTTACGGCTCCCTCCCAATAACTGTTACCTGTCGATTGATACACAACAAGCTCCTGGTCTTTTAGTTGAGGCGTGAGAGTGAGTGACACCTTGACTTGTGGATTGTTGATATCAAGTCGCCAACCAGAAGGATATTTAGCCTTTGTCGCTGGACTCGTCCAATGGTCAAGGACAGTTGAGCGCAGTGAACTTGTTGGTAATAGCTGCTCTTTGCCCTCGGCGTCGATATAATCTGCATAGGTTGAGGTGGTTGCGCCAGAAGCATCATGCAGGAAGTACAACATCAATTCGGTATTGTTGCTTAACTGGATACTATACCAGTCCCAACCGCCACCACCAAGTGAAAGGAAGTTACCCCATTGGTGATCCATCCACGCTTCACCTGTAACTTTTTTTGACTGATTGTGATCGACTAGCGTTCCAGAGAGAGCCATACGTGTACGGGAATAATAGTAGGAGAAGCCTCCTGGCCCATAAGTGATTAATCCTGTACCATTATGGAGTGTCGCAGGCTTGAGACCGCTTAAATCGACGCGCATTGTATAATTGGGCATCTGCGCTGAAAGATGATCGAGTCCGTTCAGTCCTTGAATGGTCCAATCTCCAACATGTACATCAATACCTTTTGTTGAAGTTCCATTTGGAATGTCAGCATTTGGCTCAATTAAACGGCGTTGATCATAGTGGAACTCGCCGCGAGTTATATCACTAATGGCAAAGTGTGACGCATACACAGGGGGGAAGCTGCTACGCAATGCCTGGAAAACTACCAGTTCAAAACCATATGTGTGAGGCTTGCCGTTCGCATCAGTCGTGTTCATATGGCCTGTGTAATACCACCATTCGGTCAGGTCGTTGTGTGCCGCCTCATCCTGTGGAAAGCGTACAGGTGGAAGTTGATTTGTTGACGAGTTTGTATTTTTGACTATAGGTAATTGGGCTGTGGTGGAAACGATGCCTGGAAAACCACAGGATGAGAGGAGCATGAGCAGGAGTGAAAGCATTGTACCTGTTATGAGCGTTTCTCGGTAACGTATTGTAGACATTATAGAATATACCTTTGCAAATTAGAGGAATGCAGGGAGACCGCAAGGGTCTCCCCTATATGTTGTAACAATGGCGAAATGTAGGGGAGACCCTTGCGGTCTCCCTGTTTCCCCACATGAATGGAGACTCGCATTATTCACCGCCTCCGACACCTGCATTAGTCTTTGTAGCATCGGGGAAAAGATCGTCCTCTTCTGGTGATGCCAATTCTTCTGTCACCATGTATTCCGCAAGCATTGGAGGGTGACGCTGCACACCGGAGAATGGTAGCCACCAGTTCAGGTCGCCTAACAAGCGCATGGTAGCAGGAACGAGCAGACCGCGTACAAGTGTTGCATCAATTAACACAGCAAGTGCCATGCCGAGGCCAAGAGCTTTCACGATAATCATATTCGCCGTGATAAAACACGAACTGACCACGATCACGATGACGGCTGCACTCGTAATAATGCCTCCACTGCGCTGTAAGCCAAGTGCTACGGCACGCGTGTTATTACCAGTTTGCCAGAATGCCTCTTGCACACGCGAAAGCAGAAAGACTTCGTAGTCCATCGAGAGACCAAAGATGGTACAGAACAGCAGAATGGGGCTGGATGCCTCCACAAAGCCAAGTGGTGTGAAGTTGAGTAGTTGATGCAGAAAGCCGTTCTGGAAGATGACCACTAACGCGCCATAGCATGCGGCAATAGAGAGCGTGTTCATGATAATGGCCTTGAGCGGCAACACAACAGAGCGGAACAAGAGCAAAAGAACCACATAGGTTGTAACAGCAATCACCAAGAGTGCGTATGGAAAATCGCTATACAGCGAACTCACGTAATCCATGTCACCCGCAGTACCGCCGTCAACGAGCGTGGTGATACCATTGCCAGGTGTCGTGTTACGAATGGTCTGCACCAATGTTTGCGAACGTGGGTCAAGCATGCCATATTTGCTGATAACCTGTACAAACGTGGTGTTGCCAGCAACGGAAGATTTTGCTAACGCAGCTATATATGGGTCGGCAATCAACTTTGGATGTGTGTAGATGAGTTGGTACTGCTCAAGTGTGAAACGCGGATCGGCACTCACGATGCTATCAACGCGATCCACGTTTGGGTCTGCCTCTATACGCTTAACGTAAGAGTAAAGGTTGCTGATATTTGTGGGCGTCATCACGTCGCCCTTTGTCTGCACCGCCATCAAAATTGGCGTTGTCTCACGAGCATTGAAGCGTTGTGCTAACAGGTCAAACGCCTGCCGCGATGGTACGTCCTTTGGCAGAATGGATGCGTCGGGAGCAGAGAAGCGTACTCCCAAGAAGGGCAAACCAAAGCTAATCAACAACAATAAGACAGGAACGAACACACGTATAGGGTAACGCATGACGAAATGTGATAGGCGATACCAGAAGCCATGATGTGGTGCGACAACACCATTGACGGTTACGGGTGCTTTCCATAAGCGAGGAAGACGGACAGGCCATTTATTGACATTAAGGCCGATAATCGAAAGCAGGGCTGGCAGTAGTGTAAGGGCTGCGACTACAGCTAACAACACAACAAGCATGCCGCCAAGACCGACGGAATGCAGCATGTTGATGTGAAAGAAGACGAGTCCGAGCAGGCCGATAGAGACGGTGAGGCCAGAGAAGGCTACGGCGCGTCCGGCTGTCGCAACGGTAAGCACTACCGCGTCTTCGATACTACGTCCATGTGCAATCTCTTCTCGGAAACGGCTGACCATGAAAAGCGAGTAGTCAACGCCAAGACCTAATCCGAAGAGGGTTGTGATATTGAGCACAAAAATTGAGAGTGGTGTAACATGTCCTATGGCAAAGATAAGTGCTAGTGCGACGACGACAGCAAAGCCACCCACGAACGCAGGCAGAATTGCAGCGATAACCGAGCGAAAGACAAACAATAAGGCGATGATAGCAAAGGGGAACGCAAGTAGTTCCGCACGTCGTAGATCATCTTCACTTACGGACTGAATATCATTATAGAAGACTGGACCACCACCAACACTGTATTGCAGATCGGGAACTTTTTGTAATTTCTGCCCCAGTTCAGGCAGCAGTTTCGCAGCAGTGTCAGGGTCTGGTTTGAGCAAGACGTTCGCATAGGCCGCGTGACGATCTAGCGAGATTTGACGCGGGTTGTCTGTAAATGAGACAATCTGTGCGGTTTGCGACCAGCTTTGCACATGGGCGAGTGCTTGTTGCGACTCCTGGATAAAGCGTGGATCGTCTGCTGTATAGTTCTTGCTGGTAAAGATCACCTGCACAATTGTCTGATCGAGATGCAGTTTTTGTGTGAGTACATCAATGGCTCGTTGCGACTCAGCGTCAGGACTGATGAAGCCGCCAGATTGCAGCACCTGACTGGCCTGTGGAGCAAATGGTAACGCAACGGCAACCGCGACCATCCACAAGCCCACAATCAACCAGCGAAAGCGGGTGGCAAACTTGCCAAGATGGTAGAACATGATAATGCCTTTCTATAAAAAAAACAGCGAAATGAAAGTGCTAGGAAACTATTAGGCGTAGTTGATACACCTAAGGAAGGATTGCTCCATGCTGTAGACGTTTATAGATGAGGAGAGGGGTAACTCAAAAATGACCTCTCGACTCAAGTGTACTGTTGGTGTATCATATATTAATCATACATCACTGAAGGATATCCCTGATAAATTTTAACAACCAAATACAGAAATTTCCTCGGTAGGGGCAGCAATTCATTGCGCCCGAAGATGGGGTGGGGCAAACATCCCCACAAGACATCTCATAGCAGCGCGAACCCCTCCCAGCCCATCTTTGGGCGCAATGAATTGCTGCCCCTACCGTCATTACCGAACTCGGTTAACAAAGCAGATATACCTCTCGCTTGTTGTTCCTGCGGTGTGCGAAACTCAAACGCATACAGCAGATATACGTCCTAATTATAGGAGTTATTCATGGCAAAAGCAGCAGCAAATAAAACAGAACAGAAATACGCAGATAGCGGCAACAAGGATGTGCCAGTTAAGGTTATCGCGGTCAATCGACAGGCGTATCACGATTACTTTGTTGAGCGCACAGTAGAGGCAGGCATTTCGCTTGTTGGCACCGAGATTAAGTCTATTCGTGATGGCAAGGTCAATTTACGTGGTGCTTATGCGATGGCACGCAAAGATGAGATATGGCTGGAAAACGCACATATCGCTATCTATGAGCAGGGCAACCGCTATAATCATGAGCCGATGCGCAACCGCAAGTTGTTGTTACATAGAAAAGAAATTGAGCAGTTGCAGGCAAAGGTCGAGACAAAAGGTTTGACGCTTATTCCGCTCAAGTTATATCTCAAGGGAGGCAAGGCAAAGATAGAGCTAGGTCTCTGTCGAGGTAAAAAGTTGTATGATAAGCGTGAAGCTATCGCGGAGCGCGATGCTAAACGTGATATCGAGCGTATTATGCGCGGGAGATAGTTGATTCTATGACGCAACAAGCCGAAGAACCGTTGATGACTCTGGAAGATGTACAAGCGAATGTGCAGCGTTCTGGTTACTTTCAATTGATTGGGATGCACCTTGAGAAAGCGAATGATGGCGTGGGTGAGGTACGCATTTCCGTTGATGCACGTCTGATGCACCCTCAGCAGATTGTTCATGGGGGTGTTATCTTTACCCTCGCAGATACCGCGATGTCAATGGCACTGATTTCGGTGTTGCCAGCAGGAACACGTTTTAGCACGATTGAAGCGAAGATCAACTATATTGCACCAGTAGTCATGGGTGAGCTTTCCGCCGAAGGTATTATCGTGCATCGTGGACGCTCTACGGCTGTCATGGAGTCAACAGTCTACAATCTGAAGGGCGAGGAAAAAGTGCTGGTGGCTCGTGTACTTGGCACGTTCCACATCTCCGCCTCGAAAATGCCCTCACCTCAACAGGGCAAGCAACCATGACTATTCTTGGCCTACATCACGCACAAATCACTATTCCACGGAAAGCCGAAGCACAGGCTCGACAGTTTTATTGTGAATTGCTAGGGCTTCCCGAAATCGAGAAGCCAGCATCGTTGCAAGGACGTGGCGGTTTCTGGCTTCAAGTTGGGACGCAACAGGTACATGTCGGCGTTGAGGATGGCGTAGAGCGGTCAGCGACAAAAGCGCACCTCGCCTATCAGGTTGACGACATTGAGGCGTGGCAGAAAAAGCTACAAGAAAATGGTATCGAGATTGGCGATTCGATACCGTTTGCAGGTTTCAAGCGGTTCGAGATACGCGACCCCTTCGGCAATAGAGTTGAGTTTATACAGGCTGTTTCGGGAGGATGAAGGAATGCATGAAGAGAGCAATAAAGACTCTAAGGCTCAACAGTGGCAACTCATCGAAGAACATCACAGAAGTGGCAAACCATTAATAGGAAGAGTAGTCGAGGCAACCGCGAAAAGAATAACAATTGATATAGGTGGTGTTCAAGGCTTCGTGGAGCAACCCTATTATTACTATTATGCACCTCATACAGCCGAGGAACAGCAAATATCGCCAGAAGAGCGGTTCAAACGTCATCTCGAACAACTAAGAGGGAAAGAAATGCTGTTGAAGGTGATTGAAGTTGACCGTACACGTAACCATCTCCTACTCTCACAACAACTCTCCACAGAGGAAGAGCATCAAGCTAAACGTTCTCGACAAGCACAAATTTTGCAGGAAATACAGCCTGGAGATATACAAAAAGGTATAGTCACGTCCTTCACACAGTCGATGGTTTTAGTTAATGTGGAAGGAGTTGATGGCTGGATGTCAAGCCGCTATCTCTCTCTGCAAAATTCGCGCATTGACCCACATGACGTATTACATATTGGACAGGAAATCGAAGTTATGGTGCTAGACAATGACGGAAGACGCGTAAGACTTTCGCTCATTCATGCTCAACAACGCGACGCGGTATTACAAACGCTGCAACCAGGCCAAATTCTCACAGCACGCATTCACTCCCTATCCAATGAGGGAGCTTATATTGATTTGGGTGGACCTATCGGATTTATTCCTGCGAATCAGATTGTACACGGCTATATCACTCACCCTGCTGACGTGTTGCATAGTAGTCAGAAAGTTGTAGTCAGAATAGAACATATTGACGACAACAAAAGAGTGATGTTGTCTTTGATAGAAAGCCATTGAATGTGGT
>CAXUIS010000017.1:0-35959 GCA_964250915.1 uncultured Ktedonobacteraceae bacterium | reverse complement strand
CCCTGTCACTACTATACGACCTTTTGGCGTGGCTCCGCCACGCGAGTCCGCGTATGGTAGTGACAGGGCTTGCCCCTGTCATGCTCACACTAATATTATTACTATTTATTTAGTCATGTGAGCGAAAAAGCTTCACCCGGCGGTGTGGCTCTTTGCCTCGGCTACGCGAGATCAGGTTGTAGCGCGTCGCCATTTGGTGTTGCAATCTGCGGATGTAGGCATTGGCAGGAGCGAGTTCCGCCGTTGTCAAGCCCTTGTTAAGGACTTGATGAATGGCGTCTTCTGTCTCCAACATGGCCTGCTTCGTAGGATCGTCTAGTTCTCCGGTGATTACACCACTCTCTGCTACATCACTTATGTCTGTTTCATCGCCATCCTCATCGCTGACCTCTACTGAGGTTGCTATGGGAATGTCGAAGAGACGAGCCAGCGCGTGTTGCATCTGCGCGACGGTATTGTTTTTCAGAATGATAATCAGCTTGCGGTCCTGCTCCGCTTGCTGTAAGCGCTCCGGTTGACGTTTGTAGTAGTTCTTAATAGTGATGATAGCATCAGCTTCGCGCTCATTTGCAGTGATGACAACAGGAACGCGTAGCATACGTGCCGCGTCAGCCAATCTATCGCGGTTCACGCCGAATGGGTAGACGCGCATAGATTTCATCAATGGCAAGGGTAGTTCTGTATCGGCGGGTTGGTAGATACCTTCTTCGAGGAAAGGTCGCTCGGCTGTGACCAATGCGGTGCTACCAACCTGCTTGATTTCAGAAGGTGCGGTGCCCGTTGGGGCTAATGCTCTCATCTGCGGCTGTACCTGCTCCTGGCTGCGTCCACGAAAGCGTTCGCCTCGAATCATACCACCATCACCCGAACGATTCTCTTGTTGTCCGTTTTGACGAAACTGATTCCAGTTGCTGCGTCCATTACGGTTCGGGCGTTCGCCTCGTTCTGGTCGCTGCTCAAATGTACGTGGTGTGAAGCCCGAATCTGGTCCACCCAGACTTCCAGTGCCCCAGCCCGGTACATCCATGCCACCAGTGGTGATGCGGCGCACGCTGACACTACCCGTGCCTTCATCGCGGGACCGCTCCTCTGCGACAAATGCTTGACCGCGCAGCATACTATCGACGGTATCGGCGACATCACGATGCACGACCGCCTCATCCCAACTTTGCTGCTCCACCACGACATCAAACGTTGGTGGAGACTTGCGCTCGTTGATAGTCTTCTGAGTGTGGCGACGACGCGCCTCCTCGTCACCAAGCGTCACGGTTTGAATACCACCGATGAGGTCGGAGAGCGTTGGGTTGACCAGCAGGTTGCCCAGCGAATTACCGTGTGCGGTTGCGACAAGTTGTACGCCACGTTCAGCGATAGTACGAGCGGCGAGTGCCTCTAACTCTGTACCAATCTCGTCAATCACGATGACCTGTGGCATATGATTCTGAACAGCTTCGATCATCACGGCATGCTGTTCTTCCGTTCGTGTCACCTGCATACGACGCGCACGACCAATACCAGGATGTGGAATATCACCATCGCCAGCGATTTCGTTTGAAGTATCGACAACGACGACACGTTTATTGGATTCGTCCGCGAGGACGCGAGCTATTTCACGCAACAGGGTAGTTTTACCCACACCTGGGCGACCAAGTATCAGGATTGATTGACCCTGCTCCACGATATCACGAATCAGGGCAATACTGCCAACGACTGCTCGCCCAATACGGCAGGTCAGTCCGACAACTTTCCCCTTTCGGTTCCGTAACGCACTGATACGATGGAGCGTACGCTCGATACCAGCACGATTATCATCCCCAAATTCGCCGATATGCTCAACCACGTATTCTAGGTCGGCTGAGGTCACAGGTTCAGAGCTAAGGATCACCTCCCCGTCTGGGAATCGGCCCTCGGCAACGCGTCCGAGGTCCATTACGATCTCCAGCAGTTCACTTCGGTTTTCCAGCCGATAGACCGCGTCGCGGATGCTCGGCGGAAGGGCAGCCAGCAGAGCCTTCAGATCGTCAGTGATCACATGTTGCATAGGCAGTTTCTTTACCTCTCTTCATACAGATCAAACAATGTAAGGAACGATAATGTGATGTAAAAATTTTAATCCAGTAACACAACGGACGCCCACAAGGGCTACCCTACTATACACGACACGGCGTGCGGAGCACGCAAGGGGCATATAGTAGGGTAGCCCCTTGTGGGCGTCCGTGAGATTTTCGTCCGTAAAATTCCCAAGATTGATTTTTCACACTGCATCATCATGCCCCATCTTCACCGGTCGATCTTGATAAAAGTCGTAGCGTTTTTTGGCGCGAATTGACTGTCCCAAGTCCCTTCAAGCCATAGACCGCGCGTTGCTCTAACAGAGAACCAGTGCTTTGACGTGTGGCGAGTAAGGCCATGTGTCGCACAAGCAGGTCTTTTGTCGAGGTCTGCTCAAATCCGCTAGCGCGCAGAGCGGTGATGACAGTAGAGTCATATTCCCTCACTATAGAATAGATCGGGCGTCTATCGTTTTCCTGAAGCCGTCGAACACCAAAGCGCAGAAGCGGTTCAGCGAGGTCGGCATGCTCAGGATGAACAATAAGAAAGAGTCGATGTGGCGTCGAGCCTTGTCCTCGACAGAGCCGTAGCCACGCCCCTACTCGCACACCAACATCACAGACATAATTCTCGTTTCGGTTTGAGAAAAGTGGCTGTGTGCCAACATGCAGTTTCGCATATTCCTCGCTATTTTCCAGCAGTTCCGCCATCTGCACCCGTTGGGGTGTGACCGAGCGATACAGCTGGTGCAATCCCCACGCGTAGTGGCGATTCCAGCGTCGTAGCGATGGAAGTGGAGGTTCGCTGAGTCCGCTTGCTGCCCCAGCTGGGTAGACATAGGTCAGTTCACGAGCATAGCGTTGAAAGCCAGAGCGTTGGAACAGACCAAGTTCTGGTATTTCGTCCTCCACCTTTGCAAATATGCGGAGAATGCCGTGCATTGCCGCCATCTCAGTCGTGTATTCGAGAAGTGCTGTAAGCACCTCGTCTTCACTCGACCCGGAAACGTTGCGTTGCACGATAGAGGCTAAATAGGCCATATCCCAGGCGGTACCCGACGGGCGTTCGCGCATCTGCGCGAAACCCAGGATGCGCCAATGATCTTCACACATCCATGTGCGCGAAGTCGGGTTGAGTGGAAGTATATTTCTGAGAAGAGGTGACGGGGTAAGGTAGTCCTCCACCGGCTCTAGCCAACAGACAAAGTTCGCAAACTCGTGTTGCCTGCTACGAGCACGGCGGTCAATGGCGTAGATGATGCCCGGCAAATCCACGAACAGAACCGGTCGAATCATCAGTACTCCTACGTCTCGTCGGGACCGATGTATCGTCTCAGCCGAATAACTGATGCGATAAATGCGCCCGTTACGATGTGACGCTCTGAACTATGCGGAGAAAGTAATGATGAAAACGTGGGTCTCGTTGACCTTCGGTTACTGCAACCTCCGGGTGAAACGCGGTCCCTAGCAGGGTTCCTTCACGGACGGCGACGATAGTTCCGTCGTCGAGCTTTGCCAGCACTTCTACCTCTGGTCCCACCGTTTCTACGGCTGGCCCTCGGATAAAGAAGGCATGGAATGGAGCTTCCCCTAATGCAGGCACCGAAAGATCGGTCTCAAAACTCTCCCGCTGACTACCAAAAGCATTGCGACGGACGCGTATGTCGAGCGATGCCAGTAAAGGCTGACCAGCAAGCGCGTTATCCGTCTCTTTCGCTAATAGAATTAATCCCGCACATGTTCCCCAAACGGGAACACCTTCCTGAATTCTTTGTCTTAGTATCCCATCAAGCCCGTACTCGACCATCAGTTTCCCAATAGTTGTACTCTCACCACCTGGTATAATTATACCATCAATTTCGTTAAGATGCTTGGGAAGTCGAACAGGAATTCCAATCACTTCGACACCCAACATGGAGGCAGCCAAATTCAGTGCTTTCAGGTGTGCCTCGAAATCACCCTGTAATGCTAATACGCCTATACGTAGTGTTTGGTTGGACATTTTTAACCCTACCTGAAAATTGTTTCATGAATGTTTTTGTTGATGGCATCGGGCGTTGCCCAATGCCATCAACAAAAACATTCATTGTGTTACCAACCGCGTTTCGCCATCAATTCGTTTTCGGGTAGCTGGCTGATGTTGATACCAACCATCGGCTCACCAATATTGCGTGAGACTTCCGCGATAATCTCTGGGTCCTGGTAGTGTGTGGTGGCACGAACAATGGCCTTCGCACGCTTAAGCGGATCACCAGATTTGAAGATACCGGAGCCAACAAAGACACCCTCCGCACCAAGACGCATCATTAATGCGGCATCGGCTGGTGTGGCGATGCCACCTGCGGAGAAGTTGACAACAGGTAGTTTGCCTGTACGTGCAACCTCTTTGACGATATCATAAGGCGCGCCAAGCGTCTTAGCCTCATTCATCAATTCCTCTTCGGGCAGGTATTGCAAGCGACGAATACCGTCCATGATTGTGCGCATATGACGTACCGCTTCGATGACGTTGCCTGTACCAGCCTCGCCCTTTGTACGCATCATCGCGGCACCCTCACCAATACGACGCAACGCCTCGCCAAGGTCACGCGCTCCACACACAAATGGTACCGAGAAAAGCTCCTTGTTGACATGGAAACGCTCGTCGGCAGGCGTCAACACCTCAGACTCGTCGATGCAGTCCACGCCGATAGCTTGTAGAATCTCGGCTTCAACAAAATGCCCGATGCGACACTTCGCCATCACAGGAATGGTCACAGCCTCTTTAATCTTGATAATCATATCGGGATCACTCATACGAGCGACACCACCCTGCGCGCGAATGTCGGCAGGCACACGCTCAAGTGCCATCACCGCAGACGCACCCGCGTCTTCCGCGATACGTGCTTCATCAGCATTCACGACATCGCAAATAACTCCACCTTTGAGCATTTCTGGGAAATTGCGCTTTACCTGTACTGTTCCGGTCTGTTTTAGCATAGTATGTACTCTCTTCTGGCATGTCTGCCATATAGCAAGAATAGAAAAACGGTTACATGTTCATTATATAAAAGCGTAGCATACAAGAAAGGAGACTGCTAGAGCCAATGGGAAGAAAAGAGACCATCCATTAGAGATTGGCTCCCTTTTTTGTCTATGTATATTATAACAATCTGTGCGTGTACTCTCATCCCTAGACATGATATACTATGCAAAGAAAGCCACATCCTTTGAAGAAAAAAGAAAGGCAGGGTTGATATGGCAACGACCTTTAATAGACAAACGGTAGTCACTCCTGCTGACAACATGCCAGGCCCCAAACAAGGTCACTGGACCTACGACTCCTACGCGAATCTCCCAGACGATGGGCAACACTATGAAATTGTAGATGGAGTGCTTTATAATATGGCACCTGCTCCTACTGGATCACATCAAGATGCTACTGGATGGTTTTTTTACTACTTGACTGTACACGTTCGTATAGCTGGTTTAGGTCATGTTTATATGGCACCAAGAGATGTCGAGTTAGCCTTTGACACTGTTGTTCAACCTGACGTAGTTGTACTATTGGACAACGGCTCGGCAAAAATCACAGAGTCGCGCGTAATTGGTGCGCCCGATCTTGCTATCGAAGTCTCCTCTCCCAGTACAGCTATTCATGATAGACACAGGAAATATGTTGCCTATGCTCAAGCACGCGTAAAAGAATACTGGATTGCTGATCCAAAGGCACAGACAGTAGAGTTATTAAGATTAGAAAATGGTGCATACTACTCACTAGGTGTGTTTAGTGGAGAACAGATGTTACCAACACAGATTGTGCCAGATTTTCCTGTACAGGTACAGCAGTTTTTCGCGTAGTAACATAGCTATGTAATAGTTAAGTGTAAGCATGACAGGGGCAAGCCCCCATAAGCGTTAACTTAAGGATGTGAGAGGAGACCAGGGCACCCGCAAGGGGATGCCCCTCCCATGCACGAACTCACTCCCAGATGCCATCGTCGTATGGGAGGGGCATCCCCTTGCGGGTGCCCTGGTCTCACCAGAGACATCTTTTTCCCCTTAAGTTAACGCTTATGGGGGCAAGCTCTGTCATGCTATGTAGTAAGCCCTGTCATGATAATTGTTCATAAGCGTTGCCATTCCCTCCAATTCTGGTATAATCATGGTGCGCGTTTCCGCCTTTGGTATGCATAAGAGGAATAGCGTATCGGGAGTGTATATATTTTTCGCATTGGCTTGTTTGTGCCGTGCGTACACGTATTTATTTGGGAAGGCTGTCCCTATGCTCATTACACGTGTTGAGTTGGAAAATATCAAGAGCTATAAAAGAGTTTCGGTAGACTTTCGCCGTGGCACGACTGCCATTAGCGGTGCAAATGGTGCGGGCAAGACGACGTTGGTCGAAGCGATTGGCTATGCCTTGTTCAATCATCTACCTTATAAGCAGGATCAGTTTGTGCGCGAGGGCGAGAAGTATGGACGTATCGTGATACACCTGATTGGGAGCGACGACCGTCCCTACATCGTCGAGCGACGATGTGGCTCTGGCGCACGCTGGTTTATGACCGATGAGGAGTCAACTGAACGCCTTGAGCAGGGAGCCGACATGCAGGATCGTCTGCACGATCTGTTTGGCATTGACCGTGAACGCCCACTCGACTCGCTCTTTAAAGATGCCCTCGGTGTACCACAAGGCACATTTACCGCTATCTTCCTCGAAACCGCCAGCAAGCGCAAACAGACCTTCGATGCACTCCTCCAAATCGAAGACTACAAAAAGTCTGCCGAATATTTGTTGCAAGTCAAGCATTATTACGATGAACAGATCGCAACGCAGCGCATAAAAATCAACGAGTTGACGATTCGGACAAGCGAGTTAGAAAACTGGCGAGTGCAACTTGCTGCCATCCAGCAACTCGATGAGCAACAAAAGCAACAAAATATTGCGTGGTCCGAGCAACTTTCTGTAAACGTAGGGCGACTTACCACGCTCACTGAACAGCAACGCCAGTTAGAGCAACTGAACCAACACTTTAAAAACAGTCAGACCGCACATGACAATGCACAACAAGTACTTGGTATCAACGAGAGATTCCTACAAGAGGCTCGTACTGCACAAGAGATTATTCTTGCCAGCCATGACGACTTTCAACACTATCAACAGGCAGAACAAGCACTACTAGGCTTGCGCAAAGACGAGCAACAGAGGAACAGACTTCGTGAGCAACACGCGAAACTGCATACAGCAAAAACGACGGTTGAGACGAAACAACGCGGCTTACGCGAACGCCTTGAGGAAGTGGCTATCGCTAAACAACGGATCGAGGAACTTGCGGCATCAGTCGCACAACAGATTGAACTAGAGAAGCAGCGTGACGACCTCAAAGATAAGGTATCACGTTATGGTCAGGTCATGAAAGAGGGTACACGCCTACGTGATACTCTTGACGAATATAAGAAGAAACAAGCAGACCTGCAACAGCGTATTCTTATGATTGAGCCATTGCAACCTATTGCAGACCGCTTCCTTGAGTGGAACGAACAACTCAATCAATTACAAATACAGAGTAACGAACGACGTACCAAGCAACAAAGCTTACAAAAAAATCGTGAAGATCTAGGGAATAGACAACGTGACCGTGATACCACTTCCGACAAACTACGCAAGATAGAAGCCGCCATTGAAAAAATAGAGGAGCATCGGCAGGAAGCCGAGGAGATGCCCACACTTCTGTTGCAACGCTCTAAGCTGACCGCACGTCAGAACCGACTGGAAGGCAATATTGAAGGCTATGTAAAATCACGAGCGCAATCGGCTGGCGGTCAATGCCCCCTGCTGCATGAAACGTGTCTCAACATTCAAGGACGCGGATTGGTAAGCCTTGAGTCCTACTTCGATAGCCTCTTAACAACTGAACACGCGGAACTTGCGAGCGTTTTACAACAGCAGCAGAATGTGACGGAACGCGAGCAACAGATTAAGAAATATGTTGAGGGACTCGACAAGTTAGGCTTGTATATCGAGCGACGCGATATCTATGTTGAGCAACTAC
The DNA here is from genome assembly GCA_964250915.1 of uncultured Ktedonobacteraceae bacterium. Classification (GTDB taxonomy): domain Bacteria; phylum Chloroflexota; class Ktedonobacteria; order Ktedonobacterales; family Ktedonobacteraceae; genus JBBQVS01. The sequence goes on along the minus strand of CAXUIS010000017.1, from coordinate 27,873 downwards.
AAAGCATTGCCTTCCAGATCACAAAACTTGAGCGCGACATAGAAAGTCTCACTGAGGATTTGGACATACTCGCAGGACTTGATTCACGAATGAGTGAGACCAGAAAAAGCTATGATGAGAGTAAGGACGCAAGTAAGCAGGTAAGCGACCTTCCCGGCCTGTATAAGCAAGTGCAACAATATCAGGAACAAATTCAAGCAGGAGACGCAACTCTGACCGAGTTACGCCAGGAACTAACTCAGTTAAAGGGTAGTGAAGGTCTGCTCAAACAAGCAAACGACGAACTTGCTCTATTGAACGATCCACGTTCACGTAGCAAAGCACAGCAAAACGTGATTGAGCAAGAAGGCAATTTCATTCGGCAGTTACAGGAAGAGGAGCAACGCTTACAGGAGATACAGCAGCAGATGCATCTGCTCGACACACAGCTGGTACAGTATGCCGATCTTGACAACCTGCTACAACAACAGGGAGCGATACGTTTAAGCAGTCTCAACGGCTATCAGAACTATCTCAAAAATGAGGATGTTGCGCGCTTATTACCGGAACGCGAACAGGCATATCAGCACCAAAAACAGATAGCCTCGGAAGCGGTTGAGCGACTGCAAATTGCCTCGAAAGCATTCCACGATGCAGACGCAGCCTTTGATAGAAATGAATTACTTTTCGCACAAACAGAGGTAGATCGTCTGAAAGATAGCCTTGCTACCCTGAAACACAAGATAGAGCGTAATCAGCATGATATGCACACATTGGAAGGGCAGATCGCACAGGCCGAGTTGTTGTTACAAGAGTTAGAGCTAGCTCAAAAAGAGCAACAGACGCTCGAAGACTTGAATACGATGATGACGCAATTTCGTGGCTATATCAAAGAGGCGGCACCACACGTCTTAAAGGCTATACTCGCCGATATTTCAGCCGAGGCCAACCGTATCTTTGGCGAGATTATGGGAGACCGCACGGCACAACTCTCTTGGCAAAACGACTACGAAATTATTCTACGACGACAAAGCACGAACCGCACGTTCGCTCAATTGAGTGGCGGCGAACAGATGAGCGCGGCCTTGGCAATTCGTCTAGCCCTGCTCAAAAAACTTTCGACGCTCAATCTCGCGTTCTTTGACGAGCCAACGCAAAACATGGATGAACTGCGACGTATGAACCTTGCGGAACAGATACGGCGTGTACGTGGCTTCGATCAATTGCTGGTCATCAGTCATGATGATACGTTTGAGCAGGGGCTGGATAGTATCGTACGCCTCTCAAAAGAGCATGGTGAGACGCGTATTGTGACCGACGAAGAGGCTGAGCGAGAACGGGTACTACACTATGCTTCATAAGGGCAAACTGCAAGCAGCATTGAATGCCAAGCGCGCACAATTCGCGCTCTACGATGGCTCTTTTAGCGATCAACTCAAACTTTATCAAAACGCGCTTGAGACCCTGCATCAAGACTATGCATCGAGCGAGCAGCTTGAGTTTACGTTGCCCCCGGAGGGAACGGTAACGGCTGGCGCGCGTCCAAGTATTGAGTTTGATCGCTGGCTCGTCAACGCGGAGCAACAGGATTATACTGGACCTGTTTTTCCCTTTGGTGCAGAGTTCACCAATCACGAACAGGCACGCCAATGGGCTGAATGTATCGAGGGTGTGACCACACTTGCCGTTGATGGCAGTCAATTGATGCCGTGGCGCGATGCCTCAATTCCGGTGGCATTAGTGCAGGTCGGCTTCTTCGCCAATCCTCATGCACAGGGACGCCCCTACACAAAAGATGTCCGTATGGAAGTCCTATCACCGGAAGAGATTGCCGAAGACCCTAAGCAAGAAAAAAACGACAAGAGCGATCAGGATGGCTATCCCTATTCGGATATGATGGTCACGCTACGGCGACACCTGCTAGAGGTCGAGACGCTGCGCAACCAGATGGAACAGTGCGCGAATGCACGGAAAGCTGACGATCCCGCGCACAGTCCAGTTGTCTTCTTTGATGGCTCGCTCGTCGTCTCGTTCGCCCTAACGATGCCAAGTCCGTATCGAGAGCAATATATTGAAGCCGCAACCTCGCTCCTTGAAGCCTCCGAGCGGTTGCGTGTGCCGTTGGTTGGCTATATCGACACCAGTTACGCACGCGATATCATTACCATGTTACGTCGTCTCGACGATACAAAGCAGCGACCAGTGCTACGTGATACCAAGAAAATACATGATGCCCTACTATGGAGTGGACACCTACGATGGGGAGATCGCACACCTGCAATGATCTGTGCACGCGGCGATATTCTACAAAGCTATGGCGAATACCGTGACTGTGTAGCCTTCTGTTATCTGCAAACGACCGCCAAACATCCACCTGCTCGACTGGAATTTCCGCGCTGGATGATCGACGATGGTGTATTAGAGCCTGTGATGGACGTAGTACGTGCCGAGGTGATCGCTGGCAATGGCTACCCTTATGCCATCGAAACAGCAGATGCAGTTTCGGTGATCACCATGCAGGACCGCGACGAGTTTTACGCCCACTTCAAAGCTTTCGTTGAGAAGCAAGGTGGTAAGTTTATCTTCTCTAGCAAATCACAAAGCAAAGGGCGCAGAAGATAAAAGGGCATCTTGCCTATCTAAAAGTTCTTTTCAACTACATTTCTATAGAGAGTAGTCAACTGTAGACGTTCTTTCTCCCAGCATAAATCATCCTGGGTTGCCTTCAATGCGTTTCTATGCATGATAGCAAGAACGTCCCTCTCTGCGAGCATTGCATTTATAGCATTGCCTACCGCTTCAGGCTGTGGCGTGGCTACAGTTCGACCCACATTATAACGATAAAGAACCTCGTTGACAGCATTCAGCGGAGTTGCTAGTACTGGCAATCCCGCCATCAAATACTCAAAGAGTTTGTTCGGCAAGCACATTTGCACGTTTAACGAATGCTCCGGCTCATAAATAATAAGTCCAATGTCTGCCGAAGCTGTCCACTTCAAGAGGTCCTCATAAGGAACGGGAGGAATAATCTTGATACGTTCAGAAACTCCCTCTTCACGTGCAAGAGCCTCTAATTCTTGCGGTGTATTCCCCATACCTTTACCCATCAAGACAATCACAACATCTTGATGTAGAAAGGCTGCGGCACGAACCAGAACATCCAGTCTGCGGTCTAATTGTATGTTGCCTTGATAAAGGGCGATTCGTGTCTCTGGTGCAAGATGTACATGTTGTCGCAATCGGTCGTTTTTGATGACCTCTTTATATACAGGAACGTTGCGCACAAGTGTTATGGAAGAGGGATGATAACGCGTTCTAATCTCTTGTGCAATAGGTGCTGAAACAGTGATGACACCTTTGCAATGACGTATCATAAGAGTGAGAAAAGAGATCACTACCGTCCTCATCCAACGCCAGCGTATATGTATATCCGATAATGGTAGTTCGTGTGCATCAAATAGAAGAGGTTTTCGGCGTATCAGGGATGCGATATAACATGCTGGTAAAGCTGTAACATCATGTGCATGATAGATATCTGTTGGATGCATTATCAACTGGTAAATGCCACTGATAAGCAATTGAATAACCTTTAGCAATTTTTCTTTTTTGAAACGTGTAGTGGCGAATGAGCGAGGCATGAGAATGTGTTTCACAGGTATACCGCGTATATTTTCTTCTTTGGGACATGTTCCCTTGCTTTCAATATCAAGAATGGAAACAGCATAACCTTGTTCTCTAAGCGTCTCGGCTTCACGCAATACGCGTTCGTCAGTGCGTACCGGTCCCCAAACATGCATGCTGACCAAGAGATTTTGTATTCCTTCGTGTTTTTCTACTGCTGCAATGTTATCCAGTAGCACAGTTTCCATGATACAAACCTTTCTAACATCTATATATCTTTTTTTGGCTTTGTGAAGGAAACCTTCCAAGTAGAGCTAGGCATCCTCCATAGAAAAATAGAACAATTATGTATATCATCCATGTCAGGTATAGATTCTTGCCTCGTACTACCATATCCGTAACGACATAGAGAGCAATTCCAAGAATAAGAGCCAGTACAAAACGAGCAACTTCATAAGGAATGGGATAAATTCTTTGATTTACGATGTAAGCAATAACAGTTAATACAAAGTAAGCCATCAGCGTTGATACCGCCGCACCCATTGCTCCATATATTGGAATGAAGATAAGGTTGGCAATGACATTTATAATTGCTGCTGATGAAGTCAAAAGGACCGCGAACCAAGTTTTTCTGGTTATAGAGACGCCCGTCATAAAAATGTTGTAGATACCGTAAAACATAATAGACATCGCTATAACAGGGATAATAGGAGCCGATGCTTGATATGTTGGAGGGAAAAACAATCTGAGAATACTTGTACTGACTAAAGAGAGCATATATGCAGCAAAAAGTAAAACAAAACTGAACCAACGAAATACTACTCTGAAAACCGAAGCTGAGTCGCTGCGCTTTGCAATGCTGAACATAGCAGAAGGCCATGCTAGAGTAAATGGCGACAGTACGACAACACCTAAAACTCCACCAAGGTTATAGGCTAAAGAATATCCGGCTGCCTGAGCTAATGATCCTAAAATACTCAGCAAATAACGGTCTGACAACTGCAAAACCCATACTGATACAAAGGTAGAAACATTCGGTAGTCCAAAGCTTAACAACTCTTTTGCCATAGTCCAGCGAAAGCGGACACCTGCTTTGAACACAATATATGGCAGTATGCACATCACAACGACCAAATAGCCCGTTCCTGTTGCCAATAAAGAACCAAGCAAAGCTAAATGCAATGTACCAATGAAAAATAGTGTAGTAGTTAACGCGACCAGGAGGTTTGCTAGCGACAACACTGAAAAGAAGAATGGCTTGTTTTCGGCACGTAACCATGAGAAACCCGGCACCGTCAGATTTTGTAGAAAAACAACAACTCCTGCTACTCTAATTACCTGTGCAAAGCTGATATCCCTGAACAGAAGAGTAGCAAGCAACGGTGCCCCCATAATAGTGGCAACGGCTGTGAGAAAGGACGTACTTACTAACAGGAGAATAACCGTTGAAAGAACTTTTCGACGATCCTCTACCAACGCATAATCGTAGTTATAGGAGCGAAAAAATGCAGAGCCTAAACCCATCTGTGTTAGTCCCGCGAGAAGAGTGATAGCTGTGCTTATAACAGCTAACGCTCCATAATCTGAGTGAGAAAGATTACGTGTCAGAAAGGGAGCAAGCACAAGCGCAACAAGAGGCGATGCTAGAGATGAAAGCGCATACACGCCAGAATTTTTCGCCAGTTTTCTTAGGTTGAATGCATATTTTTCCCTACCTTGCCCATTTGCTCTTACCTCTCCTCCAGAAATAGGTATAGCAGGCTGAACTTGCGTTGGTTGATTCCAAATATCAGGTATAAAGTATGGAACAGGTATCCCTACAGCATCAAGGGACACAGCAGTGTTCCATAAGTCAATATTTTTAGAAGGTAACGTTAGCCGGGGAATACTTCTCATCAGTCGTGTCAACTCATGATCTGTTGTATTTTCTAAAATTTCTTCTGGTTTTTGTACTGTCATTATTCCCCTCCTCCTTTCCGTTTCGTTTTTTGTTGCTTCAGCTAAGCCTTTGACCAGTATGTTGCACGTAGAAGAGTTCTTTTAAAGATAGCAGGGCTATGATATTTCTCAATGTATGTTCTAGCTGCATTTCCCATTCTCTGACAGCATTCAGGTTCATTCACTAGTTGGAAAAGGGCGGCAGCGGTTGCATCTACGTCTTCGGCGGGAACAGCAATACCTTGATTATTAGCCAACAAGCTCGCATTCGATAAAGGTCTTGTAGAAGCTATAACGGCACATCCAGAAGCCATAGCTTCGAGCACTGCCATAGACATACATGCTCCTCTTACACTGGTGTATAAGAAGATATCGCTCATACTAAGAAGTGAAATAACATCTGAAGTTGTTGTTTCGCCCCAGAGGAAGACATTTTTTCCCAACTCAAAGCGTTGAATTGTATCCTCTACATATGCGCGTAGTGGTCCTTCACCAACAATAATTACGTGAACCAGAGAACGTTGACGAGGACTCAGTGCAGCAAGGACCTTACTAATAGCTTCCAGAGCAATATGGATGCCTTTCTCTGGTGAAAGCCGACAGGCCATAACGATAACCCGAGCATTATTTTCAACACCGTATTTTGTACGCAAGAGTTCTTTCTTTTGTGTGTCGCTTGGGAGAAATTTTTGTGTGTCGATCATACTGCCAAAGCGTGTCACCTTATAGGAAGGGATGCCGAGATAACTACAGACTTGTTCTGTCCCATCTTCACTTACTCCGGGGATGAGATAGGAATCGACGAAATGTGCAGAGATACGTGCAAGAAGTGTAAGCGAGGGCCAATATCCTTTAATCAGAAAACGTAATAGAATGCGAAGTACAAATTTCTTTTCAGTAAGAGCCTGTATACGCTCTGTGCGATATGCTGAACTGTTTAGCAGGGTCAAGTTCCCATGATCGATACAAACAACTCGTGAGCCTGCAAGTTTAGCTCCGAATGCAGCGAACGCCGCCGTAAATACTCCATCTTGTGGCAAGATAATATCATACGGTGAATGCAGCATTAAAGACGCTAACTTGATAAAACCAGCTACGACATACAGCCAGACAAAAGGAAATTGCCACGGCGACATCTTGGTAGTACCGAATGTATGAATGCACAAACCGTCTGTATTTGCTCCCACTCGTTGTGTGAGATACTCAATTTGCCATGTATCAGTAGTTACTTGAGCCATCCCTTTCAAAACCGTTCGCATACCCCCTGTAAAAGGGAAGCTTGTGATAGGAACACATACACGGCGAAGGTGTGTATTCTGAGCCTGCTTAAAAACTTTTTTACGTATCAAATCTGCTATAGAATGCCGATACACTTGCACATGACTCATAATTTGATAGCGTAGGATAGACATACTGCTTCTTGTGTAGTTCTTCCAACGTGTGGCCCAGTTCAAATACTGTTCGGAGTTATAATATTTTCCAAGTGCCTCTAATAAGTGTATATGCAACATATGCTGTCGCGGTGAAGCGAGTTTTTTATGCAACAGGTCTTCATATGTCCAAAAACTACAATCGAACTCATGTAGAAGAGTGTCCAATGTTCTTGATGCTTGTTGAGCGAGCAGTTCAATAGAACGATCTTCAACAAAAGTTATATAATCGTAGAGTCCAATAAGCGCGACCATACATCCACTAAGAGTATATGCTGCAGGATATGTTGCCTTATCTTCAAAAAATGTACCGTCCGCTCCTACAGGGAATGCAACACCTCCATCAAGGATATCTACTTCAAGAGTACGAACCACGCTTCTTGCGATATGAAGAAATCTATGTTCATAAGTGAGTTGATAGGCTCTCGTAAGCAGAGAGAGTGCATACCCCTGTGTAGATGCAGATACATAAGTATGTGTGGAGGTGTTGCTATTCTTAGAGAAAGATTGCGCTTTCCAACCTCCGACACCTGTAGAAATTTCATTGTCAATCAGCCATCCTACTTGTAGTAGAACACATTTAGCCTCCTCTTCCGAAGGAGCACCACAGTAGAGATTCCAGTGAGCAAGACCGTATTGTGCTATTATCGTAGGATCATACATTGCTCGTTGCCCATCATACGGTACGCCTAAACCATCTAGCGTTTGGTTAAGATGTAATTCCATGTTTAGGGGATAGTAGGCAAGCGCAACGTCTTCGCATTTCATTTTTTATCTATCCTCTCAGCCATATTTTGTGGGTTTTTAACTATCAGAGGAGATGAAACAACTCCAAGAACCAACCAGCCTATAGATGACAGTGGGGGAAGGGTCCAGCCCGGATTAGCAAGACTGTTAAAAGTTAATGCAATAGTTACCGCCAATCCAATTGCAATGACGGAGCGCATAGAACTGTTAGATTGAACCCAGTTGCGTAAAGCTAATAGCATAGCAAAAAGGAGTAATACAATAAATAGGGCAGATACTGGTATACCTCCTAGAGCGGCTAGCTCCAGGTAAGAGTTATGTGGATGGTCTAACGGAACAAATTGTTCAGGAACTCGATAAGGGTCTGCGCGTTGATAATAGACATAGCGACCTATGCCCAACCCTCCTAGAGGAAAGGCACGAATCACTTGTATACCAGTTTGCCACGCCGCGATACGTAACCGTGTCTCGCTTGGTGCTGTCGCATGTTGTAGTTGTAGATTTATTTGTGCTGGAAAGAAAAGAACAAGCAGTAATATTGTAAGAGCACAAAAGGCTAAGAATTGAAGCCGATACTTTGTATTCCCTACTAAGACAAGAAATAATAGTATACCAACAAAAGCACCTATCCATCCCGCCGTGCTGTACGTTGTCAACAAGGCAAAGGACAGTAAAGCTATTTCGAGGCAGCAGATAATTTTCTCGGTGAAAGAAAGGTTTGTTGCTAATAATCCAATAGGTATTAACAGCATGAGAGCTAGAAAGGCACCATTTGAATCAGGATTTATGAGATAGGCACCAGCACGAGATACTCCCGACGTATCGAGTTGATAATTTGCAAGTGAGGCAAGTGCTGCATCGTAGCGTGCCGATTTAAATAGAAGCATACCATTCAAGTATTGCAGTATAGTAACAGCAGCAACAAACGCTCCAAAAGCGGCAACCATCTTAAAGAAACGCTGCATACGCAAAGCGTCACGCGCTAAGAGCATTCCTAGCCAGAAAATGATCAAAGGAAAGAAAATACTATTGAAATAGTAGTAAGCACTATCAAGAGCATTTATACCACGTAGTGCAGGGAAAATAGAGATACTGATAAATAAGAGCCATATCCATAGACCTCGTGGGACTATCCAGGGACGAGAAGCAGATCTCGTTAGAAAGGCAATGCCTAGTAACGCAAGCGTTATTATTTGTGCAACGAAGGCTAATCCTAAATAGAAGTCCACATACAGTTTGACAATCAGAACAACTACCGCCATGAACTCGTCTTGCATGAGTATAATAGCAATGAACATTATCAATGCACCAATTATCGCAACACCTACAAGAAAATTTGTTATTCCTACAACCGCTCCAAACAAGAAAGCAACTGCCACTGTGACAAGAAAGGACAGGGGAGGTGTAGAAAAATGTTGCTTAAAGATAGGTATGTACTTTAACATGTTACCTTCTCGCGCTTTGTTTCTGCTCTATACTCTGCTCTGGAGTGCTATAGTAGTTGTAGTAAGAATACTCAGTATTTTTACGGTTATGATTCTCTTTATTTATAACTGTTCCAATGACGCTCGCGCCGACTTTCTCCAGAATAGCTTTCATCGACTTGAGATGATTTTTATTCGAGCTGTTAATATCTGTTACCAGAAGCGTACCATCCATCTTTGAGACAAGAATGCTCGTATCAGATAGTCCCAGGAGAGGAGGTGTATCAAAGATTACAACTTCTGCGCCACATGTAGCCAAAGCTTTAAAGAAGCGGTTCATAGCTTTTGAGTCTAGCAGTTCTGGCGGATTAGGTGGTAATGGACCAGAAGGCATGACCAACAAATTTGGAAAACTCACTGAATGCATGTATGGTTTCAGTGAAAAACTCGAAGATGTGAACGGGCCGATTGGGCTGATAGACGGCTGATTGGGCAAAGAGAACTGCATTTGTGCAAGTGCTATTGTGGCATTACTCAAACCCATTTTATCCGGTGGAATGGCAAAATTTTTGTGAACGGCTGGACGCCGTAAATCTGCATCTATCAGAAGCGTACTCTTTCCAGCCTTTGCCAGAAATATAGCGAGATTAGCCGCAATCGTACTTTTCCCTTCACCAGGAACAGCACTTGTCACTGCGATAAAGCGCAAGGGTTTATCGAGGCTCGAAAAACCGACATTTGTGCGGAGAATACGATAGGACTCAATGTTAGCGGCATGACCCTGTGGGTTAAGAACTTCCTCACCTTTTGCTGTATTTGCACGCCATACAGTCCCTAAAACAGGCCAACCGAGTAACTGAGCAAGTTCATCTGCTGTTCTCACACGTATATCTAGCTGATCGAAAAGCAGTGCCAGCACTATTCCTAAGAACACTCCTACAACCAGACCAATAGCTGTATTGAGAAGTACCCGCGGCTTTACAGGAACAAGAGCAGGTTGTGCAGGCTGCACGATGCGTAAAAAGTCACCACCTTGAGCTTCCGTCAGTTCTAGTTGTGCGAGTACATTTTGCCACTGCGTGTAATGCTCTTGTAGCCCTGCTAACTGTGCCTGAAAAACAGCTACTTGTGATTGCTTGCCTCCTTGATTCTGTAACTGTATTATTTGCGTTGTAAGACCATCAATTTGTTGACGCGTCGCTTTCAGGTCCTGTTGAATTCTTTGCTGTGAAAGTGCGTTGTCCTGTTGCGTGATCTGAAGTTGTTGTTTAATCAGAGTAGTAGCAGTATCATTCGCAATTTTTGCGGCCTGAGTCGGACTGGTATCTTCGACATCTATCTGGAAGAGTTGTGTGTTTAGCTTTGTCGTCGATGTCACCTGCTTTGCAAGTTGCTCAACCGTTAAGCCATCGTAGTGCGATGCCACCTCACGTAGCACAGGATCGCTTGTAGCAAGTTGCGATTCGGTTTGTACCAGTTGATCGCTAGCAAGAAGACTGCTGATATCCGATTGGCTATTTGATGATTGAATAGCGACTTGAATAAGTACCGACGATTGATAAACGGGTTTCACTACCTTGCTACCAATATATGTTCCTATTCCTATTGTTATAATGCAGATGATAATAAGCGTCCAACGCTTTATTAACACATCCCAATAATTTGTAAATGTCATCGGTTTCTCCTGTACTCGTAGAACCGCCGACTAAAAAGATACATAGATGCGTTCTACGATAGTAGTGCTCTCTCCATGAAGCTACATTCCATGACCAAAAAGCACTTCACGAACTGTACTCAAGATAATCAAGATATCCAGCATAAAAGATTGATGTTTAATGTAATATAGATCGTATTGCACTTTTTCTAAGGCATCGTCGTTCGTATTACCGTAGCGGTACTTTACTTGTGCCCACCCGGTCAGTCCCGGCTTCACCAAAAGACGACAACGATAGAATGGTACAGTTTTCTCCAACTCATGTGCGAACTGCTCTCGCTCAGGTCTTGGTCCTACAAGACTCATATCGCTCCGTAGGATATTGAATACCTGCGGTAGCTCATCAAAATGAGTTGTACGCATGATTCTCCCAATGCGTGTTATGCGTGGGTCTTTTTTCGTAGCCCATAGCGCATGCCCTTTCAGCTCGGCGTCTGTGCGCATGGAGCGAAATTTATAGATAGAAAAAGGTTTCCCTTGCAAGCCTTGCCGCTCTTGACGGTAAAATATGGGTCCCGGCGAGTCGATATATATCAAAAGTGCCACGATAGGGAGTAACAGGAGAAGAAACGTAGATCCAACAAGACCAAAGGTAACATCCATGCACTTGCGCCAGACCATGTACAATGGTGAGATTACAACCTCTAATGGGAGAGCAAGATACCACTGGTCATGAATATGCTCTATTGGAATTTTTCCAGTCGCATTCTCATATGCGATTGTCATGGGCACGACCGAAATTCCAGATTGAGCCATATCAATGATGACCTTAAATAATTCTGGGTACTGATGGTAGTCAATCGCTGGAATAACCATATCTATCAAACGATCTTTTCCTAGCTGAAATAGCTTGCTTTTATCTCCCAGCACTGCTAGTCCTTCTTCTTGTTGTGACCCCATTCCTCCTTCATCTATATAGCCAAGCACCGTTGCAAAAGAGCTTTTTGTAGTATGCAGTTCGTTTGCGATAGTTTTACCGGCAGGTGTAGTGCCAACAATAACCGCGCGTTTACGAAAGCGTGGTAATCTCATTATGCTGGCAAATAGTACGCGCCATACGCACAAAACGCATAAGATTGACATAAAGCAGAGCAATAATATTGTAAGGTATGAACTGATATCTTGTGCTAGAAATGGAGAAGTAAGTATGAGCCATGCTCCAAACACAAGAGTAAGTGTAGATATAATGTTTACTACACTTCTCAAACCGCTTGTGGCCTTCTGTATGTCATATATTTGTGTCACCCGCGACGCGAGGCTCCACAGTAGCACAGCAAGAAGGACTCCCACAATTCTTATATCCTCAATACTGGAAGTGTTTTGTAGCACTCTTAAAAATAAGTGGAAATGTGGGAGAGATGTGAGCCAAAGGGCAAGGACGCTCCCAATAAAAATACTATCGCCCAGCATCAGGCCGAGATACCACATCATTTGCGAATATCTTCGATGCTCGCGCTTTTTCTCCTTTTGTTCCACACCATATATTTGTCTGCTCTCCGCAAGAGCCTTTGTTACTTGTATGTCTGTCTGCTCCATAACGACTTTCCCTTTTTCTTAATCAGGTGACGTAGCAAATTTCTCAAACACTCCCAAACTCATAAGTACGCATATCTCACTTTCCCTTGAGAACCGACTGAAGATGAGCATCAAGTGTTGCGGTGAGAGTGTTGTAGTCAAAACGGCCCTCAATATAGGCTCGTCCATTTTGTCCCAATTGCCGCGCAAACTCAGGGTGCTCGTATAAAAAAAGAATGCTTGTTGCAAGTTCGGTGGCATTTTCAGGCTCTACATGTAGTGCGGCCTTTGCCTCTTCGACCGCCATACGACATGCCTCACCGTTTAGTGCCACGATGAGAGGACGTTCAGCCGCCATCGCCTCGTACATTTTCATGGGCAACATACCTTCAAAGAGTTGAACTTTGCGTGTATGAGCCACACATACATCAGCAGCAGCTAGAAGCATCGGCATTTGTTCATGAGGAAGTGGATTCAGAAAGCATACATTGTTGAGTTGTTCTTGTTGAGCATGTGCTATCAGGGCTGCTTTCTCGGCCCCATCTCCAACAAGCACAAAACGTATATCTGTGTGCTCTTGCAGTAGTTGTGCCGCGTCTAGTAGCGTCATCAGACCATGTGCTAATCCATGTGTTCCTGCATAGAGCACGGTATATCGTTCGTCCCACTGAAGCTGCTTACGGGCCTCTTCCCAAAGTAGAGAACGAAACTTTTCAGTATCAACACCATTTCTTATCAACAAAATACGCTCAGGTGGCAAACCTCGCCGAATAAGTGTATCTCGCATTCCCTCCGTTACTACCCACACATTACGTGCTCGCTTATACGTTGACCATTCTAGCCACTCCGAAAGACGTATCAATGTCTTATTGCGTAGTGCGCCCAATTGAACAGCCGATTCGGGCCAAAGATCGGCAACCCAAAAGATAAAGGGGCATTTCTTCCTCCATCCCAGGATATGGGCAGCGATTACATTGAAAAGCGGCGGTGATTCGACAATAATCATATCTGGCTTACCAATCGCCTTCCCTCCAATTAATGGCGCAAGACAACCAAACGAAAATTGAGCAAAGATACGAAGAAAGAAGCCTTTATTTGCGCTTATATAGCTCCATACACGAAGCACTCTTACTCCCTCGATAATCTCTTCTTGACGTATTCGGCACCGATATTCTTGTGGCACAACACCTGTGGGGTAGTTGGGAAAAGTTGTTAGCACCACTACCTGATGCCCGCGTTGCACCAGACGTTCTGCTGTCTCGCTTACACATACGGCTGCTGCGGCCTTCTCTGGCAGATAGTAGCGAGAGATAAAGAGAATATATGCCAATTCTTTTGTTCCTTCTATTTCATAGAATGTCTTAGACTGTCCAGCTTTGTGCAATACGAATACCAGCATTCCCCTTGCCAAACGGATTGTGCGGAGATGGTTCAGGGATGGGCTTCTCAATAGCGTTGAGGATATCTTGCCAGCGCGTCCCAACGAGCGTATTCCAACCTGCTTCTACCGTCTCGGTCCATTCCGTTTCGTCGCGCAACGTCACGCAGGGAATCTCAAGAAAGAATGCCTCTTTCTGCAACCCACCAGAGTCGGTAATGATACGATAAGCGGTTTGTCCGAGGGCCATCAGGTCAAAATATCCAAGAGGCTCCATTATGCGAACATTGTTGTTCCAGGAAATACCATAGCGGTCCAAATATGCGCGTGTACGTGGATGAACGGGAAAGATTACAGGCATATCGAGCTTATTCAATCCTTCTGCGATACTCTGCATCGCCTCTAAGCTCTCGGTATTGGCGGCACGATGCACAGTTGCCACTATGTAGTTGTGGGGGGCGAGATGCAAATTCCTCAGGAGCCATTCGGTCCGTGCCGCGAGTTGTGGACGCACTTGCAGAAGCAAGTCATACATCACGTCGCCGACGAACTCAACACCATCGACGATGCCCTCATGACGCAGATTTACACACGCGCTCTGTGTTGGACAAAAGAGGCGATTCGAGATATGGTCAGTCACAACACGATTTATCTCTTCTGGCATAGTACGATTGAAGCTGCGTAACCCTGCCTCAACATGTGCGACTGGTATATGAAGTTTTGCAGCCGCCAATGCTCCTGCCAACGTAGAATTAGTATCACCATACACAACCACGCCATCGAAACGCTCTTTCAGTAGCACGTTCTCAATAGCCTCTAACATACGAGCCGTCTGCGCTCCATGAGCAGCAGAACCGCAGCCGAGGTGATAATCCGGTTCAGGAATCTGCAATTCATCAAAAAACTGGGCCGACATATTGTAATCGTAGTGCTGTCCAGTGTGAATAATGCTTTCTTGATGATATTGCCTAAGAGCTTTACTCACCACAGCAACTTTGACAAACTGTGGACGCGCCCCCACAATAGATACAAAACGCATGCTTTCCTTCTCCCCCAACAACTATTCCTTTACAACAGGTGTAAGCATTTTCGACGACGTTTTGCCCATAGCCCCATCACCAATAGCGATGTAGCGTATCCCCTGTGCCTCAACAGCCTGCTGATTCAAGACTTTTCGGCCATCAAGTATCACCTGACAACGTGTGAAACGCGCAAAATTTAGCGTACGATAGGACTGATGCGCACTTTGAAGAATAATTACTTCTACCTGCTGTTCGAGCCTCTGAGGAAGGAGTGTGTAGCCCAATTCGCGTAGTTCCTGGTCGCTAAACAATGGATCATCGACATAAACGCGTGCGTCTCGTCGTTGAAGTGCCTCTTGCAAAAGCTTTGCACTGGTAAAAGCTGTTTCCTTCACATCCCCACGATATGCGATCCCAAGCACAAGTACCGAACGTCCTGCAAGTTCACCAATAGCATGTTCTATACGCTGCACCGCATATTCTGCCATCGAGTCGTTGATGATGCGCGACTGACGCGGCAACAACAAGTATTCTTGATGCTTTGTATCCTCTGGATGCGCGAAAAGAAAATGGGGGTAGACTGGAATACAGTGTCCACCAACGCCCACACCAGGAGTGTGAATATGTGAGTAAGGTTGTGTATTTGCTGCTTCAATTGCTGTTGCGACATTTAATCCATGCATATCGGCATATTGAGCATACTCGTTTGCCAGTGCAATATTCACATCTCGGTAGGTCGTCTCGATCAGCTTCACAAACTCTGCTTCATCCGTAGAGGCCATCGTAATAATGTTCGCGTCTAACACCAAGCGATAAAATGCTTCAACTTTTGTAGTACTACGCTCATCAATACCACCTACAACCTTGGGATAGAGGCGTAGGTCCCGAAAGATCGTCCCAGAAGAAACGCGCTCAGGGCTGTACGCGAGATAAAAATCTTGGCAGGCGTTCAAATGTGATGTGTACTCAAGAATTGCGCGGAGTCGCTGAGAAGTCGTACTCACAGGTAGCGTCGTCTCATAAACAACCAGCGTATTTGGTTGTAGTCCCGCTCCAATTGCTGCCGTAGCAGCGTCGATATTGCTAAAATCTACTTCATGTTGCGCGTTGACAAGTACTGGCACAATGACGACCACTACGTTGGCCTTACGCACCGCCTCAGTTGTGTCTACCGTTGCCGAAAGCAAACCTTTCCGGACAAGACGCGGCACTTCCATCTCAAGTTCCGCTTCCTCATGAACATGTGACCGACTCGCATTGATACTTTCAACGACGGAAATATTGGTATCACAACCAATTACGGTATAACCATGTAATGCGTAGTGCACAGCGAGTGGCAAACCAATTTTGCCGAGACCGACTACTGCTACAATTGACGACTCACCTGTGCTACTGGACTGCATGTGGCACCTCCATCGCAACCGCGTCACGTTGCGTTTGCTCAGATATCTTGTGAGTATGTGTTGATTCAATCAATTGATAGGCAATCTTCAATACAGCAAGCCCATCTTCGCCTGTCACCGCAGGTAGTATATCTGTGCGCAGTGCAGCACAGATATTTTCATATTCTAAGCGCAAAGGCTCGGCCTTTTGCACTTTCAGGCGTGTCATTGTGCCCTCACTGACGCCAGTCAAGCGACTTAGCTCATTCCAGATGGAAGGTGTATAGTCATTTTCGTAGAAGTAGAGGTCTTGTGTCAGATAGTTCACTTGGAACATGCCACGCTCCCCTGTCACTATCAACTCCCGTACCTTTGTCGGTGTCAGCCAATTTACATCCAACATGCCAGTCGCCTCGTTTGAGAAACGCAACACACCAAGCAAAGAGTCCTCACGCGATGTATGAATACGACGTTGTGTTTCCGCATAGACACGCTCGACCTCTGAGTCCGCGATATAACGCATTACGTCGATATCGTGTGTAGCGAGGTCAAGCACTACACCAACGTCCCGAATGCGTGGCGGGAAGGGACCGAGGCGACGTGCGTGAAGTTGAAAGAGTTGACCTAGTTCGCCAGACACAATGCGCTGTTTGAGGGTGGTAATTGCTGGATTAAAACGCTCAACATGCCCAACGGCAATTCTTGCATTCCGTAGCCTGGCGTGATGCAAGAGTGTTTCCGCTTCCTCAATCGTACTCGCCATAGGTTTCTCGATGAGTACGGAAATGCCTCGATCCAGAAGATACGATGCTACCTGGAAGTGCTGATGCGTAGGAACGACGACAGCTACCAGATCAGGATGCGTTTCCTCCACCATCACGCGATAATCTGCATAGCCAGCAACAGAAAAACGGCGAATTGCGTTTTCTAATGTAGGCGTAAAGGGTTCCGCAACTCCTACCAGACATACATGCTCATCGTTCAAATCGTTGAGAACACGCATATGGTTCATACCCATCGCACCCGCCCCCACCACTGCAATTTTTATCCGCATATCTGTAACACCTCTTTTACAATCATCGCTAAATTCTCTTCTGATAGTGCCGGATGGATAGGCAACGCAAGCACTTCACGTGCAGCCTGTTCTGCTACTGACAAAGATTCAGAGAGGGAACCTGTGCTCCATAGGTCCGTATGCTCTTGATAAAAAAGTTGTTGATGAATAGGAGTAGGATAGTGTATTGCGGTACTCACACCTCGCACACTCAATTGCTGTATTAAAGTATTTCGATTTTCAGTGACGCGGACAACGTATTGATGGAAGACATGACGGTAGCCAGGAAGCGTAGTTGGTGTTTGTAATGCGTCTTGTAAGTGATGTGTTAAATAGTCTGCATTTGTAATACGCCGCTCCGTTAATACTTCTAATTTCTTCACTTGCACAACTCCTAATGCCCCCTGCATATCTGTCATGCGTAAGTTATGGCCCATCATGACCTGTTTGTAGCGTTCTTTTTGTCCATGATTGCGCATTCTACGTACCCGTTCGGCGATTGCGGGGTCGTTTGTCGTCACCATGCCACCTTCACCTGTTGTAATATTTTTTGTTGCGTAAAACGAAAAACACCCTATACCAAAACTTCCCACAGGTCGTCCATCGATTGCTGCCGCATGCGCCTGACAAGCATCTTCTATAATTGCAAGAGAATGCTTGCGTGCTATCTCTAGCAATGCTTTCATGTCACATGGATGACCATAAAGATGTACAGGCAAAATTGCCTTCGTGCGGGTACTGATAGCAGCCTCTACTAAATCAGGATTTATCGTATATGTAAGTGGATCAATATCGACAAATACAGGCGTTGCGCCAACGAGTAAAATAACGTTTGCGGTTGCTACAAAGCTAAATGGTGTTGTGATCACCTCATCACCAGGACCTATGTCACAAGCAAGCAATGCAAGATGGAGCGCAGCAGTTCCCGAAGAAACGGCTATAGCTTCTTCAACTCCACAAACCGCGGCAAAACGCTTTTCAAATGCCTCTACGTGTTTACCTTGAGCGATTTGACCGGAGCGTATCACCCCAAGAACAGCCTCTTCCTCAGCTTTTTCAAGCAAGGGCTGTGTGACCGACATCATGAGAGCTTCCCCCTAAATATCATGTTATGCTGTTATTAGTAGTTTCATTTTTTAAGTATATTTATTAATAATGTATATTCTATCAAACAATAATTACACTCATATATACATTACTAATTTTGTACTTCTTTATAAATGTTTATATTATTGCCCTTCCGTAAAATAAATGTGGAGAACCTATGTGTTTATGGTTGTGAAGAGAGTAAATTGGTTGAGGTTTCAGTTTATGAGCATAATAAAGATGGGCTAATCATAGAAAAAATGTTTTGTAGTGATTTTGCCCTTGTAAGAGCTAAAGCGGATATATATCCTGTTACTGTTGCTGCAAGCCCTGCAAAGATAGCTCCTGCTCTCATCAGACCATCTACATTACGCTCAAAAAAAGTATCTTTCACTCCTTGCAGGACTCCCTGTGGTAGTGCATAGAGTGTGTAGTTTCGTTCCGAAGAGAGACCATCACGTGTACCAACAGCCTTAGCTAATAAAGCTTTAGAGCGTCCTTCAAAGTTACAGCGAGAGAGAAAGTAACTCCAGCATGCTCGGCTAGAGGGTACACGATGACACACTTTAGCCTCAGGGCTATACATCAAAACGTGTTGGGGCCAGTGTTGACGTATTCGGATACCGAATTCAGTATCGCCGCATCCTCTAGGCTGTCCGCCCACATGCCCAAATTGATACCAAAAACCTCCAATTTCCTCCCATACAGTTCGACGGATCGCCATGTTACACCCGATGAGGTTTCGCACTTCTGACGCTTTTTGAGCCATACCTCGATAGCTACATCCTACAACCCAATAAAACTCTTCAGGAAACCATTGGGGCCGCTCGTGCACCCAAAGCGGTTCAATGAGACCTCCAACTCCTAATACGCGTGAATCATCAAAACAGGAGAGCAAGTTTTCTAACCAATCAGGAAAAGCTACAGCGTCGTCATCAAGAAAGGCGATCACCTGTGCTGTTGTTGCTGCTGCGCCCGCATTTTTTGAACCGTTCGCACCTGCGGGACTTCTATTTTCAACTAGTACTACTCCTGCTAGTAGTTTACGTGCTTTCGCTAGTAATGTAGGGTTATGGTCAACCACAACCACAATCTCTTGTGCGGGCACCGTTTGTTGCTGTACGGATGCTACCGCCGCTACCAGATCATCCCAACGTTTCTCGGTGTAGGCACAAATTACAACTGAAATAGTAGATAATGTCATTATACTGTCCTTATTCATAATTATTGAGATATATAAAAAGTCTTTTATCCCAGCTCTCTGCGTCTTTGTCCTCAAGCTATTTAATATCAGTATACAAACGTTTCCTAAAACTTCTTTAACGCGTGCATAACATGTCATCATCTGCATTATATGGTATACTTTCCTTATAGTACGCATTTGTAAACAACCAAGAAAGAGTAAATAGAAACAGCTATCATGTCTCGTTCAACAACACACACCTTTACCTGTCCTTGTGGGACACAATTTTCTGGCGTCACCTATGAATATGTCAATGCCGCGCAAGACCCTCAGCTGCGCTATGTTATTCTGTCTGGCTCATTGAATGTCTCGACCTGTTCCAACTGTGGGCGTCGTGTTGCCATATCCAGTCCTTTTATCTACTCTGACCCAGAGCATAATCTGCTCGCATATGTCCATCCACGCTCGGATGCGCCTGAAGAAGCGCGTATGCTGGTCCTCGAACAGTTACGCTCTGTCTACGTGAACTTGACAGAGGAGCAACAAGAATATGTCGAGGGCCGTAGTGAGCAAAGGACGCATGCAGCAGTCCAGGCGGAGCAGCTACCACCGTTGCAGGTCATCTTTGGGATGGAGCAACTCAACGAAGTGATCAATGCGGTCTTGACTCCTGATGAGCGGTTGGGACGCCTTGCTCTGAGTACGCAGAGCCGCAATGAAGCCGAGCGTGGTCAATTTCTCGATATCACGCGTAAGCTGGCATCCGAAATGGCGTGTGGGGTAGAGGTTGAGGATTTTCCCGATGAGTACACCGTCTGGGTGTTTGGCTCACGTCGTCAAATTGGAGCACTCATGCGCGAGTTAAGTCCACGAGGTTAAACAGTATGATTACCGTCGGCGTTTTAACAATCAGCGATGGTGCGGCACAGGGCGAACGTCAAGACCTGAGCGGCGAAAATATCCGCGCACTTGTAGCCCAATTGCCGGATACAACAGTTAGTGCAGGCGCAATCGTTCCCGATGAGATCGACTATATCACGACTGTTTTGCGCGAGTGGAGCGACGAAAAACATCTCAATCTCATTCTTACAACAGGTGGAACAGGACTTGCCCCACGCGATGTCACACCAGAGGCAACACATGCCGTCATTGAACGCGAAGCTCCTGGCATTGCGGAGGCCATGCGTGCAATCAGCTTGCAATACACGCGTACAGCTATGCTCTCGCGTAGCGTCGCGGGTGTGCGAGGCCATACCCTGATTATCAATCTCCCTGGTAGTCCCAAAGCAGTGAAAGAGTGTCTTGAATATATCTTACCCGTCTTGCCCCACGCGATAAATTTATTGATTGAGGGACCGCGCGAACATTGATGTGTACAGATGTAGGGACCGATGTATCGCGTCCTCTTCGCGTCTCAATTGCCAAACAGGACGCGATAATGCCGTTTAACAAATTCCTATGGATATGCTGGTTGTAGGGGCGCAATGAATTGCGCTCGACAACCGGCGATGCTGTCGGGCGCACCTCATTGCGCCCCGACAGCATCCGGGGGATTTGGTGAAAGAGCATCATCGGTCCCGACCGTTTTGTTGAGAAGCAAGAACCCTGCTTGAATACACCGATCACACCGACAACGTTTTCGCCCTCTCATGGTCGCCCGACGGTCACTATATAGCATCGGGTGGACGTGATAAAACGGTACGTGTCTGGCAACCTCAAACAGGCGAAACTACTCTACTCTATTGCGCGCATAGCAGCTACATCCTCTCCGTCGCGTGGTCGCCCGATGGTCGCTTTGTGGCGTCAGGCGATACTGATGGCAACGTACATATATGGAATGCGAGTACAGGTGTAACGGTCTTTGTCTACAAAGGTCATCTGCGCTTTGTGCGAAGTATCGCGTGGTCGCCAGACAGTCGTTATATTGCATCGGGTGGCGAGTATGGTGATAATACAGTGCAGGTGTGGGAAGCATTACAAGGCACACGCATCACTACGCATACAGCACAATATCGCATCTTCGCGGTCTCCTGGTCGCCGTCATACTCAATGATTGCATCAGGAAGTTTTGATGGGGTTGTGCAGGTGTGGGACCCGATGAAGAATGCATTGAGTCAAACCTATCGGAGTCATACTGGTCCTGTCTATACAGTACAATGGTCGCCTAATGGGAAGTACATCGCCTCTGGTGGGCAAGATGGCGCGATACATATATGGAATGCTCTCACTAAAGCCGTAATATGTGTATATCGCGGTCATCCGCAGGCGGTGAAGACGCTTACATGGTCTCCCAACAGCACACTCATTGCGTCGGGTAGCGATGACGCAACAACACAAATATGGCATGCGCTTACAGGCCAACATGTACATACATACCCCAAAAGTCATGCTTGGTTTCGCGCCGTCGCGTGGTCTCCTATCGACGAATATATCGCGGCAGCAAGCGATAGGACCATAAAAATATACCGTTCCCCCAATTTTTAGGTACCTTTTCTTCCCAAAACCTCCTCATTTTTTGTGACAAAGGAGCATTTTAACGACACAAAAACAGATACTGGAATGGATGTAGACAGAGTTCGTTAATTGCATACGACATTATACTAAACTTATATGCCAGTTGTAGAGACCAATGATGCGGATGAACATAGTAATACGTCGCTTGTAGGGACTGATGTATTGCGTCCTCTTGGCGGTTGAAACACGAAGAGGACGCGATACATCGGTCCCTACATGTATCCGTACGTATTCGTTAAAGACGATCATATAGTCCCTATGATCAACCAGTTGGCGAGGTAGGTAGTAGCGGGGAGGGGTAGTCCTTTATGAACGAATTACAACAGGAACGATATGGAACGGTAAGCGTTATTGAGAAGCAACAGTATCCACGTGTGAGTGTGGTCATTCCAGCACGTAACGAGGCGAAAAATCTGCATCATGTGCTACCATTCATTCCATCTCTTGTTGATGAGATTGTTCTTGTCGATGGACAGTCGGCTGATGACACAATAGCAGTCGCGCAAAAACTATTTCCAACGATTCGCGTTATTCGACAGAGTAAGAAAGGCAAAGGCGACGCGTTACGTATTGGCTTTGCTGCCTGTACAGGCGACATCATTGTGATGCTCGACGCCGATGGCTCGGCAGACCCAGCAGAGATACCACGCTTTGTCGATGCGCTGATTGCAGGCTCTGATTTTGCCAAAGGATCACGTTTTGCTGATGGTGGTGGCAGTCATGATATCACGTTTCTTCGTCGTGCGGGTAACTATTTCCTGGGAAAACTAGTAAACCTCTTGTTCTGGACTCGCTTCAGCGACCTATGCTACGGCTATAACGCGTTTTGGAAACGCTGCCTGGACACTATTGACATTGACTGTGATGGCTTCGAGATCGAGACACTATTGAATCTGCGAATGCACAAAGCTCAGTTCAAAATCGTCGAGGTACCAAGCTTCGAGTATTCGCGTGTGCATGGTGAGAGCAACTTACATACCTTCCGTGATGGCTGGCGCATCCTCAAGATAATTGTGCAAGAGCGACTTCATTTTGTTGTACCGATACCACCCATACGTGAAACCGAGGTGAGTTATAGCAGCATAAAAAAAGGGCGATGAGCAAGATGCGCCAGATACAAGAAGAGGTTTCCGTTATAATTTGCGCCTATACCGAAAAACGCTGGCATGATCTATGTCAGGCTGTGATATCGGTACAGCAGCAAACGATACAGCCACGAGAGATTATTATCGTTATAGACCATAATCAGGCTTTACTGCAACAAGCTCAGACATATCTTACAACAACAATCGTTATCGAGAATGAAGAAGCAAAAGGCGCATCAGGGTCAAGAAATAGTGGTGTTGCTATCGCACAAGGCACAGTAGTTGCTTTCCTCGATGATGATGCTATTGCAGACGCACATTGGATAGAACAATTACTGCTGTCTTACAGCGATCCTACGGTTGCTGGTATAGGTGGAACAATAAAACCTAGCTGGCTGGAGAAACGTCCACAATGGTTTCCAGATGAATTTCTTTGGGTTGTAGGTTGCACATATAAAGGATTACCAACACAACATGTTCCTGTACGTAATGTTATAGGCGCGAATATGTCTGTAAGAAAGCATGCATTTGTGACTGTTGGTGGGTTTCGAGAGTCCTTCGGCAATAATAAGGGTGCAAAAAATGCCAACAGTAAATGGTTTCAACATCAGGCAGGCGATGAAGAAACAGAACTTTGTATTCGTGTTTCGCAACAACTACCCGGACTCAGTTGGTTTTACATGCCTTCTGCAACAGTTACGCATCGTGTTCCGGCTCAACGGACACAACTATCGTACTTCTTGTGGCGTTGCTATGATGAAGGGCTAGGAAAAGCTCTACTTACAATACTATACAACAAACAGATCGGTTTATCGTCTGAACGCACTTACACGCTCAAGACACTACCTGAGGGAATCGTACAAGGGTTAGCAGATACATTTCTTCGTCGAGATATTGCTGGACTCGCACGCACGGGTGCTATTGTCGCTGGATTGTTAGCGACAATAGCTGGCTACGTGGTGGGACGCATTCACACTAAAGCACTAAGTGAGGGCAAGTGGATAGATGTAGCAAGGGAAAGACAGTTGCTTTCAATCAACTAAGCGATAGGGGATGGGTTGATGTTGTCCAATAAAAAGATACCTATTCTGATGTACCACAGTGTTTCGTGCAGTACGAACCCGAAGTTTATGCAGTTTACCGTATCGCCCACACATTTTGCAGAGCAGATGGCATACTTGCACACACATGACTATACACCTATGACAGTTACTCAACTTGTACAAAGTGCGGTAGAGCACCTACCGGAGAAACCTGTTGTTCTGACCTTCGACGATGGTATGTCCGATTTTTTTACAGATGCGTTACCTGTTCTCACACGTTACGGTTTTTCAGCCACCTTGTATATCGCTACAGCTTTTGTAAATGGAACGTGTGATTGGTTACAACGAGAAGGCGAGTCTGCGCGTCCTATGATGACATGGGAGCAGATTGCTCAGGTGCAAGCGGCAGGTATAGAGTGTGGTGCGCATAGCCATACGCATCCGCAACTTGATATGCTCTCGTCCTCTCAAGCACAACACGAGCTGATTACAAGCAAAAACATTCTGGAAGAACACCTGGGGCGGCGCGTTGCTAGTTTTGCTTATCCCTATGGGTATTACACAGCAATTACGCAACAACTCGTGCGTGCAGCTGGATACACCTCGGCTTGTGCTGTCAAACACGCGATACATACGATTGGAGCAAACCCACTCGCGTTATCACGCCTTATGGTAAAAGCATCAACGAGTAGAGAAGAGTTTGTAGCATTGCTGACTGGAAAAAGCACGTATAGCATGACACTTTTTACAACATACGCGCGTATGCGGACACCTATATGGCAAATGGTGCGGCGCAGTCCGGTCTACCGCCTGTTGTAATACACAAATAATGGGGATACGTCAACAGAACAAATAAAATGTCTACGTAGATAGGGCAGGGGAGGAATACACTATGATAGCACAAGATATTTCGGTTATTATCTGTGCGTATACAGAGGAACGCTGGCGGCATCTTGTGTTAGCTATCGAGTCTGTACAGCAACAAGAGGTATTACCAGGAGAGATTATCGTCGTCATTGACTACAATACGTCTCTGTTTGAACGTGCCCGTATGAATATTCCTGGCATTACAGTGCTAGAGAATAGCGGACCAAAGGGAGTCTCTGGTGCACGTAGCACTGGAGTTGCAATGGCACATGGAGTATTCATAGCATGCCTGGATGATGATGCTACCGCAGAACCTGGATGGTTAGAGAAGCTTAGCACACGTTGCGCCGACCCGATGGTGCTAGGAGTAGGCGGCACAGTAAAACCACACTGGGAAGGTACACGACCACGCTGGTTTCCAGATGAATTTTATTGGGTTGTTGGCTGTTCGTATCAGAGAGCACCCACGCATTCTATTGAAGTACGAAACCTCTGGGCTGGCTGTATGTGTGTCCGCCGTGAAGTCTTTGAAACCGTTGGTGGGTTCAGAAGCGATATTGGACATATTGGCAAATATGTCCTGGGTGGCGAAGAAACTGAATTTTGTATACGTGCGAAGCAAAACTATCCACACAAAAAGTTTCTCTGCGAGCCGCAAGCTAGTATCTCTCATTTCATTCCCACTCGTCGCGCCACGTGGCACTATTTTCTTACACGCTGTTATGCGGAGGGACTTTCAAAGGCTGTCATTACCCGTCATGTTGGCGCGAAGGATAGCCTGTCAAGTGAACGTGTGTACGCATTTAAAGCACTTCCTTTAGGAGTTATGAACGGTATTGCAGATTGTTTCTTACGTCATGACCTGACAGGTCTACAACGAGCAGGGGCCATTCTTGCTGGTCTCGCCACAACCACCGCAGGATATGTGATGGGAGCTTTATCACGTCCCGTGCATATGGAAGATGAGATGAGCGTATTTGCTATCAAACAAGCCGTACCTGTGGAAACGCATGTGTGATGACCAATTTATTGTGTCCTGAGTGGTAGGGGCAGCAATTCATTGCGCCCAAAGATGAGGGATGGTAGAGGGGCAGGATGTCGGCAACGATTGCCTTTACCAATGTATCCCCCAGCCCATCTTGGGGCGCAATGAATTGTTGCCCCTACCGTTGGATGTATCTATTACATATAGCAAAGGAAGCGTAGCGATACCGTGAATTCATGGCTCCAATGGCTGAGAACCAATAGCGTAATGTTGGTAAATGCAGGTTCATTGATTGGAACAACGGCAATAACGTCAGGGCTTGGTTTTGTGTATTGGTGGATTGCGGCACGGCACTTTTCACCTGATGCGATAGGTATTGCCTCAGCATGCATTTCAGCAATGATGCTGCTGGGAAGTTTTTGTGTCCTGGGACTGGGGACACTCCTGATTACCGAGTTGCCACGCCAACCTGGACGAGAAGCCTCTTTGATTAGTACCGCGCTACTCGTTGTTGCCGTCGTTGGCGGCTGTGTAGGTATTACGTTCGCACTACTCGCTCCATATGCCATTCCAGGTTTTCAGCCTTTGCGAGCGAGCGAGGGCAATATCTTCATTTTTGCTCTGGGTGTTAGCCTCAACGCCATCACATTGGTGCTAGATCAAGCACTCATTGGCCTACTGCGTGGAAGTCTACAGCTCTGGCGTAATACGCTATTTGCCGTTGTAAAACTTATCACCCTCTTTTTTGTCGGTTCCTGGTTATCACAGAATATTGGCATCGCGCTCTATGCGATGTGGGCTATTTCAAGCAGTATTTCCGTACTGGTGCTTATTCTGCCTATTACGCTCAAAAAGCGAGGAGTAAAGAGGTATCTCCCCCAATGGAGCCTTCTTCGTAAACTAGGTGGAGCGGCGATTCAACATCACTTGCTGAACTTGACGCTGCAATTTCCTACACAGGTACTCCCCTTACTGGTGACTGCGCTGCTCTCGGCAAAGATGAACGCGTGGTTTTATGTGTCGTGGATGATTGTAAGTTTCGTGTTTGTCATTCCGGGTGCGCTGACAACCGTGCTTCATGCGATGAACTCCGCGCAGCAAGCGACGCTAGCACACAAGGCGCGGGTGACAATCGGGCTTGCGACACTCACTGGCATTCTTACCAATATCGTCTTACAGTTTGGTACAACTCAAGTACTTGGGATCTTCGGTCAAACCTATGCCGAGAACGCTGCGTGGTGCCTGCGTATCCTGGCACTTGCCGCCTTTCCCTTGATTATCAAAAACCATTACATCTCCATCTGCCGTATTCAAGATCGTGTCGGGGGAGCTATTCTCGGTATTCTTCCAGGTGGCATTCTCGAAGTAGTGGCGGCAACACTCGGTGCCCACTTCGGTGGCTTGAGCGGATTGAGCCTTGGTTGGGTCGCCGCGATAGCTGTTGAAGCTCTCTGTATGTGTCATACCGTGTACAAGGCGGTCTGGTCAGGCGAGACGCTAGCAGTACAAGACGCCCAAAATTCGCAAGAGATTCAGGCCATCTGGCTGGTCGAAACAGCTTCTATGCCTGCCATCGCACAAAGCTATCCTGGTATCAAAGCACTACAACACATGGAAAACTCACTCCCTGGCATACGTGTGCGATCCAGTGGTACAAGTCAGGGACGCCTGAAGCCACTCCGCTTACAGAAGTATGAGCATGAGGAAGATGCGCCCGTACCAGTAGAGGCAGTTAGTAAGCCGCATACACGCATGTGACTTTGTGATTTGATGAATTAATGTGGATACGTCCATTGTAGTAGTCCTTCAAACGTCATATGTCACCGAAGCCAGGGCACCCGCAAGGGGATGCCAATAGGCATCAACCTAAGGCTGCAAAGAGGAAAAATTCCCTCTTCAAGTGCTA
>CAXUIS010000016.1:0-36683 GCA_964250915.1 uncultured Ktedonobacteraceae bacterium | reverse complement strand
TAATGACTATCTCTTGAAGGTTCTTGAGGCTGTCAATTAGATGCGATTGCCCTGGGAATGATTCAGGCAACCTTGCCCTGTACCTATCATCCCAGGAAAGAGGATTGCCTAATCAATCAAGTCCTTTTACAAGGACTCCATCTTGCAGCATCTCTCACCAGCGCAAGTACCTTACGCATCAGACTGGATCGGCTGGCTCATGTGTTTGAGGAAAGCGTCTCCCCGGTGAGGTTGGACCACAATACGCTCAAACGTTTGCACCGTGAAATGGATCGCCTGAACAATGCGTATCTTCCGGCAATCACGATTATAGAGCTGTTGCTGGAAGCCGAAGGGATTTCGCTCGATGAAAGCTTGCCTCAAATGGCGTTGCCGGGCTTCCTCTTTGACATGAACCTCTTCTTTCAGGAGTTGCTTTCTCGCTTTTTGAAGGAGCATTTACAAGGGTATACAGTGCAGGATCAACATAAGATACGGGGCATGATGGCTTATGATCCTGCCCATAATCCAAACAAGCGTAAGGCTCCTGAGCCACGTCCAGATTATATAATCCTGCACCAATCAAGAGTGGTTGGCATACTGGATGCCAAGTATCGTGACCTCTGGGAACGTCCCTTGCCCTCGCACATGTTGTATCAGCTTGCGATCTACGCGCTCAGTCAATCCGGCAGAGTCGATGCGGCTATCCTCTATCCAACCGTAGAGGCCGATGCGAAAGAAGCGAGAATTGTGATACGTGATCCACTTCGTCAGTCAACGCTCGCCCATGTTGTACTGCGTCCTGTCAATCTACTTGAACTAGATGACTTACTTTCCAGTGCTGATACTGTAAGCACGAGGAGAGCGCGAACGGCACTTGCTCAACGGTTAGCATTTGGGAAAGTTTGAATAGTGTAACCTCACGCATAATTATATTTTCTTCTATATATGTAGCAAAATCTATTTGTCATTAGCTCTACATTAAGACTATTGTTCAGTAATATCCACAGGCAAACTGTCAAACCATTCTTTCATCACTTCGTAGAGTTGTTCGTCTTTATATAGATACCATGCCTGTACCCATTCGCCACCGATGCTGTTCAATACGTCCTTAAATCGTCGAAACGCGCCTTTTCCCATGAGGGCAATTGATAATTTCTCGGCGGCGTGCTTGTCTTTTGTGGCAACGGCTTGCTCGACAAAATCTTCCATCCACTGATATGCCTTGTGCGAAGAGATACGCTCAACAGAAATGTACTCATTGCGCTCAAATTCCTCTGAGAACCTTTCTCTCTCATCGGAGAGAACATCAAACTCCGAATAGAATAGTACTTCGCCCGTTTCCGTATTCAAATAATAGAGATGTGTTTCGTCAGCATCTTCCATTGCCAACTCAACCATATCCATGTCGATTGGCTTACCATTAGGAAGGATAAACATAGTAGTTGCCTCCTTTGCTCTCAATTCCGCTTATTTTATGATAATGTAGATTACGTTTTCAAGCACCCAGATACACTTTTTTGAGAGGAAATTGAACATGGGCGAGAGGGAGAAGAGTACATACAAGACTTGACCAGGGAAAACACTTGACACGTTTGTACGCGCAGGATACAATGTAGTTACATATTTGTAGTTACATGTAAGTAAAGAGGGTAGAGTGCGCTGGATTTGGAACGCTGAGAAAAACGCCAGCAATAGGCGAAAGCATCGTATCAGTCTTGAAACGGCTGTCCTTGTGTTCGATGATCCACTTGCCGCCAGTCGTCGTGATCCCTATCCAGATGAGGAACGTTGGCAAACTATTGGCATGATCGGTCATGTCGTGGTGTTCGTGGTGCATACTACGCCAGCAACTGATGCGATGACCGGTGAGAAAACAGGGCGGCTGATCAGTGCGCGTAAGGCTACAGCCCATGAAAGGAAAGCATATGAAGAAGGATACTTCTAACTCTCTTACCTCCGAGCAACGTGCGGAGTTGGATGCTCTAGCTACCTTGCCGGATGAGCAGATCGACACGAGCGATGCGCCGGAAGTACGGGATTGGAGTGGCGCACAACGTGGGTTGTTTTATCGCCCGATCAAACAACAAATTACCTTACGGCTCGATGCCGATATCATTGCTTGGTTCAAAAGCAAAAGCCAGGATTTCAGAGGCGAAGGGTATCAAACCAATATGAACCGTGTGCTCAGAGAATATGTTGCCCAACACACAAGTGAAGAGTAAGAAGTATACGAAGTCAAGGCATCGATTCGTTGATACCTATCATTGCTCCTATTCATGTTTTTTCATTGTGTTCCAGTAATGCTCGTCAAACCCTTGAAACAACGGCGACTCATTTCCTTCTGGCAGCACAACGAGTAGGCTTCGCATAGCACGAGTCATGCCAACAAACATGTTGCGTCGCTCCTGTGAAAGTATCTCGTCGCGCTCCTCTTCCGATGCGTGTTGTGGAATGACAGGATAGCTACTTCCAACAAATCCTGCGAGGGCAACAACCGGAAATTCTAGCCCTTTCGATGACTTGAGCGTGATAACTTTGACTCCTGATAGTGTGAGGTCAAGTTCGCGTCCAGCCATATAGAGGGCTTCGATGCCTTGTTGTTTGAGTGCCGAGACAAGGCCATGTCCCGTATTCTCGCTTGGACAAAGAAGGGCGCACGAGCCGAGGGTCAGGCGCAGGTGCGTGATGGCCTGCTTGAAGAATGTTGCAAGCAGCCGCGCCTCTTGCTGTCGATTTGTGATAGCTCGCACATCGGGTACGGGTCCCTCATTGACATAGTGATATTCGCTGCCCTCGTCGTCGAGCAGTTCCTTGTAACTGTGATAGATGAGGTACGCTTGTGCCGCGTCCCCAATTTCACGGGTTGAGCGATAGTTTGTGCGAAGAATGCTTGTGCGTCCCTGGAACTTGAGGCTCTCATGCACATCGCCCCACGAAAAGCCACTGCCGTAGATCGACTGGTTGGCATCAGCAGTAATGAAGAGTCTATTCGGTGCTTTACAAAGTTGAATAAGTAGACGCAACAGACTTGGGTCCAGGTCCTGCGCCTCGTCGATGATGACAGCATCGAAGCGGTGAAAAGAGGTGCTTGAAGTGACTTGCTGTACGGCACGAGCACGTTGTTGTTGCCACGTCTCCTTTTTGCTCGCCTCCGCAAGTGCCTGCCAACGTTCGTAAATACGCCACACGAGACCGCGCTGGCTAATACTCAGTCGTAGTTTACGTCCCGACCTTGCAGCCACTTGATAAGCTGTAAGGGTAGATATTTGCCGTGCGATGATGACACTTGTAATTTCCTGGAGCAGATACTCGTGTCTCATGCGTTCCAACGTCTGCTGCTGTGCTGCTTGCTGTGTATAACTACCTTCGAGCGGTGTTTCCGCAATTGCCTGACGCAACAACGTCTGCTGCTCGAATGGAGAAAGTAGCTCTTTGACTAATCCTTGCTCATAAAGGATATCGCGTGCAATCTTGTCGGCGGTTGCCACACGTACATATCGCGCATTGTCTCCAAGCAACTGTCGCAACAACTGCTCTGATGAACGTACAAGCGCGTTGGTATAGGTTGTGAAAAGTATCTTTGGCTCCTCACCCATCCCATCGAGCGTTTTTTGGGCAAGCAATTGTTGCAATAATGAGCGGATGCGATAGAGGGCAACGGTACTTTTTCCAGTGCCAGGACCACCCTTCACCAGTGTTGGACCTGTCGCCTTGAGTGACCAATTAACATACTTTTCTTGTTCAGGTGAGAGTTTGAGCAGAAACGCGAGTAGTTCGCCTTCTTTATAACGCAACAAGTCTTGCACTTCGTTGACAACCAGATCGGGCTGCGCCACTCTTTGCGCTAACGGCAGATCGAACATATACTGGTCAACACGAAGAAGTGTTTCTGCATCGATCCCTGGACATGCGAGTAGCTCATCCTGCGTTTTGACGAATTGAAGTCGTCGAAAATACTCAGGTGGAATGGAAAGTTGATCGAGCAATTCCATGGTAATTGGCTCTGGCAGACGTTTGCTCATGTCCACAGTTATAGAGTAGTCCCATGTGGGTGTGGCAGGTACAGGTGTGACATGATGTCTGTCCATCTGCTGTTCAGGAAGCACGTCTAATTCGTCTGAGAGGTCGATATCCAGGTCGTCATCGTCGTACGTACTCTCATTGCGCCTGCGAATGGCAACGATACCAAGATTATGCTCATTATAGGTATAGATGACGCGGTAGTCTCCGCAACGAAGACGATGAAACTTGCCAGGAATATGTTTCAAATGCTTTTTCGTCTTGCCATCAGGCATGGGGTCTTGCGTCAGCAATTGAATTTTCGCATTAATCTGGCGTGCCTCTTTTTGTGGTAGTGCAATGATGTCATTCAACAGAGAAGGCTTAATGGTCATTTGGCGAGTCGTCTTCATGCGATATCCTCACATCTCTACGCGATGCATCTCTATAAGAAACCCTACTATGTTATACAGGGCGAGAAAGCAATTTTCGGAACATTCCCCCAGGAAGAGTATAGTATCGTATGTTACCACTTAATAGAGAAATTTGCACGTACACTACTGACAATACGCTACTACTTCTACCTACAAACCAAGTATTCCCGCGCCAACCCCAAAACCCACGAGAAAGATGATGCCCCATAGCACAACATCTTCCAATAGACTTCCCGTTTTGAAACGTAGTGCGGAAACAGGTGGGAAACCAACATGGACTGTCACGGGCCAGAAAATCGGAATGCCTGCACGCGTGAGACTATCAGCGAACAAATGAAGCAGCCAGCCAACTACAACCGACTTGAATATCACAACCCCTTCTTGTAAAAGTGATGGCGCAATAACGATGTGACGCACAAGCAGAAATGCAGGGAGACCTACGGTCACTGCAAGTGCAAGGGTGACAAGAAGAAGGATGCTAAAACAACTATGTGTACACCCACGATGTCCACCAGCGAGACGACCAATCCACTTCACACGTTGGTCAACATCGGGCCAGCGAGCCGCAAGTGCAACAACTCCATAGTACGTTAATTTGTGAAGGAGTTGTGGCGATTGCAAGGCCACGTGAAGCTGTGGACCGTTAAGTAGTTGTTCGATCTGATGCCACGAGTAGACCTTATCGACAACGTGAAAGAAATTGTTGACAGCAACAGCAGAGAATATATTAGCCCCAATATGAGAGCGGCCCTTCATAAATGCTCAATCCTTTCTTAAAAATTGCAACAGGAAATCTAGACATCATATGCCTGAATGTTTATTGGTGAGTGTGTAGAGCCTTGTCTATATACTTATACAGACAAGAAGGTTATTTTTCGGAATAGAAAGCAACAACATGTACACGGAAGAAGATACGTTGGAACAAAGAAGTATCTTGAGCAGAGCATGCTAGTCTACTGCTAGCACGCTCTCTCATATCACTAGTTCTGAAAGTTGCGTTTAGAGGCGGCGCGTCGAATACGTGCGATAATGGGGTGAGGGAATTGAGAAGAGACAACGACAGCACGTCCACGTCCTAGACTCGGCACTTCATCCCAGATTGCCTCGTTTACCATACCCGCAGCTGCCTTAAGTACGCGTAAATTCTCGCTGCCTGTCATCTGATGAATAATCTTGTTGTTGGCAAGCTCAAATAGCTCGGCGGGAAGATGTTGTGGCGATTGTGTAACCAGATGCAGACAGAGCCAGCGCTTGCGCCCACGACGTGCGATGCGGCGTAGTTGATCCAGCGTTTGCGTCATCTGCCCCTGTCGTTCGCGTGAGACAAAACCGTGAGCTTCTTCGAGTGTAATGATGACTTTTCGTTGAAGATTCTGGTCATCCGTTAAGGCAAGCTTATAACGATAAATGCGAGTCAGTAAATCCGCGACGATAATATTGACAATGGCTTGACTATCACAATCCGACAGGTCTATAACCGCTAAATTGCCCGGAAAACACAAATGTTTTGCATTTAATGGTGGGGCATCATCTCTATCAAAAAGACGTGTGCGTTGAAGATCCAGAAGTCGGAAGTATAAAGCACGATAAGACACGTTATCTTGCTGATTTTGAATAAGTGGCTGAAGCTTGTATTTGTGAAAGTAGTATTTTTTCTCCACTACTTGCTGTTTCTCCGTAGTTCCTTCACTCTCATCTTCTCCTCCCTTATTTTTTTTACGGCTCGTCGTTCTGGCTAAAGTGTTTCCTGGTTGATCTGATTTATGCGTAAAATGGTCAAGTTCTTCTTTCAACATAGTTACAAGCCTCTCAAGCTTTATACCCTTAAAACCATGTGCGATATCGAGATCATCGGGAGCGAGGTCATGATGTTGTCCTGTTTCTTTGAGATGGTACTGGATAGCTTGCTCGTAGAGTAAAGGAAAACGAATTTGTTGGGCGGGCAGCATTTCAGTAAGTTCCATTATCATTTCTGCACTGAGAGAGTCGAATGGCACAGAAAACTCTACAGAGTCTAGACGTTTAGAGATTGTACGTGGTGGACGATACACAGTGAGTTTTTTAACGCCCTGTGGAACTCGTTTGAACGGCTGTAGCTCTTCCGCAAGACCTGTTTCCTGAGCAGGTTGATCCATAAAGATGTATTCACCTTCGGGGTCAAGCACAATTTGAGCAAAGCCATTCGCAAGAGTCTCTTCCATAAACACTTGATTCGTGTTTGATTTGCCACTTCCAATTGTGCCAACAGTCAAGAAGTTACGAGGAATCACACCCTTATCATTCTCATCAAGGCAAATGAGAGTATCTTTGTAGTTATCCAGATAGCCTAGGCAGATATTACCTTGCAATTTGAGCATTTTCTGCATCATCGCTGGATCGAATGGCTTGATCGGCGAACCTGGATGGGGACGACGAACTGCACCCATCAATGTTCCATTGCGTTCCTCTCCCAGAATTTCGATGACGATGCGTCCGTGATATTCTGGTAAGAGTGGTATCTTGCCAACGTTCTGATTCATCACAATGAATTCTACCGGAGTTGAGTCGCGTTTGAGTGCGTCGGGGTCAAAAAACGGCCCTTCGGCAATGCGTCCCGTGTATTCTTTGTTATCTCCTATACAGACAATAGAGACGTAGCGTCCACGATCTATAGCAGTGAGAGTGTCACGATGAACTAATGCTTCCACCATGTTACTTTTTGAAGATGGAGCATCAAAATGAACAAAGGCAACCGCACCCTTCAAGAGTTGCTGACGTTGCATGTAGGTGGGATCGATGGGAACTACCATTGCCTCTAGCTCTGCATGTAGCTCTGCTAGAGTTTGACTATCGTCCACTTCTCGCTCCCTATCCTGTTCATCTTGGGAGGATTGTGCATCTTGAAATTCGGCTTCAACATCTTGCTCTTCGCTATCATTCTGATACTGGTCTTGTTCGTCCACTGATATGACTCCCTTATGTATTTGTATCCCTCTTCATCAAATCAATCGCGAGTAGTTCGCTCAGAAAGGTATATGCCGCTTCCGCCAGATGCACGAGTAAATTCAGCATTCATGTAGGCAGTGTATTCACTTGCTTTGAAAGAACCAGAGCAATACTGGTCAGCAAGGTCAATGAGCAACGGGAAGCCACGTGGTCCGGTATGTGCAGCATCTGCAAAAAGCATATGTACGGCTTTGTGCAAATTTTGACTGTTACAGTAAAAGATGTAGGGACGGCTCATCTGATGTGCGCGTAGCACACCCTCTACAACTTTTGTTCCATAGCCAGCAATAAAAGTCTCGAACAGTTTCACCTCACTCTGGTCTCCGTAATCCTCTACGCTTGCATAGGTAAAGTTTGCTCTATCCCTGAAGCTTTGAAGAATTTCCTTGCCACTTCTGCAAACAGCGTATTCACCAGGTTCAAGAGCCATACCCAACACCATCAAGTCACGGTCCAGTGATGATGATACAATGGTTGCATACGCCCCATCGTCAATAAGCTTTCCAAGTAAGTTAAGGCACATCTGTAAGGTATTGGCGGCCCCCCCTCCTACAAGCATCTCATAAGGAAAGAGTGGGCCGTGAATGAGCTTAAAAACCTGCGGTCCCAGATTGAGTAGGACTTCGCGCTCCTTATACTGCATAATGGATTGTAGCAGGACATTGTTGATTTTCTGTTTCGCCCGTTTTCCGCGTGAACTCATAGCTTCCGTGAGTTCTTGCAAGTTGATCGAGCGTCCAACCTCTTTTCCCCAATGCTCAATATTCGAGACATACTGTCCAGTCGAACCTTGATAACCAACCTGTGCGACTGCAATTTGTGCTCCAACCATGCTCAACGTTTCATAGCGTGCGAGTGTACCATCAGCAGCAACTACTCGACCCGTGTAGAGGTGCTTCTCTTGTAGCTGTTTGACAATAGCATCATCTCGCCGCTTTAGTTTCCAAGTTCCTGCTGCCTCAAGTCGTGGAAAGTGATGTTTCCGTAGCTCTGCACGCATTCGCTCATCGGACTTGACTACTTTGTCCACTTCCTGACGTGTTACTTGCGGCATACGCTGGTAGTGTTCGCCTGGAGAGAGCCAATTCGACGATGCAAGGCTTTGACGAAAATCTATCTTTTCTGCGAGTGTCTCATCGACATCTGGGATGCTGTTAAAAGGTTCATCGGGATCGACTGTCATCACTGTCTCCACGTCTATCAATTGGAGAAGAGAACCGCAAGTACGGAAAACGCTTTACAGGATATCGGCAATGACGTATATGCTTTTACTCACTACTATTACTGTTACACAGCACATTCCCTTTTTTCGGAAAAGCTTTTATTATTAAGAAGTTGTTACCGTGAATCATTTTGACGTAAAGGTGCGAAGAACTGCTCAAAGAAGCCCAACTCTGGTTCAAGCACACGCTGTAACTCTTTGTAATAGGACGACACTACTTTGAATGGAACACCATACTCCTCACGAAGTATCTCCCTAAAATCACTTTTTGGGTGACGACGAAAGAGGGCAGATGCTTCGTGCCAAGGGGCAAGTAATTCTATAGCAATGGCATTAGCAAAAAGCTCTCGTGTGCGTGTCTCCTGATGCATCGCTTCACCGCGTGTTGTGATGGTACGAGGACGTGATGGTAGTCCTTTTACGAATGCCTGTAGTTCTAAGAATGGATCATAGCTTTGCCAGGAGAAAGCCCGTACAATGGCGGCTTTTTGTTCTTGCAAGCTACTTTGCCAAAGTTGTTGCACCATAAAGACATCGTGAATATAATGACCAAGTTCGTGTGCAATAATGTAGTTTCGCTCACGAGGCGAAAGCTGCTCTTCAAGAAAAATAGTAGTAGCTGGCGGCCCTACATGTAACAATCCATGTAATCGACGATCTTTGCCCAGTTTTGCTTCCTGTATACAGAGATACTGTCCCGCTGAGTGTAATGTAAGATGAGGAATAGAGCGAATTGGTAGGTAGAAGGTATCCGAAGCAAGCGTTTTGATATCACGAGGAAAACGTAGGTAGAGCGTAGCTTTGTCTCCCAGTTTCTCCTTCACAAGCTGATACAGAACATTCGATGCCATAATTGCACGACGAATAGTTGGTGGTAAAGAGTTGCTCATCAATACACCTTTCTACTCCTCGTCAACTTCATCGGATACTTCCGTATCAAGATCGTCTACAGCATCGAAGGCAGCTTGATAGTAAGTATCGTTGTCTCCTGAAGACTGAGTTGAAAATGCTAGTTGGCGAGCAAGCAACATTGTTTGTACAAACGCATCAGGAAATTGTAAATGACGTACCTCTGCTATATGACGTGCATCTATTACGAAAAAGTCTTCACGTGGTAAATGCATCGCTTGTAGATGGAGAAACTCTTCTGGTGTTGCACCAAACTCGTTTCGCTGTTGCTCCTGCATTTTAAACTCGTGCAGGCGTGCCTTTCTTAAATACGCATCGACGGCCCACGATTGTTGAGCGGCATAACGATACCAGTTTTGTAGTGCTTGTTCATCTCTGTCGCGTTCTGATGTGTCCATAGTCCAACCTCGTGTCTTTGCTTATAGATAATCCTCAAGACGAAGACCTCGACTGTGTGCAAATGTTCCCAGTTTGTACTTTACACGCTCCTTTGTATTAGAGACTTCACGATCTGTTGTTTTTGCGGTACCAAAGCGTCGCAAGATGTCGATGAAAAGCGGATTATGAATTTTCTCTTGCCGCATTAGGTCCAGAAATTCTGCTTCAAGTGCTGATAAATGGCTACGAGCGAGACGAAAGAATTCGTTTCTATCCAGACGGCGCACAGCGTCTTCTTCTACTGTATCATACGTCGTTTGAGGAAGATTTTCGGAAACAGTTTCCAGGGATTCTTGTCGCTCTACGAGAGTGAGTTGTCTTTTCCGAATAGTAAGCATACGCTTCTCAATTAAATTTATGACGTAGGTAGTAAACAACGACTTACTTGGATCATATCGCTCGTGGTGCTCAACAGTTTCACTAAGAACCTCGTTTATGACGCTCTGATACTCATGCGGGAAAATAGTAGGATATCGACGCGCTCCCCACTGGTAAAGTTGCGGTAATACCAGATCAGTCACGGCGTCGATTGCTAAAGTATCTCCTGCTGCAAACTGCTTTAGCTGTTCTAATGTAGGTTGCTGAAACACGCTCTCGTCCATAGTATTAACACTCCTTTATGGGAGACAGCTAAAAACGTCGTCGAAAAATAAGAATATGCTCCTCTGGATATACAGTGGTATCGCTACAGGCCACAGATGAAAAACGTCCTGTTTGTTTATTTCGTGTAGGCACAAGAACACGTCCCGGAATACGACGAACTATTTTCTTCTCTACTATAAAGCCGACCTGTTCAGCCATTTCACTCAACGCTTGTGACGTAGGGATGAATACACCACGCCTACAGGAATCACCTACAATTAGCACCATATATTTGTGTAAAGTAACAACACGTGCACATTGAGAAAGGGCATCATACATGTCCCGAAAGTAGTGTTGTAAGGCTCTTGCTTCTTGACGAATACTTCCTGAAACGCCTCCTTCATTAGTGCTTTGTGAATCACATGCCTTATCACACAGTTGTTGTAATGCTCGATCTGCGCTAGTAGAACCTGTAGAAGATGCTTTTATTTCCTCTACCCTTCGTTTTTGAGTAACACTTTTTGTCCCAATGTAGTTCAATGATGAACGCTGAAAAATGTGATATTTCTCGAACCAAAGTTGTGTTAACTGATGCATCTCGCTGTATTCGTAACAAGTTGCATACGGTGGACTGGTAACGAGCAAGTCAAGTGTCCCATCAGGAAGCGAAAGAGTGCGTACATCTTCTTGAAGAAGATGAAGGCGAGGCTCAATATCTGTTGGTGATATAGAGACTTGCTGTAAATTCTCCCAATAAAGTAGGTTACGCCTGAGCATACTTTGCACTTGCCTACTAAATTCTTGTACAGGTGTGCAAGGCATTTTTCGGATATCTTTTTGTGGTTTCGTACTTCCACTCAACCAGATAGAGCAACGACGCAAGATATTGGAAAAGGCACAGAGGAAGAAAGTACGTATTTTCTCGTCTGATACAGTGGAAATGCACTCTAAGATCAGGGCTAACTGGACACGCTGACGTACTGGAAACCAATAGTTCAATCGCTCTTCCGAAGAAGCATGAGCGATGTGAAGTGTAGTAATATACTTGAGGTCTTCCTCTGTGAGTGTTTGTTTCTCAAAACGGGGCAAGGTTCTAAGTGTCTGTTCTAGGCCATTCCAAATATAGCTTAAATGCTGGGGTTCGAGTGGAAGACACTTAGCTTTGCTTATAAGGAGCGCAACAGGATGAATGTCTGAGCCGTAGAAAGAACGTCCGGCGCGTAAAGCCTCAATGCCTGTCGTTGCGGAACCAAGAAAAGGGTCTCCAACTCTATCATTAGGAAGGGAATACATGTCTATGATACGGCGAACTAGTTGAGGAATGAACTTCGCAGGATAACGGTGGTAGCCATGTGGTCCCCACAATGTGTGGGTAGGTGTCAAGTGTGCAAACGACCAATCTTCTTGTTCACAAATTATATGCTGTCCTGGAAGAGACAATTCTCGCGTATGCGAGTTAGTGAAATCAGGAGATTGACACACAAACCCTCCAAATGCGAATAAAAAGGACTTTTAAGCATGGAAAGCATAACATACTACCTCACGTAAAAGCAACGATTTTTTGTTCTAAGTTTCTTTTCTAAATGCAAAAATGAGTTTTCCCTAAACTAGTACTTGAGAATTCTTGTAATATGATGAGTATGAACACTCATTAGCGAAGAATGTGATCATAGACACAATGAAGAATCTCTTTCTCCTTCATCAGGTGCTTAACAAGGATAGGCTACAACTTAAGTCGCCTATTCATCGCTCTCAGCATTATGTTGAACTCTTTCTCCATGTCTTGATATATCTGCCTCGTTTTAGGATCGCTATCCTGCCAATGATCACCTGCGAGGAGAGCATCGATATTTGAGATTATGTGCATGAGAGGAGGCCGAGGTTCGAGAGCTTTTTCTACTAAGTCCTTCGTGCGCTCTTTATATTTGTTGAACGAGGCCGTTCCCATTACATAATGTGACCAAGCCTTGTTATTATCCAGTAAACGGAGAGTCCGCGCTACTTCTTGCTCATGAAAAACCACCTCTGCAGCATCCAGGTCTTTTTTAACTCGAGGTAAAGTCTCATAAGCTACCTCTCCATTAAATTTTCGTAGTGCTTCCACTACACCAGCGAATTGGAAGCGTGCCTCTACAATGTCTATAAGTTGTCGATACGCAACTTCAAGCCTGTCTTTTGGCGAAAGGTGAGAATTTTGCAAGTTGGAAGATTGAAACAAGGTTATTTGAACATTCCCTTCGCCTTGGGCGAGGTTCTGTTCCCGTGTTTCTGGAGTTTCAGCATCAGCGGCTTTTTGCTCTTCCTTTGAAGATGACGTACTTGTTTGTGATACATCACCGTTATCCTTGTCTTCCGAGTCTTGAGTGGAAGCAGAAGGTTCGTTAAAAGCTGCTACGAGAGGTGTCTCTAGTTCAATTATTTGATGAGAAGGTACTAATGTTGATGATGGCTCCGGTGCTAAATCCACTAGAGGTGGAGATTTCCAATCAGCCTCACTAAAATCTTCACTCTCTGTGAGTTCGAGAAGCTCAACAACTTGTGATTTGCCCCGAATGGCTTCCTCTTCGGCTAGATAAAGAATAATACGATGGATAAGATCAGTGGAAATTGTTCGCTTACCATTGAGTGCATCACTTAATACACCCTTATGTACATGAGCAGCATCGGCAAGGTCCGCCTGCGAAATACCGATACGATTACGATATTGTGTAAGCTTTTCCCGAATTTTTTGTAGGTCCATAAAAATCTCGTACAGAAGTGAACAGAATCGAACAGAAGTGAACAACGCTTATGGCAGAATGTGAATAAAGGCTGACCGTAGGATAGCACTTGAAAGTGACCCTAAACAATACCTTGTTTAAGCAATAAGGGCAAGTATAATGCTCAGCTTATTAAGAAAGTTTTGCTATCCTCTGTTTCAAAGAAAGTTCAATACTCTTTGAGCACGGTCACGCCTATTAGGACTTTTGTTCATTATACCTAGCACATTATTAAGAACGCAAGGAGAGTTAGCATGTTCGTTATCCAACAAAGAAATAACTCGATTGGTAAAACTGACCGGAATGTAAGCTCCCTCTTTAAAATGGAAAGTGATTTAGCAGGGCCGAATAAGAATGTTTCACCTGACATTGTCCGTCTACTTGACATCCTAGCTCACATTGAGATACGTCGTCAGGCACAACAGCGATTAACTGACAAAACTAAGGCTTCGTAGTCAAAAATTTGTGTATTGTTCTCTGCGGTACGGTGCTGTACGGCACTCTGGCAGTATTATTCCTACTACTATCGTGGCAGGTACGGTACTGTTCCGTACCTGTTTTACAAAACGGAGAAACATTGAATGAACGTTTATCCCGTTGGTTTTGATCCGGGCAACAGCGAAACATCTCTTGTTGTCCTGCTGTCAAATAATGAGCAGCGGACATTGACAATACCTAGTTATGCTGGAAGAGGTTCTACTAGTGATTTAAAGCGTTTCCGTAATCTGCATTCGGCTCAAACAAATATGCTTCAACCGGATGAGTATGTCTTGCGTTGCTCCACAATCGATGTGTCGGAGTACTATGTCGGTACTTTGGCATTAAGTCAGAGCGCACTCTCTACCTCTGCTCGCGGAGATATCAACCGCTACTGGAGTCCACTCATGCTGCTTTTGCTCCTAACCACTCTGGGAACACTCATTCCTGACGCCGAATTTGAAGTGTCTTTGGTCATGGGCGTACCTATCGAAACATATAACGATCAGAATCGGCTCAAGGTGCGCAAAGCACTAGAGGGTGAGCATCGATTCACACTCAACGGTCGGGAGCGGCTAGCAGTTGTCCAGGTAGGAAAAGTCATTATGGAAGGCGCGGGAGCTATGATTGCTGTTGGTGACGAGCGTATGTTGCGACAAGCAGTCATCGATATCGGAGGCCGTACGACAGATTTATATACGACTGATGGTCAAATACCTTTAATCCCTTTGTGTAAAGGCACTGCTCTTGGCGTCGAGCTCGTTGGCGATATGATTGGTCGCACATTTCAGGAACGTTCTGGTCGTGCACTGACCGTCCAAGAAACGCGAAGTATTCTGAGGGCCGCTGTCGGGAGTGGCCAGTATCCGCTCATCTATGTGAACGGTCAGGAAGTGAGCCCGGTCGATATGCATCACCTTACTGAGGACGCCTTGAGGAGCGTAGGCCGTGACATTACCAGGTTTTTGAGCCAGACCTGGGCCAATGGAGAGCTTGGGGCAGTGGCGACCGACTTGGCGAAAGTCTTGTTGGTAGGCGGGGGTGCCTACTACTTTTATCGTGACATTGCGTACCTTATTCCGCATGTCACAGTACCACCGCAACCGGAGTTGGCAAACGCATTGGGCTACGCCGAATTAGCTCGTCATTTGCAGCTACGCTAGGAGTGACACGATGTCTCGCAATCCAGAAAAGAATGTCTATGTCACGATTGCCTTTGCTCGCACCTCTCCGACGTTGGAATACCTCCAACGCGAAGCAACCGATATGGGCATTTCGATTGCGGACCTGATTAGAGTGCTACTTGCTGATCGCATAGCAGTATTGAAAGGACTAGACAACCAGGATCGATTCTTACATGAGGAAACAATTGCTCAACCATCACTGGTACGCCTTGAGAAAACAGATTTACCGCCGCACGCGGTGGGAGATGACGTGTCGAGACGTGCTGCTACTGCGGCGTCAGCGGCAAGTTACTGGGATGACTAACAGTTGGATACGACGTAAGCCGATCATTCTAGCTGCATTACGGTGGAGCAGGAGGTGGGACATACCCTGGGTGATTTAGGTATCCCAGTCTTAGCCTCACCTCTTGTCTCATCTTTTGACACAAGGACAGACGAGCAATTTGGAATAGGACCGGCTCTGTTCCCGCATCGAATACCTGTCATCTCTATTCAACAGCTTGCTCGTTAAATGTAAGGTTTTGCGACATGACTAACCAGATAAGTACATTTTATCTCACGGCGTTCCCTCATTTCTGATTATTCAGCGATAGGGAAGGTGAAGAAGCAAAGAACGAGGAGGAAGGAAAATGACCGAATCAAATATACGACCAGATCATGGCTCTCGTTACTTAGAATCAGAACGTGCCTGTATGCGCTGGATCGCTGAAGAAGGGGGAGCACAGTTTGGGCAGGTACAACATGTACTTGCACGCCTGAGTTCTCACCCAGAAAAATTGACCAATCCAGCAATGCTCTCGGTGCAGCGCACGCGCAAGAAGAAAGATCGCTGGAGGAAAGATGGGCTGATTGAGTACAAACTCTTCGAGGCGAAGGGCAAAGGATGGTTGTGGTTATCCCGTAAGGGTATGGAATACGTCGGTTTAGGCGACTTGCGCTATTATGAGCCGAAATTGGAGTCGCTGCGTCATTTGTACTACGTCAATCAGGCTCGACTGTACGTCGAGCAGCAACGACCAGAGGACATATGGAAATCCGAGCGATTGATTCGCTATGAACAACCAGCGTTTTCTGTAGGCAAG
The DNA here is from genome assembly GCA_964250915.1 of uncultured Ktedonobacteraceae bacterium. Lineage (GTDB taxonomy): Bacteria > Chloroflexota > Ktedonobacteria > Ktedonobacterales > Ktedonobacteraceae > JBBQVS01. The sequence continues at coordinate 20,630 of CAXUIS010000016.1, read as the reverse complement.
AAGGCTCCTCATATTCCTGATGCATTACTCTATAAACCTAGTGGGGAAATAATAGCTATAGAAGTTGAGCTTACACTAAAAAAGCGTGAGCGCATTCTGGAGGCACTCAAAGAACTGACAAGTACATATCATCGAATCTGGTACTTTGTCGCTCAGCCTGTTTGGGCACCATTTGAAGTTGCACTCGCTCAATTACCGGAACACCTACGCAAAAATGTTCAAATGCTTTCTGTAGAACAGAAACTACAGTAGTCAAGAAAAGGAGTATTCTTATGAAGCAATATCAGGAACGACATCAGGGAAGCATTGATCCATTGGTCTTGCTGTTTCTAGCTCTCGCAAGCATCCTCGTCTTTCCGTGCACTTTTGCGGCTTTGCTTGTTCGCTGGCTCCCTCATCAGCTTTTGAAGCAACGTTTGTTTTGGTTGTGTCTTGTCATTCTTAGTGTCTTGAGTGCAGGAGGATTTCTCCTTCTGGTCCATCCCTGGTTAGCGGTGCAGCATCAACTCATTACGCTTTTGCAGGAAATTATCCATGAGGCAAAGACGGCAAGTTGGAACACGTCTCGCTTGTGGAATGATATACGTCCATTCTGGCTAGAAAGCCTTCCCTTTATGCCGCTCTCAGCCTGCATTGCTCATCTTTTGACATCTCGAGGCATACGTGAGCGTTTACTTGCAACACATGAAGACCAAGCAAATGCGTTACTTTCTGCAAGTAAACATGCTCAACGGCAAGCGAAACGCCGTAATGTACCCGATGAGGTCCAGCAACAAATAGTACTTGGCCTGCCCATTGGAAAAGGCTTGCCAACATGGATCAAAAAGCGTCTCGTCATTCTTCCCACGGACGAGTTAGGGAGACATGGTGTCGTGATTGGAAGCAGTGGGAGTGGCAAAAGCGTCACGCTCTTGCGGCTGGCAGTTTTAGCTGCACGAGTACTCAGTTGGCAAGTCATCTATATTGATGGTAAGGGCGACGATGATGCTGGGATACATTTTGTAGCGGCGATGAAAAATGCTGGCATTCAGAGAGTCAAGTTGTTTCCTGCTGAAGCATATAACGGATGGGTTGGAAAATGGGATGCGCTGCTGAGTAGATTGCTGGCAGTGGAGGAATTTAGTGATACCCATTATAAAGCATTGGCCGAGAATGTGCTTCGTTTAGCGTTAAGGGCACCTGGAAAACCTGTAAAGACGAGCGCAGAGTTGCTCGCACGTCTAAATCTGAAAAACGAATTTCTCCTGGGTTTGTATGCTGGACATCCCGAAGAAGAAGCCTACCTTGAATATGTGGGGAAGAAAGACCCAATGGGAGTCTATAACCGCTACTCAGCTCTTCTTAACACACTAGATGGACAACTCGATGGAAGTTGGTCCTACGACGATGTTGATGCCGCCTACATTTCCCTCGATGGCCTAGCTCTCTCAGGAGTCGTATCCGGCCTAGCTCGCTACTTTGTCGAGGACTTCGCTAACTATGCAGGCCAGCGCAAACCTAAAGGGCGTCGGGTACTGTTCGTCTTTGACGATCTGGGCGCAGTGGACGCAAATCTGACGAATATGTTTGAGCGCGTTCGCGCTCGCGGCGTGAGTGTCTACGTCTCGGGTCAAAGTGACCGCAGCATTGCTTTTAAAGGAATGCTCCAGAATGCCGAACGCATTCTATCCTCTGCAACGACGATTATTCTTCATGCATGCAGCCATCCACATGAGATTCTTGCTCGTGCGGGGACAAATACTATCGTTGAGGAGTCATCTCAGACGACTGAACAACAGGATGCTGACCGTAGCTCCTTTCGTCTAAAGGAAGTCTTCAAAGTGAATCCGAATGAGGTCATGCAGTTACCTGTTGGCGAAGCATATGTGATTGCTCATGGCGAAGCCCAAAGAGTGCGTGTTCTGCCTGTCTCTATCGACCCGAAGGTTTTGGAAGAGGTAAGTACTTCTCTTTCACCAATATTAGTGCCATCTATAACACCTCAGTTTGTCGATCAAGTACACTTGACTGGTCATAATGATGATATAACAAAAAACTCAACAGCATTTGAGATGCTGTTGGATGAAATTGATCATAAACAGGACGAAGATTTTCTGCAATAGCACAAAGAGTATTCTGCTGCTTAAAGAAAGCAGACAGAGTACTCGATAAAGAAAGGCGAAATAATGCTAAGCGCATACAACCAGCAAGAAGATGATGTTGTTGCATGGGAAGTGACTAGAGAGCAGGGACCGTTTTTTTGTCCTGAATGCAGAGATGAGGTGGTGGTCAAGAAGGGTCATCTAAAAGTTCATCATTTTGCTCATCTTCCAGGCACATATTGTGCATATGGAACCGGAGAGAGTGAGCAGCATAAACAAGCCAAGTATGAAATTTACCAAACATTGCGAGAGCATTCCTCGGTAACGCAAATCAAAGTCGAACGTTCGCTTGGAGATGTGCGTCCCGACATTAGCTTTTATTGGCAACACAAGTACAAAGTAGCCATTGAACTGCAAATTAGTGACAATTCTATCAATGAGATTTCTCGTCGTACACGCAGTTATACCGCGAAAAATATATGGGTTTTATGGACGATACCATATCACAGTAATATAAGCTGTTTGACTCCTTACCGAACTGGCTTTTGGGAAAGATACTTGCATGCGCTCTACTTCGGAAAGTGCTACTACTGGCTAAGAGGCCAAACGCTTCTACCCGTTCACTTTGAACCATACATTCTAGAAGGTAACTTGAAGGAGCGGTACTACGAGGATACGGGGACGTGGCATCTTAATCTAGTAAAAAAGCCCTCTCCCGTTTTGCGCAATCTGGACTTTGGTGATCATATCAACATAACCGATATGAAACCAATAACACGTCCATCCAAGCAGATAGGACCTTTTCCTCTCCCTTATTCACGGCTCTGGAGTATTCCCAATCCAAAGAGGCAAGGAGGAAATTAGTAAATTGTTATGAGCTGCTTTAGTAGACATAGATTTTGTTGTTTCATGCAATGGTGGTTTTATAACTGCTATCATATAAGGCTTTCACAAAAGGAGGTACCATATGGTTTCAACGCTTGACAGGGACCAATCCCCTAAGATAGTTGTTGGTGGGTATGTACGTCGTTCCAGTGTCATGCAGAGGGACAACTACAGTATCGAAGCTCAAAAACGCGCAATTACAGATGAGTGCATCCGCCGCAGTTTTCCTCCACCCGTTTTTTACGAGGATGATGAACGAAGTGCAAGAGGAGAGCAAATTGCTAAACGTCCCGCTTTCAAAAGGCTTTTAGAGGATGTCGAAGCAGGGAGGGTACAAGTCATTATTGTCCATACACTTGATCGCTGGTCACGCAATGTCATGGTGACCCTTCAGAGTTTTCGTATTCTCTCGTTGCACCAGACATCATTCATTTCGCTTTCCGAGCATATTGATTACTCAACACCCGAGGGGAGACTTCAACTCACTATTCTAGCGGCATTCGCTGCTTACTTTTCTGACATGCTCGCCAAGCATACCAGCAAAGGAAAGAGTGAACGCGCAGCGCAAGGGCTGTACAATGGGGATGTACCATTTGGGTATAGGCGTACTGGACCGAAACAGCCTCCTGAGCGAGATCCAAAGAATTTTGCTGGCTTACGTTTGATTGGAGAGCTTCGGATGAACGGAGTCGAAGCAGAAAAAATCGCCGACGAGTTGAACAAAGCTGGCTATCGCACTGGCAGCAAACGCTTTGGTGATCGCCTTTTTACTGGCGATACGGTTACAGCAATTTTGCGCAATCCTTTTTTCTCTGCCTTCGCTCCTGAGGACGACCATGGGACGGTCATGTATCGCGGTGAACGTCATAGAGGTCTACATCAGGCGGCATTTACCTTTGAGGAATGGCAACACATACGAGCGGTAACGCAGTCAATGTACCGAGCTTCGGGGCGTCCTCAGCAAGCTCGACGAATTTATGAATTTGCTGGTTATGTAGCTTGTAAACACTGTACGCTAACACTTCGCTGCCAGGGGCATAATCAGACTGGACATACTTATTACAGAGATAGCGCACAAGCACGACGTCTCACTTGTTCGACAGGTGGATCACTCACTGTACGCACTGATCTAGTACATCAACAGTTTGGAAAATTGCTGACAAATCTTGTGCTACCTGAGTCTTGGCGTGAACTACTTCGACAACGCATGAGAGAGCTTGTGAACGTTGAGGGAACGAATGCTCCAGCAACTGAGCGTGAAAAGGAGCGTCTCCGTCTGAAGCGTACACGGGTCCTCAAGCAACACCGCGAAGGCTATATCGACGATGAAGAGTTGGAAGTGGAACTGGCTTCTGTAGAGCATGATCTCAAACGGTTTGAGGCGATTGAAGTCAATGGGATAAAGCTAGAGGAGATAATTGCTGCTGGGGAGCGAATACCTGGAATTGCAGCGTTATGGGATGAAGCAACGGCTGAGGAGCGACGAGAAATGGTCATCTTGCTGCTCGAACCGGGAGGCTTGCTCTACGATTTGCCAAACAAGGAGATAGCGGTGCTTAAGCCTCGCTCTGTATTCCTCCCATTGCTGGAAATGCTTGATGCGGTCATGGAGTACGATGAAACCGGTACTATGCTGGTAGTGAAACACTGAAAGAGAGCCACTGTATTTCTCTTCATTGTATGCGAGAAGAATTGGGAAACGAGCCCCAGGCAGTATATGGGCATTAAAAATTAAATCTGGATACCCTTGAAAGACAATTATATCCAGATTTAATTTTTAATGCCCATATACTGGTACTAGAAATCTGAATACGGAAGAGGGCAGGAATAAGCTATACTCAAGACATGATGAGAAAACTACAAAAGATGGGCTGGATCATATTACATTTGTTGCTTACATGAGACAGCCTTTATGACACACGATGAATTCGCCACGCTCTTCATGTCGCGCTCATCTCGCCTCACACCTTCGTAGGAAATCATTCCAGAATGGGAGCAAACTGAACGCTTGTCGAGAAAAGCCTTCTTGAGGTAAGACGAAGATGCTGGCAGAGGAGAAAAGACCTGTCTCACAGAAGAAATTGCTTTCTGAGCTAGCAAGCCTTCGGAGGAGGTTCGAGAGTTACGATGTGGCGTTCTTGCGCTCTTTGCAGCAAGAGGTATTGGCGTGGTCCTTTCTGAGGTATACCTCACCGTTGTGTTTTCTGTCCCTCTCTGCCTTGCCTACCAGGACGAAAAGACCTTATTCCCCCTGCCGTCTTTCTCCCCGGTTGTAAAGGTGCAGAATGCTTTCCATTTTTCCCAGCGATGCGTTATCTAACGAATTGAAGAGTCCCAGAGTGATAATGTCAACCAAGCCAAGCATAGCGATACGTGCTGAAATACGTAAATTCTGTCCCAGAATTGTTGGCTCACGCGGAGTCACAACGAGTTTGATGTCGGCATAGCGGGAAAGTGAAGAGTGCGGATTGGAAGTTATCACAATGGTCGTTGCGCCCTGCTGATGCGCTAAACTCATGGCCTTCACAGTGGCTCTGGTTTCACCAGCATACGAGAACGCCAGCGCCACATCCTGAGCAGTCAGTAGCGAGGCAGATGCTAGTTGATGCGCGATATCAGGGAGCCAACTGACGGAGAGACCCATGGTCAGGAAGCGATTGAACGCGTCGAGAGCAACCGCCGAGGAGATGCCATTGGCGTACAGGTCAATGCGCCGAGCCTGCTGGACTGCCTCAATCGTTTTTTCCATGCCACTCATCTCCAGGCTACGCAGTGTAGTTAGGAGTGCATCAACATTGGCACTGATCGCTTTGTTCGCAATAGTTTGTAAGGTGTCACCACGCGCAATGGTGGATTGATCCAGGTGAAACGAGGTATTGACCTCCGCAGCCAGATCGAGGCGAAAGGCTTTGAAACCGTTGTATCCCAGTGCCTGGCTAAAATTGGAGAGCGTTCCCTGGCTCACGCCGATTTCTTTCGCCAATTGATCTGTTGGAAGACGGAGAACCTCATGTGGGTGTTCTAGCACATAGGCTCCGATTTGTCTTTCCGCTGGTGAGAAAGCCGAGAGGTTTTGCCGCAAGTGATGTAAGGGGCTGCGAACTGGCTGGCCCAGTTCTTCACTTTTTAGAGTAGCTTCCTCGATTGACTGGCTCTGGTTTTTATCTCTTTCACTGTGATTCGTTCCCTCTTGTTGCTTCCCCTCATTCTGTATATCCATTCGTTGCCTTATATCCTCTTTCTTTCATGATGCCCTTCTGCATTGTATCATCTCTGTACTTCTACTTGATGCTTGTCGAGAAGTCAATGATAGAATATCAAATATCATGCCATTTTATCTCGTGTATTGATATTTTATCATTTTTCCAGTATACTAAAACAAGGCTTGGAAGACTTTCGCTACCTTCTTAGAGATTTCCCACGCTTCTTTGATTAGTTTATCTCGATAAGGCTCTATCTATCTCTTGCTACCCTTTGTTTGAACGTCCAAGCTAAGTATCAGTTGATACACTGATAACTATTGGTGTTCTCTCTATTTACAGGGGTAATACATTGAACCATGAGAATATTGACTTTAGCATCGGCCTCTCAGGTAGCTTAAAATTGCTGGAGATGTATCGGAAAAATGGTATCTTACACGCCAAGATAGAACGAGTACCTGGCATAAGCGAACCCTGCACGGCATACATCCATCTTCTAAACGGTAGAGCAACGATTTGTTATTTAGAGGGAAGTAGTGATCAGAGATACCCAGTAAGTACAACAACTCTTTCCAGATTGGATACGGAACGAGGCCCTTTTGCGTGGTCTCTACAATCACCGCCCATTCCCTCCCCTTCATTGGTACCTCAGAAAGAAGAAAAGCCTTCCTTGCCTACGTCACCCATACCCAGACGAGTTGCACCTCTGGATATATCGCAACTCCATACATGGTCCACAAAGGAGAGAATACTTCTGAACACCGTTTTTACGTTTATAAATGGACATCATAGTGTTGAAGACATAAAGGAACGCCTAACTCTTTCTCCCGAAACGGTTGAGCGAGTGTTACAAACACTGCTCTCTTTGGGAGTTATCACTCTTACTAAGTAAGTATACGAGGAGGATTGTCAACGATGATAGGAAAAAGAACTTTGCAAGGTGAAGAGACGAGCACATCAAGAGAACAATCATTTCAAGAAATGATGACATCGCCATCTTCTCAAGAAAGAGGTCCAGTTGCACTATGGTATCGCCTTACTGCTCCACCTGCATTGCCCGAAAATGCAAACTATATTCAGAAGGAAAAAGTACGACGAGGACGCTTGTTGAGTGTTATTGCATTAGCCCTGATACTTGGACAAGGACTCATCACCTTGGGAAGTTTCAGAACAAGTGTGTATTTGGGATTGCTGGATGTATGTTCGCTTCTCATCTATTGCATCACATTATTTATTAATAAGCGGGGAAAGGCAACACTAGCAGGTATTGTACTTGTTGGGACGCTTGAGTTCACTCTTGTTACAAGCTTTTTATTTTTGGGACCAGTCACTCCATACATCCTTCCTGTCCTTGCTCTCTTCGTGGTGGTTGAGGTCCTTGCCGCCTCACTACTTCCAGCGAACAGTATTTTTGTTCTTTTCTTAGTCAACAGTGTCTTCATTATCCTCTACCTTAAATTTCAGCAGCACGATGCGTTATTTGCACAGGTATTGCATGATGGATATTTTTACAATGAAGCCATACTTCCGATTGCCTTACAATTCGTAGTGGCGGTCGTTACCTACCTCTGGGTACGTAGTTACACGCAGGCCATGATGCGTGCTGACCGTGCGGAGGTCATTGCTAAACTCGAACACATGGTAGCAAGCCAGAAAGAAGAGATCGAGGAGCAGAAGCGGCAATTGGAGGTGGGCATTCAACAATTGATCGTTGCCCATACTCAGGCAATCAACGGGCATATCAACCAGCGCATCCCCCTTCCAGAAGCGAAAGTGCTTTGGCCTTTTGCCGTGTCCCTCAATAACTTATTTGCGCGGCTACGAGGGTCCTATCGGGCCGAATACGAACTTCAACGGATGAATAAGGCAATAGAGTATCTTACTCATGTGTTAAACAATGCAGAGATCACACAAGAGCCAGTTCTCATTAAACAGACAGGAACAGTGTTGGATCCTGTTCTTCTCCAATTAGATGGAAAATCCATTAGAGCTACGAAATTGAGGCATGACAAACAGAGCAGTTCTAGCAACTTTCCTCCAAAGGCCAACATCTGAAAACAAGAATTTACTTTTTATATTCATACCATCTTGCTGATAGAGAAAACTTGGCAGTTGCTCTGGCCCTCAAAGCATGAGAGGCCAACCATTCTGTCCTTTACGACGTTAGCCGACTTGGTAAAGGATTTGGATACTGACCTGCATCATCACGCCCTCCATTTCTCCTTGACACCAACAAAATACCATGCTATAATACTATCAAATTGAAAGTATATAGTAAGAGAAGACATTCATAACTGGCTGCTGGTGCAGTGGATGAACCGACAAAGGAGACCATGATGGAGGACGACCTTGAGTCATCGCAGGCGCATGCCGTGCTTGACTTCATGCTCTTCTTGAACGATACCTTGAGTCGCACGTCACACCATTTTGAGCAGGAGACCCTCTGTTCTCCCGAAGAGGCCAACATCATTGCTCTGCTCTCTCGTCGTGGGGCACTCATGGTGAAGGAGATCGCTCAAGCCATGCCTGGTATAGATCCTAGTAAACTAACACGCATCCTTGATAGCCTGGAAAAACAGGGCTATGCGACTCGTACCCTTAATCGGGAAGACCGCCGCAGCTTTCTTGTCACCCCTACTGAACAAGGAATGCAGCTTCTGGGTACCTTTACCGCGCACCTCCAGGAGTTGGCGCAAGGAATACTTGCCTCGCTTACAGCAACTGAACGCCTGATTCTTGTCGAACTGTTCACCAAGATTCAGACTAATTGGTCCCGATCACAGGACGTGTAGTATATACCCATTAGTATTTTTATTGACAGAGAACAACCAACACACTTATCAGACGCCGTTGTCTCTTTTTTTGACCCAATTTGTTTTCGATTTGATATTATAGCAAAGTAAAAGTTTATTGGAAAGGAGCTTGAAACATGAACCTTGCCATCTTTGGCGCAACTGGTGGTACTGGTCGGCAGCTCGTCGAACAAGCTTTAGAGGAGGGGCATATCGTGACGGTACTCGTGCGTACCCCTGATACATTTCCCTTGCAGCATAAGCGTCTCTCTCTCGTTCAAGGCGACGTTCGTAACCAGACCTCCGTGGAGGCAGTTGTTGCTGGACAAGATGCCATCTTGAGTGCGTTAGGAACCAATCAGCGCGGCCCAGTAACGCTCTGTACCGATGGTATAGAGAATATCCTGACAGCCATGATACACAGCCATGTGCATCGTCTCCTCGTTGTCAGTGCGTATGGTGTGGCAGAGAGCCATCACCGCAATTTCTACAATCTTCTCCTCTGGACTTCGTTGAAAGAAAAAATGCTGGACAAGGAGCGTATGGAGGACCTCATCAAGCACAGTGACGTGGACTGGACACTCGTCCGGCCATCGTTTCTGACCAACGGGCCACGCACCCAGCAGTATAAGAGTAGTTCTGATCTTCGTATGCATATCACTGCACACATCTCGCGGGCAGATGTTGCCGATTTCATGCTGCAACACATTACTGATACAACCTCAGTACACCAAGCTCTCGCTCTTACAGTCTGAGCAAAAGAAAGGAACAGACTACGATGGACGACAACGTCGCTCTCGTGACTGGCGCAAACGCCGGTATGGGAAAAGTGATCGCCACCGAACTCGCCCGGCAGGGTGCAAGCGTTGTGATGGTCTCACGTGATCGTCATAGAGGTGAGGAAGCGATGAGGGAAATCGCGTCTGCGACAGGCAATGCTTCCCTCGACTTGCTCGTAGCAGACCTCTCCTCCCAACAGGAGATTCGCAGACTCGCGAACGAGTTTCAGCAGCGGTATTCAAGCCTACATGTTCTGGTGAACAACGCAGGCTCGCACATTCAACAGCGTCAGATGAGCGTCGATGGGATAGAGATGAACCTGGCAATCAATCATCTCTCGGCCTTTCTGCTCACTCATCTCCTTCTGGACTCAATGCGTACCAGTGCTTCTGCACGTATTGTCAACGTGGCGTCCAATGCCATGACGCGCACCATCAACCTGGACGATCTGCAAAGCGAGAAGACCTTTGTCCCTTTTGAAGTCTATGGTCAGGCCAAGCTTGCGATGGTGATGTGTAGTTACGCCCTCGCACGAAAGCTCACTGGAACAGGCATTACTGTCAATGCCTTGCATCCAGGTATAACAGCGACGAACATCATTGATAACGTGGCTCCACCAATCGCGCGTCCCTTCGTTGGCGTCATTAAGCTGTTCCTTCAATCGCCCGAACAGGGAGCGCGTACTGCCCTCTACCTAGCAACGTCACCAGAGGTGCAAGGCATCACTGGGAAGTACTTTGTGCGCGGCAAGCCGGGACGCTCTGTCCCCATTTCTTATGACGAAACATTGCAGGAGCGTGTCTGGAACATCAGTGCGGAATTGGTTGGTTTAGAGCATTCCGCTCAACTATCTGAGCCACTTTGAGTACGAGCAAATTTGTGTTCCCCTAAATCTTAGGGGAACACAAATTTGGGTGAGGATCACTGACTGTCCGCCTAGCGTGACTGCCTATGCGGTTTCGACCTAGCCAATAGGGAGCCCCGCTAGCTTAGCATAGGTAACAGGATTGGCGTACTCGTAGACATGCGTGATCTTGCCATCATGGATAACAAATTTGAAGACGTAAACATTATTGTATGGCTTGTTCCCTTCATCTGCGATGTAGTCGCCATGCGTCTCGACGAACACCGTGCTTCCGTCCGAACTGACCGTGTATTGCTGGTCTAGCATGCGTAGTTGTGAGAATCGTTGGAGGACCCCGCGCTGGTATTCGGACGTTGCTTGCTTGCCCGTGTACACGAACCATGGATCGGGAGTACCCGATGCGTTGAGCGGTAAGGTGTAGACGACATCGTCGGCGAACAGTCCCACGGTAGCCTCAAGGTCGCGCCTCTCCTTGGCTGCGTAGAAGGACTTCACTAGATCGATGCTCTGTTGCTGAATGTCGGTCATGATCTTCTCCATTTTCTCGCTGTGAATTCATACTGAAAACGTTTTCTCTTACAAGCGAAGTGTCCATGATTTCTCTTGCTTGCTGCTATGATTGTGACAGATGGCTGAGCGTAGTACCAGTGTTTCTTTATCCTATGACTCTGAGTCATAGGATACGAAGATGGATCAGCACTATGAGGCATGAAGTGTGTACGTTGCAATTCCTCATTCACTCTACTCGTCATGTTTCAGTTCTCGTTCGATGAAACGTTCGAGTTCCGTCACCTCTCCTTGTCCGGCAATGATGGACACGAGGGCCTCGCCAAGTGCTGCTACTTGTTCGGCGGTGAGCTGATTGAAAAAGATATCCCGGATACTCGTAAGATGTCTTGGTGCTACCGCTCTCAGCACTTCCTGTCCCTGGAACGTTAACACCGCTACCGCACCACGCTTATCCGTGATGCAGTCCTCTCGTCGAACCAGTCCGGCTCTTTCTAGTTGTGTCACCTGATACGTGAGTCGGCTACGCGACCCAAATGTCATATCGGCAAGTTCGCACATGCGAAGCTGATGCTTAGAAGCATTGGAGAGTAGGGCAAGAATCTGGTAGTCATTATGGCTCAGGTCACTTACGGCCCGCAAATCTCGATCAAGGGCAGCGTCCACAAGATGCCTTGCCATCCAAAAAGCCATCCATGTGCGTAACTCTGCTGGAGTGAGCCACTGCGTCTCCAACTCGGTTTCTCTCGTTGCCTGAGGTAGCTGCTCTTCAGATTGCATACTCTCGTCTCCTTGTCTGTATTTGAGAACTTCTTTATTCCATACCTTGAAGTATATCATCAAACAGTTAAGATTTGAATTATCTTGTGGTATACTTATGTTAGTTAAAATTTGAATTACATGACAGGCATACGCAAGAAGACGATCCAGTCCTGAGAAGTAAGGAGCTTGGAGACTGTATTCAGGAAGAGGCGTGTATGCCTGCACTTGGAGGAAAAATCGCTATGAGTGAAACCACTATCCCGGCCCAGACACGTATCGGGCATGTTCACCTCAAGGTTGCTGATCTAGACCGTGCAGTCCGTTTCTATCATGGGGTTATGGGCTTCGACCTGCTTTTCAATGCGGGGGTTGCGGCTTTCCTATCGGCAGGGGGCTACCACCATCACATAGGACTCAATACCTTTGACAGCCTTGGAGGTCGTCCGCCCGAACCAGGCACAGTCGGCCTCTACCACTTTGCTATCAATTACCCAACCCGATATGATCTTGCTGCCGCGCTCAAACGCCTACTCGATCATGGATGGACTATTGATGGAGCGCAGGACCATACAACACACGAGGCCATTTACCTACATGACCCCGACTTCAACGGCATCGAGCTGGCATGGGACCGCGATTCTAGCTACTGGCATCTCATGAAGGATGCGACCTTAAGTACTATGCAGACCATGAACAAGCCACTCGATTTTGACAGCCTACTCGCTGAATTAAAAGACCCGGACGTAGCGCAATACCTGCCCACTCTGCGAAACTATCGTTAGGGATGGGCGCGTTTTGGGGATGCATATAGTCATTGCTATATGCTCCCCTTGCCCTTTCATTGCGATGCGCTCTATGCTAGAATACTTCAATTGATAACGGGAGTTTTCAAGCCGACTGACCTCTTGATCGAAATTCATGTATCGAAGAGTTGGAGGTTTCTATGCATAATTTTTGGTTCCTCAGCGCTGGCATTGTTGCTTTCCTGATGGCAATCTTTGCTCTCTGGAAGGAAGTGACCATGCGAAGAGGTGGAGTACGTACCATTGGAGTGGTAGTAGATGTAGAGCGAGAGGTACAGCGGGATGAAACTGGGAGCAGTACACTTTACCGACCTCTTGTCCAGTTCGTCACTCATGATGGGCAACAAATACTTTGGAAGTGTACAGATTCCTCCTCGTCGTGGAGGAATGCCAGGGGGAAGTCGATGCGAATTATCTATGATCCTCGAAATCCTCAGCGTGTCATCAGAAACCATTGGATAGGCTATGCCGTAATAGTACTTCTATGCCTCATGTGCGTACTTTGCATAGCAGTTTACTTTGGTGTAGTACCAACCACTAAAGCTTAGAATAGTACAATTTTTCACACATCCTTGCTCTCTTGATGAGGATGCGTTAGACGGGAGTATTCTGCTTTTTGCATCTCTCTTTCAAATTACATCCTCTCATCCCTTGCATTTCTTTCAATACAATGGTATATTGCTTGCATGAGCAATCAAGAAACACAATCGCAAAAAACTGAAACTTCACAAGGGACAAGGGAACGCATCATCGCTGCCGCCTCTAAGGTGTACGCAGAGAAGGGATGTGACGCGACAACGCTGAGGGAAATCTCACGCGAAGCGCAGACTGCACCTCAATCGTCTAATTGATATTGCACTTTTTTTAAGTGGATTTGCTTAGTCAAGCAAGCAACAGAAATGGAGGATACGATGAACGCTAGCACACTACAACCAGGAGAAGGTTGGTCAATCTCTCTTGGCCCTATCCATATCACCATTTTGGCCCTATCCATATCACCATTTTAGAAGATGGGACACGCACACGTGACACAATGGCAATTGCTGAATTTGCGTTTCCGCCACACTCACCGAGTCCATTTCCTCATGTTCATCGTGCTCACGAGGAGGGATTCTATGTGCTAGAAGGCGAACTAGAGTTCAAAGTAGATGGAGAGACCATTCGTGCTGGTGCAGGAAGTTTTGTGATGGTCCCGATTGGCGTACCACATACGTTCTCAAATCCAGGTGACAAGCCTGCACGCTTCCTGAATACATTTACACCCACTCAGTACATTCACTACTTCGAGGAAATGAGCGAGCTTGTGTCCACATCTGGTCCACCTACTCCTGAGCAAGCATGCGCAATCATGGCTCGCTACGATACTGATGTCCTTGGATAAGCAGGAAAATATCTATAACTGAAAGGATGAATTCTTATGAGCACGTTCCCCTCTTCAACCCCTACGATACGCAGAGAGACCTTCGCTGACGGCTTGACCGTGCGCTTCGACGAGCGAGGAAGCGGTCGTCCCATGCTCGTCTTGCATGGTGGTGGCGGACCATTCACCGTAGCTGGCCTGGCTGAGGCACTATCTGCACATACACATGTCTTGGCACCGACCCACCCCGGTTTTGCAGGTGAGCCACGACCTGAGTGGTTCAATAGCATCGACGATCTTGCCCTCACCTACCTCGATCTCCTCGAACGCCTTGACTTACGCGATGTCATAGTCGTCGGGTCCTCAATTGGCGGCTGGATTGCAGCTGAGATGGCTGTGCGAGACACGACACGTTTGAGTGGTATTGTTCTCATTGATGCGGTCGGCATTCAAGTTGAGGGACATCCCATCGCCGATGTGTTTCCTCTGACTCCTGACGAGTTGTCGGCACTCAGCTACCATAACCCGACAGCCTTCCATATCGACCCAACTACTCTCAGTCCTGAACGGGTTGCGGCAATGCGTGAGAATTTCCAGGCACTCAAACTCTACGATCAAGGGCAAGGGATGCACGATCTGAAGTTGCGTCGCCGCCTTGGGCGCGTGAAGATTCCAGTCCTCGTCGTCTGGGGCGAGAGTGATGGCGTCGTAGACCCTGACTATGGTCGTGCCTATGCCCAAGCACTACCTAATGCCCGCTTTGAACTCATCCTGGAGGCTGGGCACCTCCCGCAAATTGAGCAACCTGCGCGTCTGCTCAAAGCTGTGGAGGAATTTTCAGACAGCATCACTGCTACGTCATAGATCGGATCGTTCAAGCTATACAAAAAATGGTGTACGAATGTTTTTTTTGATTGCTATGACTTGCTTGAACAAGCAATAAAAGAGAAAGTAAAATAGGTACTTGGCTTGCTATGGAGGGTAGACAGCTAGCGATAGAGCGAGACTTCGACCCCTCGCTAGCTGTCTACCCTCCATAGCAAGTCTATAAAGAAAGCTAATAACACAGATGCAGTCACAAGAGGCACAATCTCAAAAGAAGAATTTGCCGAAGGTAGTACCCACACATGGCAAACAGCAGACCACTAATATCCCGCTTCCACAGCCTACGAAGAACACAATAGGAGTAGGGGAAGAGACCGCCGGAAAATGGGCCATGCTCTTTATCGTGGCTATTGGCATCTTTATGGCTACACTTGACTCATCAATTGTCAATATCAGCCTTCCCACCATTGCACGTAACTTCGGTGTGCCACTTAGTGGGACAATCGAATGGGTCATCATCGCCTACCTTGTCTCTACCACCGCTATCCTCTTAACTGCTGGACGCCTAGCCGATATGATTGGACGCAAGGTCGTCTGGACAGCGGGGTTGATTATCTTTACCGCGAGTTCAGCACTCTGCGGACTGGCCCCTTCGCTAGGCATTCTCATCGCCTCGCGCACAATTCAGGGATTGGGCGGAGCATTGTTAATGGCAATTAGTCCTGCAATGCTCACAAATGCCTTTCCTCCACATGAACGTGGGCGCGCACTCGGCATCAACGCCATTAACGTGAACCTCGGCGTCACTCTTGGCCCGATCCTGGGTGGCATTATCACGGCTTCCCTCTCGTGGCGCTGGATATTCTTTGTCAATGTCCCACTCGGCATCATTAGTCTCATTGCCACACTGCTCATTCTCAAAGAGCGTATCCATCTCAATCCAGGTCGCTTCGATCCTCTTGGAGCATTTCTGATTGCAGTAGGCATGGCTGGCTTGACCGCTGGACTCTCCTTTGGACAAGAACTAGGTTGGACTTCACCACTTATCCTGACTCTGCTTCTCATTGGCATACTTGCTCTAATAGCCTTACCGTTCGTGGAGCAACGAGTTCCCAACCCGGTCATCGTGCTAGCTCTTTTGCGCAATCGCGTCTTTGACTCGTCCATTGTGAGCTTGCTCTTAAGCTTCCTAGCGCTCTTCGCCGTCAGCTTTATGATGCCATTCTATCTTGAGCAACTACACGGCTTCTCAACGCTACAGGCTGGCATACTTCTCACTCCGGTACCAGTGACGCTAGCGATTATCGCTCCCTTTAGCGGTTCCCTGGCGGACCGAATCGGTTCACGCTGGCTCACGGCTGGCGGGCTGACCATTGCCTGTATCGGCCTGATGTTGATAAGCCAGCTCAACGAACATAGCTCTATCTTCGATATTGTCTGGCGTCTAACCTTTACCAGCATCGGTCAGGGTCTTTTCCAGGCACCAAACAATAGCGCATTGTTAGGCTCGGCTCCACGCAATCTACAAGGAAGTGCCTCTGGCTTTCTCGCTACAGCCCGTACCATTGGGCAGAGCTTGAGTGTGGCTATAGCTGGTGCAATTTTTGCAGGTCTAGGTGGTGCTGCTACTGGAAACTTTATTGCCATACATACTAACGGCGTTCAACTTCCTCTGTATCAGCATATCTTCGATACAGCTTTCCGAGCCACCTTTATCGCCTGTGCGACCATTGCTGCCATCGGCATCTTTGCTTCCCTTGTACGAGGCAAAGGAGTAAGGAGGTAGTATTCTCGTAAACCACAGTATTTCCGTGACATTTCACTATCCCGAAAGTTCTTCTTCCCCTGCTTCTACGGCTGTGGGGCAAACTGAGCAGGGGAAGTGTGAAAGTGCTGTTTTCGGGCGGTTCCCTGGAAGGTGCGTCGGTATGCCTGCGGGCTGACGCCAACGAGGTGCTTGAAGTGATCACGGAAGGTTGTTGATGAGCCGAGTCCGACATGGCTTGCGATCCACTCAAGCGAGTGATCCGTGGTTTCCAACAAGCACTGCGCTTGACGTAACCGAGAGCGGTTCAGCCACTGCAATGGAGTGGTGCCAGTCTGCTCACGGAAGCGGCGGCTCAGCGTGCGGGTACTCATCATGGCCTGAGCCGAGATGTCTTCCAACCTAAGTTCCCGGCACATGTTTTCTTCCATCCACCGCAACACCGGTTCAAGCGTCTCCCCATCCGCAGTGGGTTGCTCATGGACGATGAACTGTGCCTGCCCGCCATCGCGTTCCAAGGGCATCACCGTCACTTTAGCAGTGTCAGAAGCCACTGCCGCACCGTAGTCTCGGCGGATCATGTACAGACAGAGATCGAGTCCTGCTGCGGCACCTGCCGAGGTCAGGAATTGCCCGTTATCGACAAACAGCACCTCGGCATCAACGTTCACGTTTGGGTATCGTCGCGCCAACTCACCTGCGGCAGCCCAATGAGTCGTTGCACGTAGACCATCCAGGAGTCCTGTGGCAGCAAGGGTGAATGCTCCAACACAGATCGACGCGATACGCGTCCCATGTGCTGCGGCGTTGCGCAGTGCAACGAGCACGTCGCCAGGAAGTGGTGCGAAAGGGTCAGCAAGGCCGGGCAGAATAATCGTGTCTACCTCCGCTAACAGGTCCAGACCTCGTGAAACGTGCATGGTGAACATGCCTGCGTCGATCTCATTGCTGGGAGCACAAAGCTGCACTTGATATGCAGGCTGTCCATCGAGCAAATGCGTGCGCCCAAACACCTCAATGGGCGTGGACAAATCGAATGCCAGCACTCCAGGTAACGCAAGAACAGCGATAGTGTGCATCACCCTCCTCTTTTCATTTTTTTATCTTCTTGACAACGGCAAAGAACGTCTCTCTATAGCATACCATGCTGTCGCTCATAAGAGCACACATTTCATCACATATTGGCTTGAATCCGTTGAAAGGTGGCTATCGAGCCACTTTTCGAGAGAGCGAATAGAGATTATAGTAGAGAAGACGATTGGTCGTCACCATATGCGAAGAGTATTGAAAGGACTATATACGATGCACGCTCAGATAGTGTTATTCGATGGTTTTGACCCACTTGATGTCATTGGCCCCTATGAAGTGCTGATCGCGGGAGGAGCTGCAACGTCGGGCGCACTGACCGTCGAACTCGTTTCGGCAGAAGGACCACGAGAGGTTGTGAGTGGCTCTGGCGGTCTCGTTCTGCATGCAACAGCAGCCCTGGACCCAGACGCCGCTGATCTTATCATCGTGCCGGGTGCTGCAGGACGAATCAGCGAACCCGAGGATGGGCAAGAAATTGACACTATCCCGCGCCTATTAGCGCGGACGCTAGAGACTGACCTGCCAAAGTTGATGAAGAAAGCACTGGACAATCCCAAGGTCCTTGTTGCGACAGTCTGCGGGGGGTCTCTAGCACTGGCAATGGCTGGCTTGCTCGAAGGTCGTCATGCCGTAACTCATTTCATGGGTATGGATGTCCTGGGTGCAACAGGAGCCATCCCGGTTCGGGCGAGGGTGGTTGATGATGGCGATCTAGTCACTGCTGGTGGTGTTACTTCGGGCTTAGACTTGGGTTTGTATCTGCTCGAACGAGAGTTTGGTCCGCGCATCGCTAATGCTGTGGAAGAAGTGTTTGAGTATGAGCGACGCGGAACGACGTGGCAGAACAAGGGACTCGAAGCTGTCGCTCTGTAGCGTGCTCTGCTTTGTCTCTCTATGCCTCAACGTGTACTCAAGCAATAAAAGAAGAGGATTTTCATGTCTATTACAGGTACCTGGAACGTCAAAATTTCAACCCCGATTGGGATGCAAGCAGTCGTCCTTGAACTTACCGAGATTGGGGGTATTGTCGAAGGGGTCGCCAAGGGATCAGGAGAAAATATTCCACTGATTGATCCTATTCTCGACGGCAATCGGCTGACATGGAAGCAGTCGATCACCAAGACGATGCGGTTGAACCTCATATTCGATGTCACTATCGACGGGAACACGCTCATTGGCACATCGAAGGCGGGGAAGCTCCCCACGTCGAAGGTCAGTGGCACGCGAGTTGTCGAGTAGAAAGAAAAGAGAGAAGAATACCTTTCTGATCTTCTTAATGAAATGTGGACAATGTAAATGAGCAGTAGGAACAAGATGCAAAACACCACCGTATCGAGTAAGAAAACAAACTCGAATAGAGAAGACCAGAATGTCACGGTTCCTGAAGCACTTCAGGAACCAACACGATCTGTTGCATTTCTCATGCAACTGCTCATCGGTGCGTCGAATACGGTCGTTCACCTGAGTATCCTCCCGGTCAGTCTCTTGCTGCTCCCAACTCAGGTCGCAGCCTTCGATCCAAGTCACAAAATTAGTAATTACGGGCTGGTTGCCACGATGGGAGCGTTGGCAGCCTTGCTTGCCAATCTTTTGGCAGGTGCATTGAGTGACCGCACAACCTCTCGCCTCGGTCGCCGACGTCCTTGGCTTCTTGGTGGAACCTTGGCGGGAGGTGTGATGCTTGTGGTCCTTGCCACCGCGCCGAACTTTCTCGTGCTGGCTCTCGCGTGGACACTCCTGCAAATCTGCCTCAACCTCGTGTTGGCGGCACTCGCGGCGGTCGTTCCTGATCGCGTCCCTGTACGCCAGCGAGCAACGGTCTCTGCATTTGTCGGACTCTCAGCTCCCGTCGGTATCGTGATTGGAGATGTCTTGATCGCGTTACTCATTCGGTCTACGCCTCTGTCATACTACACAATTCTGGGTATGCTCCTCACTGTCATGTTCCTCTTGGTCGTCTTTCTACGCGATCCGGTCTTGCCACGAGAAGCAGTTGCGCCCTTGCACCTCCGTTCCTTCTTGACGAACTTCTGGGTCAATCCCATGCAGTATCCAGACTTTGCCTGGACATGGCTCACGCGCTTTCTGGTCTATCTGGGCTTCAACCTCACGTTCAGCTACTTGCTCTATTATGTTCAGGATGCCCTGCACTACGAGCAACTCTTCCCAGGTCAACAAGCGTCTCAAGGCGTTGCAACCTTACAGATCATTACGACAGGAGCTTCACTCATTGCAGCCGTTGGCAGTGGAGTCATGTCGGATCGCTTGCAACGACGCAAAGTGTTTGTCATGGGAGCGAGTATGTTCATCGCGCTTTCACTGCTCAGCCTAGCCTTCTTCCACAACTGGCTGATGGTTGAAATCAGCGCAGCATTCCTGGGTCTTGGACTTGGAGGCTACTTCGCGGTGGACAATGCGTTAGCAACTCAGGTTATCACCAGTACAGCAGTGCGAGGGAAAGATATGAGTGTACTCAACATTGCGAATGCGTTGCCAGCCGTTCTTGCCCCAGCCGTGGGTGCCATTATTCTCACGACCATACAGAGTTATACGGTATTTTTTGTGCTGTCAGGTATCCTGGCATCACTTGGAGCCGCGCTTATTCTCCCTATTAAGAGCGTTCGGTAGCATCGCCTTCATGAGTTGGATGAACGTGAAACATGAGTGGATATTTGATAGGTCTCCAATACCTAGTGGCTCCTTACCGTCGAGAGCTGATCACAGATGAACACTTGACTTGGATCAACTCACGGCACCCCGATGTGCTACACTTTGTTCAACCCAACATCTGGACCTTAGTCACCACCTTGTCTTCTCCATGAGAACATTTTCACTGAACTCTTAGCCCAGTCAAAATCATAGAACACTAATGTGTAAGGTTAGTAGCTTGACAGTTGAAGGTTAAGATGCTACAAT
>CAXUIS010000015.1:0-37358 GCA_964250915.1 uncultured Ktedonobacteraceae bacterium | reverse complement strand
CCCCCCCCCCCCCCCTACCGACCGACATTCCTATACAATAATGCAGCGTTTAGCAGTCATATGGTGGTGGGGGACAGTTAATGTGCGATCCACTAGGTAGAAGTGGATTCTGTGTCTGAATGCTTACGTGATGGAGGGGTGTTAGTGGTGCTGTGATAGCGCGCGCACTTATGCCCAGTGTTCCAGCTAGCAGGGCGAGGGTCATTAGCACGAGAAAAAGAAATTTACGTAACGAGATAACCATTGAAATGCTCCTTCGTTTCTCAATTTTATGCACTGTTGTGCCTTACGCGAGCACATTTTGCTCGTTACAGTAAAAGGTGTAAAACTCGCGTGAAAAACTTGCAAAATTCCTGACGATTGCGAAAATTCTCACTATACTGGTGGGCTGGTAGGGGAGAATGAAATGGAAACGCTAGTTAGGAAAGCAGTCTATGAGTAGGTCGAATGATGAGCTCATATCAAGTGCTTATGCCATTGCAGAACGAGCTATACAGCAATATGCTCAAGGACTACTCACAGTGAAGACTTTGGCAACGCAGATACTGAATGAGGTGAATGAACAGTGGATTGATGAGAGGGTTCCCTCACGAAAAATGCTTACACGCATTGCACAACGCCTATGTAGCCGTGTGCTCTACGACGCGTGGCGTTCTTCTGATACAGAAAGGCGAAATCAAGCCTTTGGAAATCTTAGGCGTTACTTGGAATGGTCGTTATTGCACTCCTCGTACGCGCGGCGGCTACAAACCTACACTTATGCGATTGAGGATGTGTTACACGCGACGTTAGAGATACTATCTACACTTGCAACACAAAAAACTGCTGGTGGGCTGGACGATCCAGGCGCGTTTCTCAAATGGACGCAAACAATTCTTATTCGTCAAGCGTATGCGTTTTTTGAGCATGCTAAGCGTAATGCTTCTCTCTCACTCGACGAGCAGACGGAACTTTTTGCTGAACAATTCGTAGACACTCGTAACGGTGATCCTCTTGAGAAGGTACTTGTGCAAGAGATGCAGCAGGCTCTTGTGGATGCATTGCTCTCACTACGTAACCCACGTTATCGTCAAGTTCTCCTTGCAACGTATCTTATAGGCTTGGACGAGCAAGAAGTGGCACAGCGACTAAGTGTAGAAGTGCAAGATGTGTATCTATGGCGATACCGTGCGCTCAGAACTCTGCGTCAACAACCAACTGTTTTACAGCTCTTACGTACTTTACGCGAGTGATTACTTTCCCATAGTTAGAAAACAGGAGACTTCTGACACATCAGATAAAAGCTTTAGCTTATAACTGTTTCTACAACCACCTGCGGCTTTACATAACAGGGTAGCGTTACGAGAAATGTACTTCCCGTTGCAGAACTCTTTTCAAGAGTGACAGAACCATTATGTAGACTTAAAATATGATGCACTATTGAAAGTCCTAGTCCTGCTCCGCCTTTGTGACGCGAACGGGAATGATCTACACGGTAAAAGCGTTCAAAGATATGAGACTGTTCCTCTCGTGTAATGCCAACACCTGTATCAGAAATACGTAGCACTACATGTCCTGCAGTTTCATCGATACAGAGCATAACCGTTCCCCCTGGACTATTATAACGAATGCTATTTTCGAGCAAATTGCGAAAGACTAAGGCTAGTAGATGCTCGTCTCCATAAAGCGATGTATCAGCCTGCGCTTCGAGATACAGCGTCACTTCGTACTTTGCACATAGCGGTTGAAGCGAGGAAAGTACTTCCTCTATAAGCGGTAATAACGCAACTTCCTGTGATATCAATGCTTGCTTTTCTGTTGCGAGGACAAGAAGAGCGGCAACAAGGCTTTCCAAACGCGCTACTGCTCGTTCGACGGTTGAAAAAAGCTTCTGATAGTCTTGGAGGGTCGTTTGTGGATTTCTTCTCGCAACCTCAAGATTCGTTCGTAGCGATGCAAGAGGCGTACGCAATTCGTGTGCTGCATCAGCGACAAAGCGACTTTGAAGTTCAAACGCTTGCTCAAGGCGGTCTAACATTGCATTAAACGTATCACCTAAGTTTTTGAGTTCGTCTTGTGCCCCAACGACTGACAGGCGTGTAGAAAGTGTATCAATATCTATGAGTGATGCTGCCTCACTGATATTTTTGACAGGACGCAACGCTATACCTGCTATCCAATATGCACCAAAGCCGCCACCTATTGTGACAAGCAGAAATCCAATAACAGAGACGTTGAAAAGTTGATGTGCTTTGGTAAGGGCAGTAGTAAGGTTAATAAATAGAATTAAACCAAGACACAGGACCACAAACATACCACTCGTCCATAGAGCTAAGCGAAGCCGAAGTGTTAATTGTAGATGTTTAAGTATACGGTTTCTCGACTGAAAGATGTTCCTTGTCACTGCGCTGCTCCTGGTAGGGTGGGTGTGCCAAGTCGATAGCCGCTTCCAACGACTGTTTCGATATACATATTTGTCGAGTCACCTAACTTGCGTCGTAAAGAGGTGACATGAACACGCACTGTTGTTGTGAAAGCGTCAGAGCGCATGTCCCAGACGTGCTCTAACAAGTCTTCCTGTGTGACGACTTCTGTTGGATGATGCAAAAGATATTCGAGAACACGAAACTCTTTCTTCGTGAGTTCGAGCCGTTTTGTCCCTTTCCATGCGACGCGGGCCGATGGATCAAGTGTTATGTCTTGATAACGAAGTATAGGGTCGCGTCCACGCATATCTCTCCGTAATAACGCACGTATTCTTGCGACCAGTTCGCCAAAGTCAAACGGTTTGACTAGATAATCATCAGCTCCTACGTCTAATCCTGCAATACGCTGATGAGCAGTGCCACGAGCTGTGAGCATTAATATGAGGAGTTGTGGATGTGTTTTGCGAAGTCGCTGACAAATCTCTATGCCATCAATATCGGGTAAATTCAGGTCGAGTAAGAGAAGGTCGTAGTCATTGACATCGGCTAATTCCCAGCCTTCTTGTCCATTGAGGGCTACATCAACGGCATAACCCTCTTGCCGTAATCCTCGTACTAATGCATCTGCCAAGTCTTCCTCATCTTCAACTATCAATAGGCGCATAGAAACGTTCCTTCCATGAGAAATTTCGTTCAGAAATGGCACGCTTTTGTAGAAAGGAACCTACAAAAGCGTGTTTTTCTTTAGTATACTCCCGCTTAGCGAGTTGGGATAGCACATGCAGTGGTGCTTGTGGCTCGTAATTTGCGGAAGCCATACCATGTACCGGTCGCCCAAATCGATGTGATAACGATTCCTGCGATGAGAGAGTAATGAACAAGCACCGCGCCAAGTGCTGTACCACCAAAAATGGCGGCGAGCAAACCAAGCGTCAGGGGAAGGTGGCAAGGGCAGAAGAGGAATGAACCCATGATCCATACAATTCCGTGACGTTGTGCCTTATTTTGGCTAGGGGATGTTGTTTGATGCTCTTCTTGTGCTGGCGTCTGTGGTACTCGCTCTAACTGTATAGATGCCATTGTAACAATGCTCCTTTAATGACGTGGCAGTGTGTTCGATTTACGACTCCGAACACGGACAAACCACACAATCGCGCTAACAAGCGCGACGAATACAACGATACAGAGTGCGAGGGTGAGAGGATTAGCAATATGCATGAACAATGTCTCCTTACGTTTCCATGTATACATTCAACATCTCGTGAGAACGAGAGATGGAGTATTCTTGCTCCATCAGGAATGTTATATCAGAAATGGTGTGAGATCACTGTTAAGTTTTTTACCAAGATGAGCAGAAAAAATAGTGTAGACATGTGGAGGCATTTGGTTTACACTATGTAGACGTACTTATCGTGGGCAATGTGGAGAAGGGTGATATCTAGGAAGTGAGGCTGGTATGAGTAAGCAAGATACAGTGTCAACAACTGTAGATGAAACACGGGGACGTGTCGCACGTCGGCTTCATGAGTTGCAAGCACAGCACCAGTTGGAGCCATTAAGAGATTTATTTACACGCGAACTAAGCTACAAGTATGCGAACGATAGGCTGAATCTTCCTGATGTGAAAAGTCGGGAACTACTGTATGAAAATGAGAATCCGCGTATTATTGCTACAAATGATGATGGTGAGTTTGCAATAATTTATATTCGTTTACGTGGCTCACTGTCGCTCGGACATGAACGCACACTTATTTCTAAACTTCTTCGAGATCACCTTTATGCATTGTTCGTTTTCTCTGACAGAGAACAGCACCGATGGCATTTTGTCAACGTCAAAGAAGGCGTAGGTGAGGTCAAACGCCGCCTGTTCCGTCGTATCACGATTGGGCCAGAGGAGCAGCTACGTACCGCTATCGAGCGTATTGCTATGCTTGACCTGAGCACAATGAGCGAAGATATCGCAACGCTTTCAGCTTTAGCGATTCAAGACGTGCTTGACAGAGCCTTTGACGTAGAGGCAGTTACGCGTACCTTCTTCCGCGACTACCGAATGACGTTCGACATCCTGCAGAAAGACTTGCTTAAGCAGACAGGTGATGAAACGTGGGCGCATGACTATGCGCTTCAACTGCTCAATCGTTGCATGTTCCTCTATTTTATTCAGCGTAAACGTTGGTTGGGTAATGACACAGAATTTCTCAAAACATTTTGGGATGCCTATAAAAGTGTTGAAGCTGACCACGAACCGGATACGTTTGTAAGCACATGGCTTACCACGTTGTTCTTCCGCGCTTTCAACAACAGATACGGGGTAGCATTTAATCATTTTCCTTCACACATTCATGATATCCTTATGCTCGCTCCATTTCTCAATGGTGGCTTGTTTACTGAAAACGACCTGGATAGAAAAGAAGGATTTGTTGTCAGCGATGCACGCTTTATACAAATATTTGACTTGCTGCAACGCTACAATTTCACCATTGCTGAGGATAGTCCACTCGATCAAGAGGTTGCGGTAGATCCTGAGATGATTGGGACCGTGTATGAAAGTCTTGTCAATGTCTCAACAGAGATAGACGAGCGTGGCGATGCAGGCATTTTCTATACACCACGTACCGAGATTGACCTAATGTGTCGCCTTGCACTGGTGGACTATCTCACAAATCATCTTGGCGAGGAACATAAATATCTACTGTATGATGCTGTCTTTGCTCTTGAGTTAGAAGATAAAGAGGATGTCAACAGACGCTTAATGAAGGCAGAACTTTGGCAAAAGATATATGACCAACTCATCTTTGTCAAAGTGATTGATCCTGCTTGTGGGTCAGGTGCTTTTCTTGTTGGAATGCTTTCAGTGTTAGATGATTTGATGGAGCGCGCCGTTGCTGCTCTTGGTTTAGAGCACGCCTACACCAAAGATGCTAATAAATCTTACAATGCCTATGAGCGTAAGAAACGTATCATTGGGCAAAGTTTATACGGTGTAGATGTAATGGAATGGGCTGTTCATATTGCTGAACTGCGTCTCTGGTTAGCTCTCGTTGTTGATGCTAAATTAGATGAAAGCTTTGAATACAAATTTGAGCCTTTGCTACCCTACTTTACCTTTAATATACGTTGTGGTGATAGCCTTGTGCAAGAAGTTGGTGGTATTAAGCTTGGATTAAGACATAAACAAGACCTTCCTTTGACGCTTAGAAAGCGAGTGGGGTGGTTAAAAGAACAGAAGTTAGCTTACTACAACAATACTTCACGCGAACTTCGTACTAAGGAGGATGTCGAGCGTGAGGAGCGACGACTTTTTATCGAAATGCTGGACAATCGCATTCATGAAACAGAGGAAAAAAGAAAAAAGCTGGTGCGACAGATTGAGGATGTGCAAGCGCAGCAAATGGTGCTGATTGAGGATGGACGTGCAGAGCAACTTCCATTCGATGGACCTTTTTTAAGTCCAGCAAAACAACTGTTTGAACGTCAGAAGCAATTAGCTGAGTGTGAAGACGAACTTGTACAATTGGGCAGAACACGCGATGCCTTAGGAACAGCGAAGACACTCCCGTTTGTATGGGATATCGCTTTTGGTGAAATCTTTGCGGAGCAGGGTCGCTTCAGCATTGTGATTGGCAATCCGCCCTATTTGCGACAGGAGCACATTCACACTCCCTACTTGAAAGATACGACGAAGGAAGATAACAAAGCCTATAAAGCAAAGCTTGCGCATATGGTCTACGAACTCTTCCCACGCTTCTTTGGCTATACAGACAAGTATGGTAAGCAAACCGTGACGAATCCAATTAATCAGAAGAGTGACCTGTACATCTATTTCTATTTGCTCGGCTTGTCGCTGTTGAATGACAAGGGTGCGTTCTGCTTCATCACCTCTAACTCCTGGCTCGATGTGGGCTATGGGGCCGACCTGCAAGAATTTTTGCTCAAGCATTGCCATATCAAGCTCATTCTCGACAACGAGACCATACGCTCGTTTGCCTCGGCGAGTGTCAACACGATTATCGCGCATTTCTCGCCACCGAACGAGGAGTCAGATTGGGGGCTTGCAGAGACCGCTCGTTTCGTCATGAGCCGTGTTCCTTTTGAGCAACTCCTGGCTCCTGGCATATTCGAGACCATTGAGTCGGCACATGAACGCCAGACACATATGGCCTATCGCGTCTTTCCCATTCAGCAGCAAGCCCTGCTAGAAGATGGCAAAGTGCCTACTGTGGAGGGCGACGACGAAGAACAGGAACAGACGAGTAAGAAGGGCAAGAAACCTACTATCGTTGCGGAAAGTGCGGTAGCGTATACAGGCAACAAGTGGGGCGGAAAATATCTCCGTGCTCCCGATATCTACTGGACGATTATGGAGAAGGGCAAAGACAAACTCGTGCGGCTTGGTGACGTTGCCGAAGTACGCTTTGGTATCAAAACAGGGGCTAATGAGTTCTTTTATCTGGATGAGTCAACAGCGCGACAATGGGGCATCGAGCCAGAGTTTTTAGTGCCTGTCATCAAGAGTCCACGCGAGTGTAGAAGCATTTTGATAAACCCAAATACTCTGAAATCAAAGCTGTTTATGTGTCATAAAAGCAAGGCAGAACTAAAAGGCACACAAGCACTAAAGTACATCGAGTGGGGCGAATCTCAAGGATTTCAAAAAAGACCAAGCTGTGCAGGAAGGGCACGATGGTGGGATTTAGGGGAAAGACGCACTCCCTCTCTAAGCTTTAACTATCTTATTGATACTACAGCCAAGACATTTTATGCGCCTGAAAGCTGTTATTTTAGTGATAATTTTCAAGAGGTTATTGTTCCTCAACAGTTTGTTCTACCTCTATGTGCCTCGCTCAACTCGACGGTGTTTCAGTTAATGGTAAATGTTGCTGGACGTTCTAATTTTGGCGATGGTTTACTCAAAATTCAAACCTATGAAGTAAGCGACTTGCTATGTGTTCATCCTAAAGAAATTCAATTGCAGAGAGATGAGATATTTACAGCCACTGCTTGGAATGTATTAATGCCTTCATCTGAACGTATAGCTTTAGATGCCATCATTTTTGATGCTCTTAATCTTACAAGAGGTGAGCAGGATGCTGTCTACGAAGGTGTAAGGACGCTTGTGAGTTTACGTCTAAACAAGGCAAAGAGTATGACCACAACAAAAGAGACGCGTAAGCGGGTTGAGACAGTACGTAAATTAACAGGTGCATGGGTTGGGGTGCCAGATGTGGAGGAGGAAGAGGAAGAGATCGTGGGAGGCTTTAGTGCCTGATTTGGATGATTTGCCAGAGGGGTCAAGAGTCTTTGTCGATACAAATATCTTTGATTATGCCCTGAGCGCGAAGTCGCGTTCATGCGCCTCGTTTATTGAACGTGTGGCGTTACGTGAGGTTAGAGCCTACGTCAATACGCAGGTGCTCTCTGACCTTGTGCATAAGTTGATGATTAAAGAAGCCTTTGTGAGAGGTTTTATTCCGTCACCAAGTGCTGTGAAACTGAAAGAGTGTTTTAAGCGAGACCGTACAAAAGCACTTGCTCTTGTGAAATATCAAGAACAGTTTGAAGAACTTCTCACTATCGGGTTACAAGTGTTGCCTGTCACGCGGCAACTGCTCGTCGAAACGAAGCTGGAACGCTCAAAATATGCTTTATTGACAGGCGATTCTATTCATATAGGTTCCATGAAGACCTGTCAGGTCAATCGACGAAGTGCTCCACTCTATGATATTGTAACGAATGATGAGGACTTCGCATTAATTACCGGAATGACTGTTTGGAAACCAAATGATATCGCATAAGCCTATAAGAGAGAACACGTAATGCCCACACATGATATTATAGATAATCGTAATGAAAAACTGGTAGACCATATCAACCGTATGCTTGACTCCACAGAGATAGCGCGCTTTGCTGTTGGCTATTTCTTTTTGTCGGGCTTAGAGAGTATTGCTGAACGGCTTGAGAATATCAAGGAATTACGTTTACTGATTGGCAACACGACGAACCGCGAGACACTGGAGCAACTTGCCGAGGGCTATCGACGTTTAGAATTAGTGCAAGAGGCGGTTGAGGCACAATCGTACCCACGTCGTGTTGATATGACGCGCATGGCAAATGATACAGCGACCAACATTCGCTCGATTGTGGAGCAGATGGACCAGACCGATGCATGTGAAGTGCTGGTAAAGACACTCGTGCGCATGATTGAAGAGAAGCGGCTCAAGGTACGCGTTTATACAAAAGGGCGTTTGCACGCTAAGGCGTATATCTTTGACTACTATAATACTCTGTTCGATAGAGTAGGGAAGCCTGTTGAGCGTCATGAGCAGGGCATTGCGATTATTGGCTCGTCGAATCTCACGTTGTCTGGGGTGAGTCATAACACGGAACTCAATGTGGTGGTGCAAGGCAATGATAATCATGCGGAACTGGTTACATGGTTTGATGAGCTATGGCAGGAGTCGCAAGATTTCGACGAGTCGTTAATGCGTGAGATGCAGCAGTCATGGGCCGTTGTGCCAGCGCGTCCCTACGATATTTATATGAAGACACTGTATACACTTGTCAGAGATCGTATTGAGGGCGATGAGGAGCGCGACATTTTGTGGGATGACGAGATCACATCAAGGCTGGCGGACTTTCAGAAGGTCGCGGTACGGCAGGCGGTACAGATCATTCGAGATTTCGGTGGCGCGTTTGTGTCTGATGTCGTCGGTCTTGGTAAAAGCTATATTGGTGCAGCTATCGTCAAGCATTTTGAACGCACCGAGCATTCGCGCCCACTAATTATTTGTCCCGCACCATTAGTCGAGATGTGGGAGCGGTCAAACGAGGTGTATCAACTCAATGCACGTGTCTTATCTATGGGTTATTTGCGCGAGGATGAGCAGGGCAATGTCAATGTTCTGCTTAAAGATGCGAAATATCGTGACCGCGACTTTGTGTTAATTGATGAGAGCCACAACTTACGACATTCTGGTACGCAACGCTATAAAGTTGTGCAAACATTCCTTGCAGCTGGCAAGCGGTGCTGTTTTCTAACAGCCACACCACGCAATAAGAGTGCTTGGGATGTCTATGCCCAAATTAAACTCTTTCATCAGGACGACATCACTGATCTTCCAGTAGACCCGCCCAATCTCAAAGAATACTTCAAACTTATTGAGAAAGGCGAACGTGCCTTGCCTGACTTGCTCACGAACATACTGATTCGACGCACCCGTAACCATATTATGCGTTGGTATGGCTATGATGCGATTACAAACAATCCGCTTGATGCGGCACAATTCAAGCAGTATCTGGATGGAGAAAGACGTGCGTATGTCATGGTCGGTGGCAAGCATCAATTCTTTCCTGCGCGTGAATTGGAAACCATTGAGTATAGCATCGAAGACACGTATAAAGGATTGTACCAACAACTGCGCACCTATTTTGGCACACCACGCAAGGGACTCGTGCTTGACCTTGCGGACGACGAATTGACTTTTGCCCGCTATGGCCTTTGGCACTATGTCGTAAAAAGTAAACAGAAGCAAGAGCCATACGCGACGATGCAACGTGCTGGAACAAACTTGCGCGGTCTGATTCGTGTGCTGTTATTCAAGCGTTTCGAGTCCAGTGTCTACGCTTTTCAGGAGACGGTACGGCGCCTCATCAAAATGCATAAGGCATTTCTCGTCGCTTTAGCAGAGGGGCTTGTGCCAGCAGGTGAGGACGCGCAAAACATTTTGTATGAGTCTGACTATGCTGAAGAGCGAGAACTTGTCGATGCGTTAACGGCGGTATCAGGGCGCTACAAAGCTATCGACTTTGACGTTCTACGTTTGCGAGAACATATCGAGCATGATATCCGTTTGCTGGAGAAGATTTTGTTTCTTGTCGCGCCTATTTCATCGGAGCAAGATGCCAAATTGCAAACACTCAAAAGGCGACTGCAAGAGGCACCGTTGTGTGGTGGAAAGTGTCTCATCTTCACGCAATATGCCGATACTGCTCGCTACCTCTTTGAAAATTTGAATGCCAATGGTGTATACAAAGATATTGAGGTGATTTATAGTGGAGATAAAAATAAGGTACGTGCAGTGGGAAGGTTTGCACCTGTCGCGAATCCCGAATATCAGCTACAGAGCGGCGAGACAGAATTAAACACGCTTATCGCTACCGATGTGTTAGCCGAAGGTTTGAACATGCAGGATTGCGATAAGATCATCAATTACGATCTGCACTGGAATCCTGTACGTCTCATTCAGCGCTTTGGTCGTATTGACCGTATCGGCAGTGAACATGCGAAAGTATACGGCTTCAACTTTCTGCCCGAAACAGGCATAGAGAAGCATCTAGGACTGCGCCAAAAGCTGCATAATCGTATTCAAGAGATACACAACACCATTGGTGAGGACTCAGCTATTCTTGATGGGACTGAACAATTAAATGAAGAAGCGATGTACGCTATTTATGAGAAACAAGGCGGTCAGCTTAGCCTTTTTGAAGAGGACGAAGAATTTCTGGACCTGAACGAAGCTGAAGAAATCATGCGGCAATTGCGAAAAGAGGAACCAGCCGAATATGAGCGTATCGCACGATTGCAGGATGGTATCCGTAGCACAAAATATAGTGGGCAACGAGGTATATATGTATTTTGTCAGGCGGGACGCTATCAGCAGTTGTTTCTTGTAAATGAGCAAGGCGACATTGTATCGCGTGATATCCCACGTATCTTAGGTACAATTAAGGCAACACCAGAGACCGTGCAGGGTGTGCAACCCGATAATTACAACAAAGCAGTCATGCGTGTAAAACGACGTTTTATCGAAGAGGTAAAGCATCGTCAAGCAGAACGAGAACACACACTTTCTCTAAACCAAAGCCAACGGTATGTGCTACGAGAGTTACGTGAACTCTTTAAGCTCGCAGCAGATGAAGATGAAAAGGCTCAAATAAACCTGCTCGAAAAAGCCTTTCGCGGTGCTATCACCACTGCCATTAATAGAGAACTCAACCTCTTACGCAAAAATAGTGTGAGTGGGCGTGATTTATTGAAAAGTCTAGGGCAGATCTACTTCCAGCACAACATGCGCGATTGGGTCGAAAGTAGAAATAGACAACTCGCCGAGGAAGAGGTACCAAGAATCATTTGTAGTGAAGGGTTGATATAATTGAACATTGTTATTATGTTAACTATACTAGTTGATAAAACAAGGTAAAGCAGTGTGGCGCACACCTGAAGAACTGGTAACAATTGGTTTTGTTCAAGCACGCATCGTGATGATGAATGAGTTTCACAACGGTTATTTACGTTGTGTACGAACACGCGAAATTGGGAAGCGTATTCTGCCGACTGCACATCAAGCAGGAGTACGGCATTTTGCGATGGAGGCATTGCACCCTCAGTTTGCAGAAGAAGCGAACCAGATGCGAAATGTGCCAGAGGTCAAACAAGGATATTTGGTGCAACCGGAGATGCGAGCTTTAATACAGACTGCACTCGACCTGGGATGGACACTTATCTCTTATGAGGCAGATTTTGATAAGATGCCAGCCAAACTAGCGCAAAAAGACATGATGAGCCAAGAAGTCACAAACTGGCGTGAAGAGGCTCAGGCAAAAAATATTATTCATGCACTTCAACCGTTATCAGCTGATGCAAAGCTTCTCGTTTGGTGTGGTAACGGACATCATATAAAAGAACTTCCTAACGCGAAAATGGTATTACGTGAGGGCAAGCTATTTCCTAAACCTGAAAACGAGCCTGACTGGACTCCTATGGGTTATCTCTTTAAAGAAATAAGTGGTATGAATCCGTTTACTATTCATCAAGAAGTCACCGAAGAGTCAAACGTTCCTGAAAAAATTCTTGAAGAATGCAAAGCTGGTTTGAATGCGTTTGGAGGTACAGCAGGTTTCTTGAAGGAAGAGATACCGCATCCGGCCCTCAATCGCTTCACAACTTATAATGGTGATGCATTTGTGTTTTCTGTGAACAATGTGATGGAGTAAATAAGCAACTCTCTAATATGGTCCTAGAAAACGTTCACCATCGAAGTGAATCAAGTGCGAGGGAGATTCCGCACCCCATACATCAGTTTCCCAAGAAATGTTGCTGAGTTCTTTTTTCAAAGCTTGACGGTCGAGAAATGCCGTTATGAATACTAGCTTTGCGTGGGACTGACCAAATAATCTTTTTAATTCTTCGTGTCGCATAGGAGTAATTGGACCATGACTTGTTACTGCTTCAATCAGTACTAACTAATTTCTTGTTTCATCATAGAGAATAATATCGGGGATTTTCCCATGTGGCTCAAGAGTAATACCTAATTCCTGTAAGCTCTCCGCATCAAAATAGGCAAATTTCTCATCCGTATCACCTACATACAAAAGTTTGCCCCCTGGTACAAATCGTTCTGCAAATTCACGTAGAATTAGCTCTACCAGCACATTTTGTCCACCAGGAGAAAGCGTAATAGTTTGTTCCTTTACAATCTTCACTGGGATACGTGATAACTCCCGTTCCTGCGCATAACGCTTTTGCAGTGTTTCGATGTCAACAAGGTAGTCGTGTAGTGCTACATCCCATTCAGAAGTATTATATCTCTTTAGAAGGCCAAGAACGTTCGGTTCTATTTGGTAGACAGTTTGACCGCTATTGATTGGTCGATTCGGGTTATCAGGATTTCCCACAATCAGCCCTGCATCCAAGAATTGATGTATAGTTTGGCGACGAACCGTCTCCCGTGAGTTGGGTGCATACTTCTTCCCGTAACATTGATCAAAAAAGTTCATCATCTGTGTGATACCACGAAGTGGACTCTTTGCCTCAGACCATTGTTGATCAGATTGTAAATCTAGCAGTGCAAGAAGTGTAAGTGCTGAACGCTCATTTTGTTGCTGACGAGGGAATCCCAAGTCTTTCAGTATTGTAAGAGCTTCTTCAATACGTTTCTTGCTCGAAATAGGATTCATTTTCTGGTCATCGTTCATGGAAAAAAGTATCTCCTCGATTAAATCATCAATAACAGATTGTGAAAGTACTTTGTTGAGAAGTCTTGTACCTATTTCCTCAAGCTGTTCCTGCGTTGGATAACGCATATTTCGTAAATCGGTTGCATTTACTTGTGTGTGACCATTGAACAATCTGATATACATATCAACAAATGTCGAGTTAAGAAAAGCTGTAAGCCCTTTTGCTACGAGAGAGTCAAGTCCGTGCAGTTTGTGATGAAAGTAGTTCAGGTGATTTTCAAAACCAATGTGAGTTACAGAAAAATCATGTGGTTCATAGAGGACGGCAACAACACGCCTCTTTTCCTCTTTTGAGGAAAATCGTTTCATAAGTACGTAGGTTTCGTTGGGTAATAGTAGGTCATGGCTTTGATTGGAAACAACGATGGCATTCGGTTTTCGTGCCTGTGGTTTAGGCCAAACTACTGTTCCAGAAGAAATATGAGTAGGATAGATGAGTGGAACTGTTCCATCTTCAGGAAGCAAGCGTAGAGATTCCTGAACGCGGAAATCAACAACTCTTCCTGTCGAAACGCTTATACCTAAATCAGTGAGTTGTGTGTGGAGCATTGCCATTCTTCGTGCAATCTGCCGTCCACCCTCGTCAGAAACGATACGTATACAGGACTCAGGGTCATTAGGGACAACTACTTCAGTATAAAGAGCTTTGCGTGTGATGACAAACGTGTCGTCAGGACCAGTTGTACTTGTAATGAAAATTGTTTCAGGTTCCACAGAAGCTTTTATTGCTGAAAGAATGACTGTTTCTTGCAACACTTCATCTTCATGAAACGTATTGATGCGCGACTCAAAAAGGTGAAGACGTTGAAGAGCCATTGTATGAAGGAACGATGTACGAAATGGTTTGAAATACGTACCACTGCAAAAGCTACGAGGCGTGATAGCAACCATATCTCCATTGTGCGACAGCAAATGCATACATAAAGCCAAGAAACCCGTATAAAGGTTCGTTGTTTTGACACCATTACTCAGCAGAAGTTTTGATAATTTTGAGTTTGTCTGAATTTTTCGGTAGGGTGGATTAAGGATTATGCAATTGAATGTTCGTACAGGAGTTAACGTAAAGAGATTTGTTGTTGTGTCATTGATGCAGTTCTCGATAAAATCAGCTTGCCGCACTTCTCCAGTAAACGAAATATGCACACGTTTACACATCTCTTCACATAGTTTAAGCGTATTAGGAAGGTATGCAGCTAGTAAAGGATCAATTTCGTAGGCTGTAACATGTATTTCTTGTGGTGGCTGTGAGCGTTGGCAAAGTTCAGCAACACTTGCTGCAAACAACGAACCAACTCCTGCACATGGGTCGAGAAGGGAAACTATCGGTTCATGACAAGTTAGCATGGAAGCCATTAAGCGAGCAATAGACATAGGTGTAAGAAACTGTCCAAGCTCAGCCTTTTGACGCGAATCCAGTCTTTTGTTGACATCGAGACGGTAGATATCAACGAGATGAAGCATATCGTCTACCCAAGAGGAAAGATCATCCACTTCTATAATTGGTAACGACACGCACGACCTCCTACATATGATTTAGCTTTATACGCATTGATTATAACAGCATGATGAGTATATGGAAAGTATCGTACTGATTATTTGAGCGGAGTAATAGACAGAGGCACCACAAATTTGTGTGGTGCCTCTGTCTATTACTCTGCCGAGGTTTACTCGCGGTTGCGCATCCGCTCGTGCTGTGTCAGGAACTTCTTACGCAGGCGAATGTTCAAGGGTGTCACCTCGACCAGTTCGTCGTTGTTGATGAAGTCAAGCGACTGCTCAAGACTCATCAGAATTGGTGGAGTCAGACGGACCGAGATGTCTGAGGTGGAGGAGCGGATGTTTGTCTTCTGCTTCTCTTTACAGATGTTAACGGTCATGTCATCGGGCCGTGAGTTGAGACCAACAATCATACCTTCGTAGACAGGAGTACCTGGCTCAATGAAGGTATCGCCGCGCTGCTGCGCGTTGTTCAAACCGTAGGTCATCGCGCTACCTTGCTCAGATGCGACAAGCGCACCCATGCGGTTATTGCCCATCTTGCCAAGCCACGGCTCGAAACCGAGCAGAATACTGCTCATAGCTCCGTTGCCCTTTGTCAGGGTCAAGAAGGCATTACGGAAACCGATCAGGCCACGTGTAGGAATGCGATACTCGATACGCACATTGCCTGAACCATCGTTGGTCATATTGATCAACTGCGCCTTACGCGTGGCGAGGTTTTCGGTCAACACACCAATGTAGGTGTCCTTTGTGTCGATGATGAGGTGCTCGATAGGCTCGGTAAGCTTCCCATTCTCGTCTTCGCGTGTGATAACCTCTGGGCGCGATACCTGGAACTCGTATCCCTCACGGCGCATCGTCTCGATAAGTACGGAGAGGTGCAGTTCGCCACGACCTGAGACAACAAATTCGTCAGGCGAATTGCCATCTTCGACACGCAAGCTTACGTTCGTCTCTAGCTCACGATAGAGGCGTGCGCGAAGCTGACGCGAGGTCGGGTACTTGCTTTCACGACCAGCAAACGGGCTGCTATTGACCCCAAAGGTCATTTTGAGTGTTGGCTCAGTAATGGCAATCGTTGGTAAAGCTTCTGGTGTATTGATGTCCGCGACGGTCTCGCCAATATTAGCATCAGCAATGCCTGTCAACGCGACAATCTCACCTGCTTGCGCCTCTTCTACCTCTGTACGTTGCAAGCCTTTGTAGCTCAACACAAGGTTAATCTTTTGACGCGAGACTACACCATCACGATTGATGCGAGACACGAACGTATTTGGGGCAA
Organism: uncultured Ktedonobacteraceae bacterium; assembly: GCA_964250915.1. GTDB lineage: Bacteria > Chloroflexota > Ktedonobacteria > Ktedonobacterales > Ktedonobacteraceae > JBBQVS01. Next base: position 21,155 of record CAXUIS010000015.1, on the reverse strand, counting down.
TTTTGCCACGGACGATACGCCCAATGGCATATTTGCCTTTGTAGTCGTCATAGTCCAGCGCAGCTACAAGCATCTGTAGGGGAGCATCGACATCGACCATTGGTGCTGGAATGGTGTTGACAATAGTTTCAAACAATGGCTCCAGGTTAACGCGCTCATCATTAGGAGAATACATTGCCACACCATCACGTCCAATTGCATAGAGCACCGGAAAGTTCAGGTGTGCATCAGTTGTTGCGAGTTCCAAGAACAGGTCTTGCGTCCACTCTAGCACCTGATCGATACGGGCATCACGGCGGTCAATCTTGTTGATGACGACGATAGGCTGTAGATTAAGTTCAAAGGCTTTTTGCAGGACGAAGCGTGTCTGAGGCATTGGGCCTTCAACCGCGTCGATAAGCAGAATACAGCCGTCAGCCATATTGAGAACGCGTTCGACCTCACCACCGAAGTCGGCGTGTCCAGGCGTGTCGATGATGTTGATCTTGATACCATGATAGTTGATTGCGGTATTTTTTGATAGAATAGTGATGCCGCGCTCACGCTCCTGATCGTTGGAGTCCATAATCAGGTCGCCCATATCCTGGTTTTCACGGAAGATATGGCTTTGTCTCAGCAACCCATCGACGAGGGTAGTTTTACCGTGATCGACGTGTGCGATAATAGCAACATTGCGAATGTCGGTCCGTTTTACAAGCTTTTCAGCCGTTTGTGTCATATTAGTATTACTCATAACCTGCATATTCTTCTGGGTGCTTTCCTCAATATACTCTCTTCAAAGACATAATAAAACCGGACGGTCTTCGTCGCCCGGTGGATAAGTAGGCTATTTACCCGACATTCCAATACTTACATTGTATCTGTTCTCCCACATTACGTCAAGCGTAGGTAGGACTTCTGAGTCGGCAGGGAGACCGCAAGGGTCTCCTCTACATGTAGAGGTTTCCAATATGTAGGGGAGACTCTTGCGGCCTCCCGGCCGACTCTCTAGCCATGAAGCGTCCCATTTAGGGCACGATCCATGTTGTAACAGGTATTGATAAGTGAAAGGTGGGTAAATGCTTGGGGAAAGTTCCCCAGTGCCTCACCTGTTGGTCCAATTTCTTCTGCGAAGAGTCCAACGTGATTAGAATAGGTGAGCATCTTTTCCAGGACTAAGCGAGCTTCGTCGAGCCGACCTGCACGCGCTAATGCTTCGGAAAGCCAGAAACTGCAAGGACTAAACGTTCCTTCCAGACTGCCTAAGCCGTCATCTGCCGCGACTTTAGGATTATAGCGATATACATGGGAGTCGCTGGTAAGCTCTTTTTGTACGCGGTTGATGGTTGCGATCATGCGTGGGTCGGTGGGGCCAGTGAACTTTGTCAGAACCATGAGTAAAGAACTGGCATCGACTGCATCACTTCCATAATATTGAACAAAACTACCGGCCTTTTCATTCCAACCACGATGCATCACCTCTTCATAAATGTCCGCACTCGTCTGTGTCCAATGCTCAATGGGTGCGGGTAGGCCACGATGTCGAGCGATACGCAATGCACGATCAAATGCAACCCAACTCATCACACGTGAGTGCAAGAATGGCTTGGGACCACCGCGTACCTCCCATATGCCCTCGTCGTTAGTTCGCCAGTTTGATGCGAGCCAGTCGAGCAAACGCCGCAGGTTAGACCACAGGTCGTACGAAATGTCTTTATAGCGGTCAAAGATGTAGATAGAGTCCAACAGTTCGCCATAGATGTCGAGTTGCTGCTGTTTATAAGCTTCATTGCCCACACGAACAGGACCACTATTCCTATAGCCTGATAAGTGGTCAAGACTAATCTCGGTGAGGTCGTGCTCACCGTCGATAGTGTACATAGGTTGTAGTGTGCCATTAGGTTTTAGCTCGTGACAACGTGCATCGAGCCAGCCCATAAAGGACTCAGCTTCCTGAGTGAAGCCAAGGATGAGGAGACTATAGAGTGTAAAGGCAGCGTCACGCAACCATGTATAGCGATAGTCCCAGTTGCGCGCTCCGCCAACCGTTTCCGGTAGACTGGTAGTTGGAGCGGCTACAATTGCACCTGTTGGGGCATAGGTAAGCAATTTCAAGGCGAGTGCCGAACGATACACCATTTCACGCCATCGGCCCTGATATTGGCATTGCGAGAGCCAGCGTTGCCAGTAGTCTTTTGTGCCTTGAAACAGTGCTTGATAATGGCGATTGGTGAGACGTTGTGGCGCGAGGTCATGATCTTTCGCGCTTTCTAACACAAAATAGGCAGATTGGCCTTCTTGTAGTACGAAGGTTGCGCGTACGCCGCCTTGCTCATCTGCCTCTATAGGAACGGTGGAGGCGAGTCCTAAACAAAGATGCTGACTTGTAAAGATTGCGCCATCATTGGAAAGATGAACCTCATGTGTATCGCGTGCATAGTTGAACGCGGGTCTACATACCATCTCGATAGGCATGGCTCCTCGCACTACACGTACAGCACGAACGATGTGATGTTGATGGGTCTTGCTTTCTACCTCTTTAATCGGCATGAAGTCAGTGACTTCGCAAACGCCATCTACAGAAAGGAAGCGTGTAATAAGAATATTCGTATCGGGCAGATACATTTGCTTGCGGCTCATTCCTGGTATATAGGGCGGTGCGACACGAAAGAATCCTCCCTTTTCGCAGTCGAGGAGCGCCCCGAACACGCTGGGTGCATCGAAGCGTGGTATACAGCACCAATCAATAGAGCCATCTTTTCCGATCAGTGCGACGGTGTGCAAGTCACCAATGATGCCATGATCTTCAATAGGAAGGTATCCGTCTGAGAGTCCTGGGGGCGTCTGTGCCTGAGTTGGTTGCTGCATCTCTTATATTCCTCTATTCTGTCTACTATAGAAAATCGTTTTTGGTATTATAGCCTGTGCTATGAATACGTTGGTAAGAGATGGAATGGATATAGAAGGTGGTACAACGACACTTTTTGAAATAGTTTTATAGCTCAACATAATAAGGATGAAAGAGAAATCAATAAATAGGATGTTCAATGCAAATACTCCATTGACGAATGTCTGCGTCTAATTGTTTCGGAATGCTAAATTCCCATGCCACCCATATATCATGGCGCCCAATACAAGTTGTCTTAATGCGATTAGGGAAAGGAACTATTTTATTACCATCAAGCCCATAAAAAAACAATACAATACATGAAATCGGGCATCATTGGTTCGCCTTCGCTCATTGAAATGTACTTTTGCTGCTTTTTGAGAAAAGTTCCATATCTGTTGAATTCCTTAACGTATTCAACTTGAGATAAGAAGTCTTTATGAACAACATTAATACAATCTTTCTTGCTTTCACTATATGAGGCTATTCGGAGGGTTTTCTGTACATCGCCCACATCATCTCTAGTTGTTTGGTGGTCAAATACGCTTTCTGCGATTTTTGTAGTTGTCGTTTTTGTGTGTTCCCAGGAAATCCCTGTACCATTAGTGAATACAAAGTTGCGTTCTCTTAACTCTTGAAGTAGCTTAGGAGAAAATGTTTGTCCCTCTACAATTCCATATTGGTTAAGAAATGTAACACCTATATCCCTCACTTGATAAGTGACAATTTGATGATTAATACTCGTCCTTACAAAATAACTTCCCTCATCAGTAATTTCTAACGTTGGCATCTTTTACTCCATCCTCGTTTTAATTAGGGTGTTCCAGTATTAATATCAGTTTATCTATTCTATCCAAATGTTTATGTAAGCAACAAAAATTTAGTGCAATCATTCATACGTTGCAATTTTTACAAGCGACCTGTTTCTTCCAAATTGCTCGTGAGATATTGATAATTTAATGCGTATACATATAACAACGATGAGTTCGTAAAGAACGCGAATTGCAGAGTGTTGAAAAACGCTACATGAAGGAGTGATATACACTCCTGTCATAACTGACTCGTTCTTTATCTTGAAACTGTAGTTATTTTTGAGGAGGACATGATGTTTCAAAAGCCTAAGCCTCGGTTTTCAATGATCGGCTTCTCCCTGCTGACCATGTTTCTATTGGTGCTGAGTGCTTGTGGTGCTACTGGCACGCCGACTACTAGTAGTACCAGCAATAATGGCACGCCCGTGAAGGGTGGTACATGGGTTGACGACATTCCGAACGAGCCAGACTCGCTGACTCCTAATGGCAGTTCGCAGACATTTTCAACCCTTGTGGATCAAGCGATTTATTTGCCTTTGTTCGTCGGTGATTATAATGGCAAAATTATTCCTGCTGCTGCAACAGAGGTGCCTACACTGCAAAATGGAGATATTAGTGCCGACTTCAAGACATATATTTTCAAGATGAAGCCGGGCTTGAAATGGTCTGACGGGCAGCCCTATAACGCTGACGATGTTCAATTCACAATCAATCTTTGGAACAATCCCAAGTTTGGTGCCGCGAATACGCTTGGCTATGATCTAGTGACATCAACAAGTGTATCAGCAGATAAACTCTCGATTACTTTTCATTTGAAGCAAGCCTTCGCACCGTTTGTCGCATCATGGACAGACGGAAAGAACGCACCATTGCCGAAACATCATTTTGCAAGTGTTGATCCAGCTTCTATCCTGAAGTCTTCGGATAACCTGTTTCCAAAAGTTGCCAGTGGTCCCTTCATGATGAGCGAGAGCAAACCCGGCGATCACTATACTGTTGTGCGTAACCCAAACTACTATCTTGCCTCTCAGGGGCTTCCGTATCTCGATAAGATCGTCTTTAATGCTGTAGCAAGTGAGAACACCATTTTCCAAAACCTCCAAGCAGGCTCTATTACTTCGTCTTGGTTTCTTGATGTAAGTAAGACGAACTCGTATAAGAATCTTACGAACTACAAGCTCGCTGTGAATCCCAACTCTTCAAACTATGAGCTTGCTGTCTTTAACTTCAAAAACCCTATTCTTGGAAAGGACCTTGTTGTACGCAAGGCCATAGCGATGGCGATTGACCATAATGCGCTCATCAAAACGGCTCGTTTAGGTCAAGCAACTCCTCTATGTACAGATCATGGTAAGTCGCTTGTCCCTGGCTATCAAGCTGATGCTCCTTGTCCTAAATTCGATCCTGCGGCTGCAAATACAGCATTGGATCAGGACGGATGGGTAAAGGGTGCTGATGGTATCCGCACAAAGGGTGGTCAGAAATTAGAATTCCATTATTCAACCACAACAGGTAAACCGTGGCGCGAAGCTGATGAACTGATTATACAGTCCAACCTTCAGGCTATCGGTATCAAGCTCGACATTCAGAACTATCCATCCAGTACATTCTTCGGTACGTTTATGCCCACCGGAAAACACGATATAGCCGAATTTGAAAACTCATATGTATACGATTCCGATGATGCCTCGGTTCTAGCGTGTAGTCAGCAGGGGACGAATGGGCAAAACTATAGCTTCTACTGCAATCCGCAGATGGATAAGTTGCTCACTCAGGAACAGCAAACCGTTGATCCGAATGTGCGGCAGCAAGCGTTCAATGCTATTCACCAGCTTGAACTGACCGAGTTTCCATTTGCGATTCTCTACAGCCCAGCAGACCTTGGCATAGCTAAAACAACAGCACACAATTATGGCCCTGGACCTGAGGGAGCAAGTGAGACAATTGGCCTTGACAAGTGGTGGTGTACTGGTGGGAAGTGCTAAACAATAACTAGCGAAGAGACATACGTTTCCTTTCGTTACAACAGAGTTGTTGTAGATAAGTGTCTTTGTATGACTTCCCATAGGATTTCATCAAAGACACTTTTCTTTACCGAAATGACGCGGTAAAAATGATGCGAGTTTTGTGAATTGTACTGAAAATAGTGTTGATATAGACAGAAATATGTTATACTACGGTCTACATCATTTCCCGTCCTTTTAGTCTTTTTTACTGGAGGTATGCATGGGAAGATACGTCATCAGAAGATTGTTACAGGCGATTCCGCTACTACTCCTCGTCTCTATTTTCATGTTTTTGTTGATTCATGCTTTACCAGGTGGTCCAGAACAGGTAATATTTAATCCCCATCTCACTCCTGCCGGACGTGCCGCGCTACGTGCCAGATTTGGTCTTGATGATCCTTTGCCTATTCAATATCTCAAATGGCTGAAGAACATGGTAACTGGTGATTTTGGTTCCTCGTTTGCCACAAATCAACCGGTATCCCAAATCCTGTCAGAGCGTTTTCCCGCTACACTAGAGTTGTTTGGCCTCGCATTCGCGCTGGCGTTAGTCTTTGCGATTCTGCTAGGTATCATTTCGGCGATCCGTCAAAATACAATCACAGATTATATATTGACAACGGTCTCTTATTTTGGCATTGCGATGCCTGCATTTCTGCTAGGTATTTTCTTGCAGGATATTTTTGCTGTACAACTACACCTATTGCCTGTATCAGGAACAAGTACTTCTGGAATGACCTTTGATGCGTTCAACACTTTCCTGGATGGCTTTCTGCATATCATCCTGCCCATGCTGACGCTTTCAATCCTCTTTGTTGCTGGTTGGAGCCGATATATGCGTTCCAGTATGATTGATGTTGTGAAACAGGATTACATTCGTACGGCCCGCGCAAAGGGAGTGAATACAACATCCATTCTCCTAGGCCATGCTCTGCGCAATGCCGTTATTCCACTGATTACCGTGGTTGCTATCGACTTTGGTTCTGTCGCTGGTGGTGCAGTATTAACAGAAGGTATTTTCGCGTGGCCTGGCATGGGATCGCTCTTTCTTGGTTCACTCGATAGTCGTGACTTCCCCGTTCTTTTAGCGATACTCGTTCTAAGCGCTATTCTTGTGATTTCGTTTAACTTGATCGCAGATATTCTTTATGCTGTCATGGATCCACGTATTCGTTACTCATAAACTTGATGTCTCGGAAAGGAAGGAGTCTGACATGGACATATCTCAGCAGGTTAACGCAACTCCAGTAGAGGATGATGAGCCATTTATGGAGTTGACTCCCGCGCTTGTGCAAAAGCGTAGGAGTCAGGGGCGCATCATATTTGATCGTTTTGTTCGTAATAGAGCTGCAATTGTAGGAGCGTCATTTCTCATTCTTTTGGTCCTCTTTTGTTTTCTTGGTCCACTTATCACAAGGCATAATCTGCCAGACGCCGTTCATGTGAATGATGCCCTACAACCTCCAAACGCAACATATCCATTTGGTACAGACGACGTGGGACGAGACCAGTTCGCGCGTGCTATGTCCGGTGGGCAAATATCATTGTATGTTGGGTTAGCATCGATGCTTGTGTCTCTTGTACTTGGTGTTGGTATTGGTGCGTTCGCTGGCTTTTATGGTGGTATTGTTGATAATATTCTTATGCGTTTCACCGATATTGTGTTATCAGTACCTCTTTATCTTCTGCTTTTTGTCCTTTCCGCTTCGTTTAGTGATGGTTCTCCAAGAAGTGTAATATTTTTGATTGCGATCTTCGGCTGGACCTCTTCCGCTCGTCTTGTGCGTGGCGAGTTCTTGTCCATGAGGGAGCGCGAATACGTCCTCGCGGCTCGTACTATCGGTGCAGGCAATTTGCGCTTGATGTTTCGCCACATTCTGCCGAATGCTGCTGGCCCTATCATTGTGAATGCAACCCTACTGATTGGGACAAATATCATTCTTGAGTCGGTTTTGAGTTTCTTCGGCTTCGGACTGCATCCACCGACTTCAAGTTGGGGTAATATGGTTTCGGCTGGTCAAAATCTATTTGATAACGCACCGTGGCTCGTGTTTACACCAGCGTTGCTCATCTTCTTCACCGTGCTGAGTATCAACCTCGTTGGTGATGGCTTGCGCGACGCTCTTGACCCTTACATGACAGAACGGTAATAAGAGAAAAGATAGCTTTATAAGGAGCAACGACTTTGGGAGAGTATCTGCTCGAAGTGCAAGACCTTAAGACCTACTTCAAAGTGAAGAGTGGTCGCGTGCGTGCGGTCGATGGTGTCACCTTTGCTGTCAGACCAGGAGAAAAGATTGCGATTGTTGGTGAGAGTGGTTGTGGGAAAAGTGTTACCGCCCTCTCGATTATGCGTCTCGTCGCTCAACCACCCGGCGAATATGCTGGGGGAAGCATTCTGTTTCAGGACCAGGACATGCTTGAACTGCCAGAAAGTGCTCTGCGCCATATACGCGGTGGTCAGATCGGCATGATTTTTCAAGACCCGATGACCTGTCTCAATCCAACGATGAATGTTGGCAAACAGATTGCCGAGGGGCTGAAAATACATTTGAAGCTGAGTGACGGGCAGGCGCGCAAACGGGCAATGGAATTGCTTGAACAGGTTGGCATTCCCGATGTGGCAAACCGTGTCAACGCCTATCCACATCAGTTTAGTGGTGGTATGCGTCAGCGCGTCATGATCGCAATTGCGCTTGCGTGTAATCCCAAACTGCTTATTGCTGATGAACCAACAACCGCACTTGATGTAACGGTACAGGCACAGATTCTCGAACTGATTAGCGGAGTCTGTCGAGATTTTGGTACAGCTCTTGTACTTATCACACATGATCTGGGAGTTGTCGCGGGTATGGCTGACCGCGTAGTGGTCATGTATGCGGGTAAGGTTGTCGAAGAAGGACCAACTGAAGAGATATTTGCGAAGCCACGACATCCATATACGCTTGGGCTACTTGGTTCTGTGCCACGTCTGGACGAGAAGCGTGATGAGGAGTTGAGAACAATCGAAGGCGCGCCGCCTGACCTATTGAATCCTCCCACAGGTTGTCCCTTCATGCCACGTTGTTTTTATTCGCATAGTGTGTGTCGTGACATGCCTCCGCTCGATCCTGTTAGTGGTAATCTAGCGCATCGCAAGGCGTGCTGGCCCGATATAAGTGATCCTAAAGAGCAAGAGCGTGCTGAACGCAGACGCCTTGCTAGAGTGGAGGCACAACGCGAAAAGAGCATACAAGCCGCCAATAGTGAAGCACTACGTTCGTCGTAAGGAAGAAAAAAGATGGCAGAGACAGCAGTAGCCAATCAGACATTATTGGATATACACGATCTGAAGATGTATTTCCCATTGACGCAAGGTATTGTTTTCCAACGCGTCGTGGGGTACGTGCGCGCAGTAGATGGCATTAGTTTCAGTATAGAACGCGGGCAGACACTTGGTCTTGTGGGAGAAAGCGGCTCAGGAAAGACAACGATTGGACGTACGATTATACGTCTTTATAAACCAACGGAAGGCTCGATATTTTTCGATGGGCAGGACCTTGCGAAGTTAGAAGGTGAGTCGTTGCGTCATGTGCGTCGGCAGGCACAGATGGTTTTCCAGGACCCATACGCTTCGCTCAATCCACGTTTTACAATTGGCTCTCTTATTGCAGAGCCGATGCAGATTTATAAGATGGGAACGTCTCAGGAATTGCGTGATAAAACGGTAGAGTTGTTACGTGTGGTTGGTTTGCGTCCTGAATATATCGACCGTTACCCACATGAATTTAGTGGTGGGCAACGACAACGCATTGCTGTTGCGCGCGCAATTTCAATCAATCCTGAGTTTGTGATCGCAGACGAGCCAGTTTCAGCACTGGACGTATCTGTGCGTGCTCAGGTATTGAACTTATTGCAACGTTTACAACAACAATTCAACTTGACATACCTGTTTGTCTCACATGATTTAAGTGTTGTACGTCACGTTGCAGACCGGATCGCGGTCATGTATCTAGGAAGAATCGTAGAGTTGTCTGATCGTGATGAATTGTATGCTGCTCCTAAGCATCCCTACACGAAAGCACTGCTCTCAGCCGTACCTATTCCTGACCCAACGGTAGAGCGTAAGAGGCAGCGTATCATTCTTTCGGGTGACTTGCCTAGTCCCATTAATATTCCATCCGGTTGTCGTTTCCATACCCGTTGTCCAATCGCGCAATCAATTTGTAGAGAGGTCGATCCAGTCTTTGAGGCAAAAGAAGGCCGTGAACATTACGCAGCATGCCATTTTGCTGAAAAGGTGACGCCGAATTAACGGAATAGAGCATGAAGGAGCATTTCTATCATAGATATACAGTTGCGTTTCATACCAGTTTTGAGATCTATGGAAAATTCGGATGGATTCGCAACCAAAAAGTGTTATACTTCGTATATACTAGTAAGAGTAACTAAAAGAAAGCTACTTTCCTACATTGGTCATAAGGGGACATCATTATGCAAGATTCACGACCCGCTCAACACCGCTCAAGTGGTGCAAAAGCTATCACCATTGATGAGCGTGCTATTGCTGCACGGTATCGCGTTCTTCAAATTGTTGCGTTACTTCTCTCTGCTGGTTTTGCTCTCGGTCTCCATCTCGTATTCGGACACTAGAGCATCAACTGACTAGAGTATTCATACATAGTATAAGCAGGTACCTGTCAAAAGGTATCTGTTTGTATTTTTGGGAAATTTTCTTTGTCACACCCGCTTGCATTATATCATAATAATGAGTACAATCAATAGTATTGTGACCATCTATTTAACTACATAGTCAACGGAGACGTGCAAATCATGAGTACACCTTTTTCTCATTCGCTTCCTCCAACGCCCGCTCATGATGCCGCACCTCTTAAACGCTTGATCGTTACTGCCAGCGTGACCACTTTCGCTATTCGGAATTGGTCGTTATGGGTACTGCTTCGTGAGGGACCATGGGGACCACCGATGCGACTGGTGCTTGGTACAGAGTCCGTTATGGATGCGGTAGAGCGCACACTCGATGCGTTACTGCTTTGGTCTGCTCATGCCCCACTTGTACAGATGAAAGCAGGATGGCAAGAACAACAGGTTTCGGTATGGGGTAGTTCGGAGGAAGGTGCGGCAATCTCGCTCATTCATAGTGTTCTATTGCGTGCAAGTTACGACGAATTGCGTCCACATCTGCATCAACACGAAATACCCAGCCTACATGTCGAATGGATACCAGTTGTAGAGGTTGAGCTAGGGCGAAGAATGATCGACCCTGATGTTTTTCCAGGCGTGCAAACTGCTTTACATACCCTACGTTCACAAATACAGCGTAGCCCAGAGATCGTGCTACGCTTCCTTGCAGATATGTCAACAATGCATTTGCCAGACACTTATACAGCTAGCTCAAAACAGAACGAGTATGAAGAGACAGAACCAGCAAAAGGGGATGGCATACTGACATTGGCTGAGGCCACATTGCTCTACCGTGCGTTCTTTCCGTCCGACGAGCAAATTGACCTTTCAAATCTACGACGACGTTTCCTGGCAACCGACACGCTACAATTACTGAATGAAGAGCGGCCTGTGCGTGGACGCGAAACAGATTGGCGACGTGTGAGTCGTGCATATAAATACATAGGGTAACATAGAAGAGGAACACTATGGCAAAAGTGACAACTGGTGAAGGCGATACAGGTTATACAGGTTTGCTGGGAAGCGAACGTGTTGCCAAATACGATCCGCGACCTGACACATTTGGAACGGTTGACGAGGCAACATCAGCGTTAGGCTTAGCGCGTGCAATGGCGCAAGATCAGCAAGTCAAGGATATCATTTACCGGGTGCAACAAGAACTCTATCTACTAATGGGTGAGCTAGCCACAACACCGGAAAACTATGAGAAGATGGGTTTGCGTATGACGATTGAGCATGTGCAGCATCTTGAGCAGGTAGAGGAGCAGCTAAAGCAAGAGGTGAACATTCCGAACAAGTTCGTTATTCCAGGTGACACGCTTGATGGATCTGCACTCGATCTTGCGCGAACTATTATACGCAGGGCTGAACGTATGGCGGTAAAGTTGCTGCACGAGGGTGTTATTGCCAATGTCGAGGTTGTGCGCTACCTCAATCGCCTCTCTGACCTCATCTTTATTCTTGCTCGCTACATTGAAGTCAAATCTTCACTAGCCGAACTACCTCAATAACTATAGATACGCGTGGAAGCAGTTCTCTGAAATCGCACGACTTCAGAGAACTGCTCTTCTTAACTCGTATTTGCTAGCCGAGTAGTGAAAAGATAGTGTGGAGAACTGACAGATTAGGTGTGCCCCAGCCTGTTGCTGGGTCCCAACCTGGAGTCGCATTATAACCAGGAATACCATTCGTGCCGTTATTCCCTACAGTGATATCGTGGTAGAGATATGGCGCGGCTTTGCTTTGTCCGATTTTGTAGAGAATCGGATTGAGGAAACCTAGAGAATGTCCCAACGCTTGGTTAGCGTCAGCGATGATGCCTGACCATTGAGGAGAACCTGCGCTTGTGCCACCAAAGATGTAGTAACCGTTCGCGCTTGCTCCCAAGAACCCAAGGTAGACTGGAACGCCAGTATTTGGGTCGGCATTATAGGAGATATCAGGAATGCCACGATAACCTTTGAGTAAACTCTGATCGGAGGCGGGCAAAGTGTACTTCTGATAGCTTGGCTCTTGGAAGTATTGGCTAATGCCACCACCACCAGCACTATTATTATTGTTCCATACAGTCTCCGATTGGTACTTGCCATTAACATCTGCATGGAGAGTTGTGCCACCCACCGCTGTCACCCAAGGGGAAGAGGCCGGAAAATTGACGGTGGGGAAAGGATAGATATTACCGCTAACGTCGGGATTGGCTGTACCAGAATCACCAGTTGAGGAAAAAACAGTGACACCTTGCGAATCTGCATACTGGTAGAAGTTTTCAAAGTTGGCAATGACTTGTTTCCCGGCTGGAGTGAATAGTGTGTTTTCTGTCGCAGCCCAGCTTTGTGAAAATATCTTGCCTAGGTGATTGGAGAGTGCGTATTGCTCCAGGGACAAAAACTGTGGCAAACCCTGTACGCCCTCGGTCTCAGAGACTGGGCTAGTTAATAAAACAATATTCGCGCTAGGGGCTATGGCATGAGACCACTCGACATCTAAGCTTGTCTCTTCGGCCCAGCCAACCATATCACTGTTATTTGGATCAAAGGGAACAGTGCCTAACGGCGAGAGAACTTTGAACGATGGCGGGTCAGGCAAGCCATAACCAGTATCAAAGGTATGCAGGTCACTAGCAATTGTTGGACTCCCAAAGGAGTCGATAATCACAATTGTTTGCCCTTTGCCAGTATACCCTGCATTTATGAGCGAGGTTATTCCGTAAGCTGTGCGCATTTGCTGTGGACTATAGCATCTAATACCTGCTGCAATACAACTAGCATCGGTAGGAGGAGCAGCCGCACCAAATTTGATTGTTTTGATGGGCACCACTTTAGCATGTTTTGCGGGCGTCAGGCTAGCCGCATGACTTGCTGTTGGTTGATGAGAGAAGATGGCGAAGATCAAAACACAAATAACAAGACACACAGTAAAAAAAGATAGTAGGATACTTGCCCTTGAGCGAGGTGAGAAATGCATAAAGCTTTATCTCTTTCTAATATGGTAGCTCTGTTTAGTATGTCGGATGGAAGAGCTACATGCAAATAAATGAATATAGAGTTGGCGAGTAAGCTTCTCTTCGACATGAAGTATAATGTCTCATTTGCTGTGACTCGCACAAACTCAAAACGTATAGGTCTCATCTTACAAGGAATAGTGAGGATGAGAGTTGTGTTTTGGTTAAGATGTAGTTATGATTTTGTGTAACTGAATGAAGTTCCTTAACCTGTTACAGAATCAGGAGCAGGAAGGTATTTTTGCAGTATTCTCGCATAAGCTATAATAGCTGTAAAAATAGAGGTTGAAGTGCAAGTTCAACAATAAAAATTTTGAGGCTGAAAACACTTTGATAGTACTACATGCCATTTGTGATAGCCTTGTGTCTGATACCTTACACATCTGGGCTGAGTCGTCCGAGACGACCAATAATACATTCTATTCTTCCAAACAGGGCCAGGGACAAGCTGAGAAAGCTGTAGCGCGAAAGCATCTGCTTGCGTTATCTCATGCTGATCTAAAAGAGGCATTAGGAGAAGTTGTTAGTTCGCCACTTCTCAAGCGAGCAGACACTAGTACAATATCTTTACGCTTACCTTCGACATCGAAAGCCCCTGCACATTCGCCTGAATTGCTTGTTGACGAGCCGCTCGAAGGTGCACTAAGTCTGAAATGGTGGGATGTTGAAACGCTCACCTTTGTATCCGGTCTCGCACTTGACGTGCTACTTGCTTTACCTGAAAATCCACCATATGGCGTTGTGTATAGCAGTTCTTTACGATTTTGGATGACAGTAGCAACATTTGCTTTTGAACTGATCACAAAGCAAGCCTATATTCCTACACTACAAGAGACAAAGCAGGGACGAACAAATCTTTATTCAGCACTATGGAAGGCGTTTCTTTCACAAGAAGACGCCGAACGATTGCATGTGCTGACACAAGCTATGCCGCCGCTCTGTTGGTCCTTCATGCCGCCTGGGGAAAAGAACGTATCGTTGTTGCGCGAGATTGTGCAGACGTTTCTTGATCGAAGTATTGATGCATTTGTGCGTGAAAGTGTGCCGTCAAATGCACTTGTTTCGAGTCGTGTCGGTCGGAAAACCGCGGCTTTGCCTGAACAATGGTTACGCGCCCTTTCTTCTGAAAACGCAACGCTCACCGGAACATCAGGAGAACTACAACAATTCTCCAAATCTCTTGCCGCATGGCTTGAGACACTACGACCTATCACAGAAAATGCACCGTTTCGTACCTGTTTTCGTCTGGATACGCCCGAAACCGACGAACAGGAGTGGCGTATCAGTTTTCATCTACAAGCGAACGATGATCGTAGTTTATTGGTTCCGGCAGATGACGTATGGCAAGAACGTTCTGATACACTCACCTTTCTCAATCATAAATTCGAGAATCCTCAAGAGCGATTATTAACTGATCTTGGTAGGGCCTCGCGTCTGTTTCCTCTTCTGGAAGAAAGCCTGAAAGCAGCACATCCACGCGAGTTGGCTTTGAATACTGAAGGAGCATATGCGTTTTTACGCCAGTCGGCTCCACTACTAGAGCAGAGTGGCTTTGGTGTGCTTGTGCCGCCGTGGTGGTCAAAGAGTTCGACACGTCTAAAAGTCAAATTGAAGCTCAAGCCCAAGTCTGGTTCAGCCGTTTCACTTGGGCTTGTTGGACTTGATAGCATTGTTACCTATGATTGGAATGCTGCCGTTGGCGAGTCGGAACTGACTGAAGAAGAGTTTGCGCGTTTGGTCAATTTGAAGACACCGCTTGTGCAGGTACGTGGACAATGGGTGGAGCTACGACCAGAAGAGATTGAGGCCGCAATCAGTTTCTTTCAAAAGAAACGCAAACGTGGCGAAATGAAACTAGGCGAGGCTCTTGGTCTTGGCCTTGGTCAAGGCATGTCCGAAACAGGGCTACAAGTCGCAGAGGTCGAAGGTGAGGGTTGGGTCAACGATTTGCTCGATGGGCTGAAACAAAATGTTGCATTGGAAGCTGTAGAGGTCCCAAATACGTTTCATGGTACGTTGCGCCCCTACCAACTAAAAGGTGTTTCATGGCTATCTTTCCTCAAGCAATTCGGCTTAGGGGCATGTCTAGCGGACGATATGGGATTAGGTAAAACTGCTCAGCTTATCGCACTCCTTTTGTATGATTTTGCAAATAGAAATGGTAACAGCAAACAAAATGCTACACTTGTGATTTGCCCTATGTCAATTGTAGGCAACTGGCAGCGTGAGTTACAACGATTTGCTCCTTCACTGAAAGTAATGGTGCACCATGGTACAGAGCGATTATCGGGACAGGCATTTGTGAACGAGGTCAAGAAGCATGACGTGGTGATTACAACATACTCACTCGCGTTACGCGACAAAGAGCATCTTGCACCGATTACGTGGGAACAGGTGGTGATCGACGAGGCGCAGAATATCAAAAATGAGTCGGCGAAACAGACACAGGCGATCAAAAAGCTAGATGCGAACTACAAAATTGCTTTAACGGGAACGCCAGTCGAGAACCGCTTATCCGAACTCTGGTCGATCATGGAATTTCTGAATCCAGGCTATCTTGGCTCTGGTACTGAGTTTCACAAGAATTTTGCGATGCCTATCGAACGCTATCATAATGCAGAGCGCGCCGATGCATTGAAACGCTTGACGCAACCCTTTATTCTACGTCGTTTGAAGACCGATAAAGAGATTATTCAAGATTTGCCTGATAAAATGGAGATGAAGGTCTTTTGTAACCTGACTCAAGAACAGGCATCACTCTATGAGGCCGTGGTCAAAGAGATGCTTGAACGAATCGAAGAGGCCGATGGGATTGAGCGTAAGGGACTGGTGTTAGCCACGCTCACAAAATTGAAGCAGGTATGCAATCATCCTGCGCATTTCATGGGTGATGGAAGTCGTCTGGAACTTCGTTCGGGCAAGCTGAATCGGCTGGAAGAGATGCTAGAAGAGGTTGTGGCGACTGGCGATAAAGCACTAATATTCACGCAGTTCGCCGAGATGGGTGGGCTATTACGCACAGAATTGCAAGAGCGTTTGGGCCGCGAAGTTCTGTTTCTGCATGGTGGAACGCAGAAGAAACAACGTGATATGATGGTTCAGCGTTTCCAGGAGGAGCGGCGCGGCTCGCCATTGTTTATTCTATCGCTCAAAGCTGGCGGCGTTGGCTTGAACCTGACAGCTGCAAATCACGTCTTTCACTTTGATCGCTGGTGGAATCCTGCGGTAGAAAATCAAGCTACCGATAGAGCATTTCGTATTGGGCAAAGAAAGAATGTGCAGGTGCATAAATTTGTGTGTGTGGGCACATTGGAAGAACGGATCGACCAGATGATTGAGCAGAAAAAAGAGCTTGCCGAAAGTATCGTCGGCAACGGCGAAAATTGGTTGACCGAAATGTCAACCTCTCAACTGAAGGAATTGTTTGCATTGAGCCGTGAGGCAGTAGGGGAGTAGCAACATGGGCAGACGATGGCGTGGAGGCTATGACGACTTTGAATGGGATTACTATTCAGAAAATAGGCCACGTAAAACTGAGGGTGGTATCAAGGCGAAAAGTGAGCGTGGTGCGATTGGCGAAACGTGGTGGTCGAAGCGTTGGGTGCAAGCACTAGAGTCGCTTGGCATGGGAACACGGCTTACAAGAGGACGCTCTTATGCTCGACAAGGGCAGGTGCTTTCAATAGAGATCGAGTCGGGACTGGTCAAGGCAAAAGTGCAAGGGTCGATGCAAAAGCCTTACTCGATTAAGATACAACTGCACCCCCTCTCGAAACGCGACTGGCAAGAGGTTACATCCGCGATGGCCTCGCAAGCTCTTTTTGCCGCCAAACTGCTCGCAGGGGAGATGCCTAAGAATATCGAAGAAGCCTTTGATAGTGTTAATGTGTCACTTTTTCCTGAACTAGAGGAAGACTTACAGACAAGTTGCTCTTGTCCTGACTGGGCGAATCCATGCAAACACATAGCCGCCGTTTACTATATCCTCGCCGAACGCTTCGATGAAGATCCCTTCCTGCTCTTCAAACTGCGTGGACGCGACAAAGACGCCATTATCGCTGCTCTGCGAGAAAAGCGCGTCTCGACGCTCGACACAAAAAGCCAGGATGATAAGACGAACATAGGTAGAAGTGAGAAGCGTGAAGAAGCGCAGCAAGAAGAGGCACCAGTACGTCTTGAAGACATGCTACATACTTTCTGGCTAGCAGGGGATGCACTAGATACGTTTTCCGTCAATCCAGGGTCGCCGGACGTTGACAATGCACTTCTTAAAAGGTTAGGCGATGCTCCATTTGCGATTGAAGGCAAGAATGTAGCGAAGGTGCTTGAGAAGGCATATGATGCCGTGCATTCCGCCGCCTTGCGTAAGGCTATGGAATGATATTCTTAAAATGTGAACTATTTCACTGTATTTTCACGCATTTCCCTTCATACTTATGGAGGGAACGTTTTTGTCTTTCATACTATTCTTCGTTTTCCTCTTCCTGAGCGAGACAAAACATTCCCTTTGAGCATTAATACTAATACGAGACCTACATCTAGCATGCTGCTGGATAACGATGGGATCATATGAACGCAGTGGAAGACGACTCTCAACTGACTCTTGAAGCCTCTCAGGGATCAATAGAGGCATTTGAGAAATTAGTAATGCTGTATGAACCGCGCGTCAGGCGTATGCTCTATGGGTTAACGCAAGATGTGCAACTCACGCAAGACCTTTGCCAGGAGACATTTCTCGCGGCATATAAGGCGTTGCCTCGTATGGATGGGCATACCCTACATTTCGCCCCTTGGCTCTATCGTATTGCGCTCAATCAGGTTCGCAGCGAGTGGCGACGGCGTAAGCATGTAATAGTACTTCCATTTTCGACACCACCAGGAGGAGACGACGAAGATTTTGATGAGGCGAACCAGAACTTTATGGTGAGTGATGTACACTTTGAAGAAAGCATTGTAGAGCGTGACCTAGTTCAACGTGTCCTTGCGCAACTTCCATCTGCCTCAGTAATGTGTCTTCTTTTAGATGCTGAAGGTTTCTCGTATAATGAGATTGCGGAAACAATGCAAGACACTCTCTCCGCAGTACGAAGTAGGTTAGCGCGTGCTCGTCAGTCATTTCAACGTATTTATGTAGGACTCAATCAGGAAGGATGCAAATGAAGGACGATGTTCAGGACTCAAAGACAGGCGACGGTCTTCCTCAGCGTCAAGCCTTACGTGCCCTTCTTAATGAAGGTGAGCAGAAGGTTCCTTCGACAACCGCAAACATTATGGCGGCTATCCGGCGAGAGCAGCAAACGACGCAAAAAGTAGCAGCTGATGCTAGTCATAATATACATAGCACACCGTCTTCTGTCCCATTTCCGCAGGTTCGAGCAATTGAGACGCCGCGACCAAAGCGGGCAAGGCGCACTTTATATAGTGCGTTAGCCCTTACTGCGGTGGCTGCTGCACTTATTGCTTCTTTTGGCCTTTTAAAATTTATCTTACCGCTCCATTCAAGTAGTGTGAGTAGTGGTGCTGCGTCGAGTAATAGTTCTCCTGAATTTATGATGACGAAATATCCATCATTCGTTCCTGGTACAACTAGCACATGGTCTGCTGTAATCATCACATACAAGATACATCGTATGACAATCATTGCTAATTATGATCCTGTTGCTACGACCTCGACGATATTGGTATCACTACAGGATGTAGATGCGATAGTGGATGGTGTTTCGCATGACGGACGCGAGGTGCTTTATTCTGTCTATGATGGTTCCAAAACATCCTACTATATTTATCCGCAGGCCACAAAGCATGCTATATTTACGACGCCTGATAAGAGTCGTTCCGCTATTTGGAGCACCGATGATCGCTCACTCTTCATCAGCACTGCAAGAGGAATTCTATCGGTAGATGTGCAGACATACACTACAAAACTGCTTTTCCCAACACTACCTTCGGTAACGCTGCTGAACTACCGTAATGACGGCTATTTGTACTTTATAAAGGGTGATACAGGACAGGCATATGCTACACAAGGAACTCTTAATCGCATTAATGTCGCTCAAGGAAATTCGCAGCAAATTACACCTTGCACACGTGGCACGCATTTCTGGCTAAGTCCTGACGGAGCAACAGCATACTATAACTGCCTCGATCAAAATGCGAACATCCTCTATAGTGTGAATAGCGATGGCGCAAATCCCTCTATCTTTCGTTCCAATGGGGGGAACGTGATTGGGTATGCCGTAGACGGTTCCCCATTAACATTGGAAAATGCAAATGGGAAATATCAAGTTGTGCAACGAGATATGCAATCAGCACAAGATACTGTCTTGATACAAGATGTTGCTCCAGGGACTACACCTATCACGGCGGACGACGTAGCTGTTGCCCCATATGGACATGTCCTTGTGGCAAAAGGAATGTACAGCAATAACGGAGCGGTAACAAAAGAACAGCTCTGGTATAGCAATTTGGATACAGGCGCAAGTAAATCGCTAGCTCTTCCGCAAACTGCTAGTACCCCACAGGCAATTGGTTGGGACAAACTACAAGTTCTAGGTGAGATGCTAACACCAGCACCATGAGCCGTAATTATTGAAGGCAGTGCTTTACACTACTACATACTCTTCAGGAACTCGTTGTTTCCATATTCTCACTTTAGAGATGCCAACTTCATGTAGTATGTCTAGTGTTTGCTTGTGCGCTTGTGCAACTTGTTTGGGGTTGTGTGCATCTGAGCCAACGCTAATTGGTGTGTTGTGCAATGCACAGGCTTTTGCAAGGTGGCGAACTGTATCAGGGTAGGAGAGTGTGTCAAATCCATTTATTTCTAGCGCAACATTCTTTTGCGTTGCAAGTGCCGCGATTTGCTCATATTCGTCATCCAAGTAGGGTAAGAGATACGGGTTTTGGGAACGCATACGAACAGGATGACTAATTAGGCTAAAGAAGCCACTTTGCACTGCTTCGCGAAGAAGTTGCAGATAGCGTCTCCACATCGCCTCACCCTTTTCGCGCGTAAGTTTGTTATCACGTTCTTCAAAGAGTTTGCTATCAACCTGATGCACAGAGCCAATGAGAAAATCCCAGGAATAGCCTTGTAGAGATGCCTGAATAGCCTCATTTTTCTCTGGGATAAAGTCTACTTCCAGACCTAACCGCACATCAACGCCTGCTTGTGGGCCTGCTGCATGTACCATGTCTATATACTCCCGAAATGAGAGGATAGGTCCTTCTAGTTCCATATGTGTCAACGGTGCACGAGCTTCACGCACCTGAAAGACGTGTTCGGACAGACCGAGAACATGTATTCCACGTTCATAGGCAGATTGTGCCATTTGTAGAGCAGAGCTACGGACGACGTGACTGTGAAAATCTGTATCAAGCGGCATGAGGAACCCTCCTTAACTAAAGAAGATGCATAGCCTTTAGTAGTTGTTGCCCCTACTGTTCCTCATAGCGAACAACAGCAACCGTGAAGCCATCGGTATAGTCATCATCCATTGCGAAGGCAAGTGATTGGAGACGCGGATTTTGTGCGACGTTCCTGTTATACTGTGCGACTGCTTTCTCTACCTCGGTAGTTATTTGCGCTGGATCACGAAGTCTTTCACCATTACGAATAGTGTTGTCCGCAACGATGATGCTACCCGGTCGAGTCAAGCGTAGTGCCCATTCGAGATATTGTGGATACGGAGGTTTGTCTGGATCGGCTGCTTTTGCGGCTACGAGCGCGTGCTGTAGTCCTTCATCTTCTGAGGCAAAAAGTTGTGTGATACTTTGCTCTATGATGT
>CAXUIS010000014.1:34777-39271 GCA_964250915.1 uncultured Ktedonobacteraceae bacterium | reverse complement strand
GTATCCGGTCCCTTCATCTCGCGTCGCAACTTCTCTACATCGGGTTTCTTGAAATTACGCATACGATAGCCAGTCAAACCGTGAATGCGACGCAGTTCCGCAATCAACACGTCAGTATTAATACGCATGGGGTCTACAGGCGGTGGACCAAAACTATCAACAGCAGCATCACCGCCCAACAACTGGTTAATGCTCGTTGCTACGCACATGCCTGTTGCCTGTACGTTATAGCCGCCCTCTTGCACCATAATGAGACGACCCTCACATAGCAGGTCAGCGAGATTAAGAATAATCTCGTTCAATCGAAAAAAGCCTGCGGTAGAAAGATACATCTGAGTACCAAGGCTTGTTTGAGGAATAGCATCTTTCCAATGAGCATCGAAGCCAGCCGAGACCAGAATAAGCTGCGGATTGAAGCGGTCAGCAGCAGGAGCCATGACCTGTCGGAAAATAGCCTCATAGGTATCAAAGCCACATGTTGCGGGAAGAGGAACATTAATAGTAGTGCCAATCGCGTCACCTTCTCCTAGTTCATCAGCGGCACCTGTACCAGGATAGAAGGGGGCCTGATGTACCGAAAAGTAGAGGACACGAGGATCGCTATAAAACATGTCCTGTGTGCCATTGCCATGATGTACGTCGTAGTCTATAATCATGACACGCTCAAGACCGCAATGGTCTATGGCATAGCGAGCAGCAACTGCTACATTGTTGAAGATGCAAAACCCCATCGCATCATCGGGCAATGCGTGGTGTCCAGGAGGGCGTACCAAACAATAGGCATTCTTGATATCGCCCTTCATCATTGCATCAATAGCTGTAAGTGGAGCACCGGCAGCCTTACTCGCGGCTTCATATGACTTCGCTGAAATATAGGTATCGGTAGCAAAGAATGCCGTCTTATAACCGTCTTGTGCTCCTTGTTCCGCCATCTGTTGTGAAACTTCTGTAACCTCTTGAATATACTCACGTTCATGAACCGCAGCCAACTCATCTACAGTTGCCGCACGCGGTGCGAGTTGCACCAGTCCATCACGTGTGAGCCAGCCAAGTTCTTCGAGTGCCTCATATGCTAGCTGGACACGTTGCGGTTTCTCTGGGTGCTGCGACGGTGTAATGTGTTCCAGAAAAATAGGGTCATAAATGAGTGCAGTGGTCATGATGGTTCCTTTGAATGAACATATGCGATTGGACATGCAACAGCATGTCCAATCGCATATGTTCTACAACACTTTTTGAACGAGTCCAGGAATGTCGAAAATGGTGTCGGCGACAGGCACGTGGGCAGCTTGTAATGCTGCAACCTTGCCTTGGGCTGTGCCTGTGTTACCAGAGATAATCGCGCCAGCATGGCCCATACGCTTGCCAGCTGGAGCGGTACGTCCAGAGATAAAGGCCACAACAGGTTTGCTCATGGTCTTGATGTATTCAGCGGCGTCTTCCTCGTCGCTACCACCGATTTCACCACACATGACAACGGCTTTTGTCTGAGGATCGGCCTCAAACAATTTGAGGTAGTCAACAAACGTCGAGCCAATAATGGGGTCGCCACCGATACCGATGCACGATGATTGTCCAAGGTCCGCATCTGTGAGCAACGAAACAACCTCATAGGTAAGCGTACCAGAGCGTGATATGAAACCAACGGGACCAGGAGTAAAAATTTGATACGGAATAATTCCGATTTTGCCCTGTCCTGGTGTACACATACCGGGGCAGTTTGGTCCAATGAGACGCGCATTGTGCTCATGTACAACGAGCATCGCGCGTGTCATATCGACTACTGGAATACCCTCGGTGATGCAGACAATCAAATCAATGCCCTCGGTTGCAGCTTCCATGATGGCGTCAGCTGCGCCAGGAGGGGGCACGAAAATGCATGAGGCTGTTGCACCTGTGGCTTTGATCGCCTCGGCAACTGTGTCAAAGACGGGAAATCCCTCGATGCTCTCTCCCCCCTTGCCGGGAGTGACGCCGCCAACAATGTTTGTGCCAGCCGCTTTCATATTGCGTGTATGGTATAGTCCTTCGCGGCCCGTGATACCCTGCACAATCACCTTTGTTGTGCTATCTAACAAAATACTCATCGCTTCCTTACTTCCTCTATTATTCTATACGTGACTCTGGCTCTTTGGCTACGTCGCGTGGCTGCGTACCAAGTGCGTTGATTGCGGCAACAATCTTTTCCGATGCTTCGCGCATGTCTTGCCCCCACTCAAGACCTGCATCCTTGAGGAGTGCTTTGCCTTCTTCTGAGCCTGTGCCAGAGAGACGTACTACAATTGGCATGCCTTTGGGTAGATCAGATTGTGCCATAATCACGCCTTTTGCTACTTCTTCACCACGAGTGATGCCACCGAAGATGTTGACCAGGATACCCTTGACCTGTGGGTCTTTTGCCACGAATGTCAGAGCTTTGTACATAATCTCGGCCTTTGCGCCACCACCAATATCTAGGAAGTTCGCGGGTTTGCCGCCTGCACGTGCTACCATATCAAGAGTTGTCATGACCAGACCTGCACCATTGCCGATGATACCAACATCTCCATCAAGCTTGACATAGGTGAGTCCTGCCTGTTTTGCTTCATATTCAAGCGGGTTTGATTCCTCTGTCTCCGCCCATTGCGCGTACTCTTTTTGACGGAAGAGGCCATTATCATCAATGAGTATTTTGGCGTCGGCTGCTTGCACCTTGCCATCAGCAGTCAGGGCAAGTGGGTTAATCTCGGCGAGGCTAGCGTCACTGTCAATAAACGCTTTGGCGAGTTTTGAAAGAATGTCACCTGCTTTGCCTATGGTCGCGTGAGGAAGGCCAGCACGTGCGATGATTTCGCGGGCCTCAAATGGACGCAGACCATAATGCATGTCGATGGGTTGCTGAATAATCTTTTCTGGTGTGTTGGCAGCAACCTCTTCGATGTCGATACCGCCCTCTTTCGAGACCATCACCACTGGCGATTGTGTCTTGCGGTCTAGGATGATGCCAAGATAATATTCCTCTTTAATGTCGATCTTGGATGTCACCAGAACTTTTTCGACTGTGAGGCCCTTTATATCCATACCTAATACTTTTTTGGCTGAGGCACGAGCCTCTTCTGGTGTGTCGCCAAATTGGATACCACCAGCTTTACCACGTCCACCAACATAGACCTGGGCTTTGATCACAACGGGTCCACCAAGTTCGCGGGCAATCGCCTCGGCTTCTTCTGGTGTATGTGCGACACGCCCAGGCTGCACTGGAATCCCATAGCGAGCCAGGATGTCTTTTGCCTGATACTCATGAATCTTCATTGATAAATAGCTCCTTGCAATGTAGTGTAGAAACCACTTGCTAAAGTGGGGAAAGAAGCGAAGTTCCTAAAATTATGCTAGCACTAACGTGTGGATGTGTCAAGAAAAACAGTTGCATATACTTGGTACAATAGCGAATGCAAGGGATTATCACTAAAGGAAAATCTTTCTTATGGATAAGAGAAAAGTTACAACGTCGTCACTGCCACGTATCAATGCGGTTCCACGTCCCGAATTGCCGAAAAAGCCAGAAACACAAACGCGATTAGTGTTTTCTAAACTCTGGTTCTGGGTAGCTATTTTATTGATTATCGGCATTATTATTGTAAGTGTTGTTAGTCTCAATGCGGCGAACTTGCTCAAAAACGCCCAAATTCCAAGCTTCGGCGTGCAAACACCCACTGTTGTACCTGTCACAACACTGCGGGTGCAACATACCGCCCTCTACGATGATGTAAATATTACTGTCGCTAGTGTGCAGGATGCTCTATTTTTCCCTGATGACGAGATTCATTCAGGGCAAGCAACGGTACGCCTCAACATGCAGGTAGCGAATCACACTCCCAATTCGGTCAATATTGTTTATTATGATATTGCACGTTTGATTGAACTCAACAATACTGCTCTTATCCCTACGAATGTGCATC
Source organism: uncultured Ktedonobacteraceae bacterium (assembly GCA_964250915.1). GTDB lineage: Bacteria > Chloroflexota > Ktedonobacteria > Ktedonobacterales > Ktedonobacteraceae > JBBQVS01. Next base: position 35,333 of record CAXUIS010000014.1, on the reverse strand, counting down.
TCTCTGTTGGTTCCAAACCCGGAGCACAGGAGAACGGTTGGCTAGACTTCTCGTTGCCAAACAAGGGCACGCGCTTGAATACTTTGGCGTTGCAGTTAGGTTCAACAACTCTTGACGAAACGTTGGTCAAAATACCTTTTACTAGTGCCTTCAATCCTGCGCAATACGCTAACCATATCTCATCACAAACAACAAATATTTCCTATAACTTTTCGGGTCATATGTTAACGTATCATCTCACGAGTATAGAAACTCGCTTCGCATATCAAGGTGTACAGTGCAAAGCTGGACAGCAATTTTATATTCTCAATTTCAAAGTCGATAACGCCGAAAGTGGCGATATATCCCCTGGCTTCGGCTTTGATTATATCCGCCTCGTGTCTTCTGGTAACGAACATGCACCCATAGACAACAGCCTGCCCTATACATTTAAGGCAGGCTCGAAGAGTGTACATGGTAACGTCGTCTTTTCAGCACCTAGAGGAATGAAGGGGCTAACAATTGCCTTCCTGTCGCAAAATGGTACTGGCGAATTGGATACGAATGTAAATGTATA
>CAXUIS010000014.1:28932-34677 GCA_964250915.1 uncultured Ktedonobacteraceae bacterium | reverse complement strand
AACGGAGCAAGAACTGGTAGGAGCAGATCAGCACGGAAAATGATGTTGTAGTGAGTGGCACCGGGTAAGATGGCGAGTTGTGATGGAATAAGATGTTCACCATTCCAGCCAGCATCCTGTAAGCCTCCACCTAAGAGCGTGAAAAATGCTACCGCATGGGAAGGTGGAAGACCATCAGAATCGCCAGCGATAATCAGGGTGGGCATTTTCAACGCGGAAACCTGCTCTGTCCAATCATAGTCCTGACTCATGCCTTCCCTCATGTTAGCGACCAAACGAGGAAAATCTTCTGGCTTTGGTGCATCCTTCATATAGGCATCATGCAAGGGAGTACCAACAAAGAACTCAGGAGCGATGGACGCCATGCCTGTTTGCATTTCGGGATGCCAGCCAGTCCGTTTGAACGGTGAGGAAATCACTATGAGCTTGTTGACCTGTTCTGGATGGCGAATGGCGGTTTGCAGAGCAACGGCACCACCAAGAGAATAACCAAGCACGTCAGCTTTTTCGAGTCCCAGATGCTGAATGAGGCCAGAGATATCGTCTGCCATATGCTCAAAACTGAGAGGGCGACTCGTGAGAGCTGTGCGTCCGTGCCCATAGAGATCGACTCCAATAACCTGATGAGTGAGTGCAAGTGTGGGCGCAATAGCATTGAACGTCTCAAGAGTTCCAAAGCCACCGTGAAGCAGAATCAAAGGAGTACCTGTTCCATGCATCTCGTAGTACAGGTTGATGCCATTGACTGAAGCGTATTGCCCTGCTGAGTTGTTGGTATTGGTCGTCATGACGAAATACTCCTTTGATTTTTATGCTGAAGAATATCACTTACATTTCATTCTCTTTGAGAAGAGAAAAGTCGGAAGCTACGCCAAATTAAAAAGGGGAGAAATTGGAGCATGGAGCGAGCATTCTTTATGGAAGGTACATATCTTCCATAAAGAATGCTCGCTCCATTTGAAATGCTTTAACTACGGATGAATGCGAGCAGTTCATCACGCTTTTGTTCCATTGTAGCTCTGTCGTTTGCTTCGACATTGAGACGAAGTAGTGGTTCGGTGTTAGATGAACGCACGTTGAACCACCATGTACCATAATCTATTGTGAGACCATCGAGGTGATCGACCAGTTGCGCACCCTTCCCGAAATGCTCTTCCAGAGCTTGCAGCTTGCTCTGTGCATCGCTGACTGTACTATTGATTTCGCCACTACGAACACCCTTGTCCAATGGCTTGAGTATTTCTGAGAGCGGCTTGTCTTCAGTAGAAACGAGTTCAAGCAGAATGAGAAAGGCAATCAAGCCAGAGTCGGCGAACCAGTTATCACGGAAGTAGAAGTGACCGGAGTGTTCGCCACCAAAGATCGCATTAAGTTTGCGCATCTCGGCCTTGATGAACGAGTGGCCTACGCGTGTACGAACTGCCTTGCCACCGAGATGCTCAATCAGTTCGGGGACACTTTTAGAAACAATCAAGTTGTACAGGATGGTCGAGCCTGGATACTTGCGTAGCAGACTATTCGCCATTGCCTCCGTCACCTGTGAACCGTCTACGAGGTCGCCGTGTTCATCAACGGGAAACATGCGGTCAGCATCGCCATCGAATGCGGCTCCCAGGTCGGCACCTGTCTCGCGTACCTTTTTCTGCAAGTCCTCCATATTTTCTGGCTCGATAGGGCTGGCGGGATGATGTGGAAAATTGCCATCAAGCTCAAAATAGAGTGGAATGAGTTCGCAGGGCAGGTGTTGAAAGACGCGTGGAATCATCATGCCAGCCATACCATTGCCAGCGTCGATGACGACTTTGAGCGGCTTAATCTTGCTTACGTCGATAAATGACAGAACATGCTTTACATAATCGTCGCTAATATCGCGTTGCGTAACGGTACCTTTGTGTGCTGGCTCCGTGAAATTGCCACTTACGGCGATATCACGAATGTCTGCCAGACCAGTCTCTTTGCTGATTGGAAGAGCCTGAGCACGACAGAACTTCAAGCCATTGTACTTGCCGGGATTGTGCGATGCGGTAATCATGATACCAGCAGGATAATCGAACTTGCCGACTGCGAAATACAGGCCATCAGTTGTGGTCAAGCCGAGATCAACGGCATTGACGCCCTGATCGGTAATGCCACGTAGAACAGCCGCCGAAATTTGCGGTGATGAGAGACGCATATCGCGCCCAACGGCAATTTCAGGCACGTTGAGATATTGAGCGGCGGCGCGCCCAATGCGATAGGCTACATCATCGGTCACGTCTTGCCCATAGATACCACGAATATCATAGGCACTAAATATCTTGGGATTTACCTCTGTATGTGCAGAACTCATGAATAATTCTTCCTCCAAATTTCTAATAATACCCAGGGAGCGCCTGAGCTACGGGGATCGTAAATTTGCCCAACCTCGGTAAATTGAGATTTTGCAAAGGCGTTGCGGGCCGATGTGTTCGCCATTGCCGTCTCCGCGTAAATGCGTGAGATGCTCTGGAAGGTGAAGAGGTAGTGAACGAGTGCGCGAATGGCCTCTGCACCATAACCCTTGCCCCAACTCGATTTTTCGCCTAGTCCCAGACCAACTTCAACCTGATTAAGACGACGGTCAATATTGAAGTACGTGATGGTTCCAATGGGAACAGAATGTTCATCCTCGATGATGAACCAGAATTGTCGCCCATTGCTCAACACATAGTTTCGCTCGAATAATGGTACGAACTCCGCCATGCTGTTCGAGTACGGACGATGGGGATCGTAACGCCATACCTCGTCATCTCGCTCCCAACGAAAGACGTTTGCGGCGTCGCTAGATATAGGGCGGCGCACTGTAACACGCTCGCCATGTAACGGTAAACCTTGGAAATCGGTTGCTTTTCGTTGTGTCTCTGTCATTATACTAATTCCTGTGCAAAACTCGTACCTGCCGCTAATTTCTCAACGCCGAACACCTGCGCTAACGTTTGACCTAAGTCAGCAAACGTTGAGCGTGTACCAAGGTTGACGCTCGCACGTATCGGTTGTCCATATGCTAATAATGGCACGCATTCACGCGTATGATCGGTGCCATGATACGTTGGATCAACGCCGTGATCGGCTGTGAAAAAGATTACGTCGTCTGGTCGCATCGCCTGTTGCACCTGTGCAAACCACGTATCGACATCTCGCAGCGCTTGTGCGTAGCCCTGACTATCGCGGCGATGACCCCATAACATGTCAAATTCTACCAGATTGACAAAAAGTAGTCCCTCAAAGTCCCGTTCAAGCCAACGCAACGTTGCAGCCATACCGTCACGGTTGGTTTCCGTATGGTCAGCTTGTGTTAAGCCTCGTCCCGCAAAGAGGTCTTCAATTTTGCCAAGACCAATGACATCTTTACCGGCTTTTTTAAGTTGGTCGAGCAGTGTTGTGCCAAGTGGGGCAAGCGAAAAATCGCGCCGATGTTCAGTCCGTTTAAACGCTCCTGGTGTGCCAAGAAATGGACGCGCTATAACGCGCCCTACAGCGTTTTCGCCTGTAAGGATACTACGCGCGGTCTCACACATTTTGTAGAGTGTTTCGAGTGGAATAATTTCCTGGTGTGCTGCAACTTGAAACACGCTATCGGCAGAGGTATAGAGGATGGGAGAGCTTGTGCGCATATGCTCCTCACCAAACTCTTTTATGATCTCAGTCCCTGATGCGACGATATTCCCAATGATCTTACGTCCAATGGCCTGTTCAAACTGTGTAACCACATCGGCGGGGAAGCCATGCGGGTAGGTTGGAAGTGGCTTTTGCAGCACAACACCCGTCATCTCCCAATGTCCTGTTGTGCTATCTTTACCAGCCGCAGCCGAGGCCATACGCCCATAGCTACCACTGACATCCGCACGCGGCGGTGTACCCAGGATAGGCGTAATATTGCCCAGGCCAATGCTGCCAAGATGAGGTAGTTCGAGACCACCTATGGCTTGTGCGCAGTGCTCAAGCGAACTCGCGCCTTCGTCTCCGTAGGCAGCAGCATCGGGATTAGCTCCCGCACCAACACCGTCAAGTACAACGAGTATCGCACGTCGTATCATCGCTGCACTCGCACTTTCTCTATCGTTGGATAGGTATTGAGTGGTTCACCAATCAAGGGCAGCGCGTAGTCATAAAACGCCTGTGTCACCATTGTTTTTGTGTCGTTCATATAGTCTTGAGGTAGGAGCGATTGTTGGTTGGCGACCTGTGCCAGTTCTACAAGGCCCGTGCTGCAATGATAGTGAGGGTTGTTATGTCGTACCAGAGTCACCATTTTGTCGCTTTCGCTCGCGAGAAGTGCTTTTGTGCCCATTTGTCCCACAAGATATGCCTCGTCGCGATCAATAGATGAAATATGCGTCGAGGACATACGTTGTAAATCCCCAGGTTTGTCGAAACGCGCGCGAAGCTTAAGCTGTTTCGTGACCAGATCGACAAGCGACTGACCTGCACCACTAAGTAGGGGATGCTGAAAAGCATCGGTTCCTACTTGTCCGATAGAGCCAAGCGCTTGCCCCTTTGCGTCACGAACCGTCTCCGCTACTGTAATCACGACATAGCCAATACGACGATATACGTCTTCGACGTGTGCCAGAAATGAATCGGCATCAAACACATGTTCGGGTGTCAGTATGATGTGTGGTGGGTCAACGTCATCCCGTTTGCCTAACGCGGAAGAGGCAGTGAGCCAACCGGCATCACGCCCCATTGTCTCAATAATTTTGACTGGATAATGTCCTGGTATGGAGATTGTGTTCATTGTCGAATCTATTGTTGCCTGTGCGATGAAACGTGCCGCGCTTCCGTAGCCGGGGCAATGATCGGTAAAGGGAAGGTCATTGTCGATAGTTTTGGGAACGCTGATGGTGTGCAGTTCATAGCCGCTCTTCTGAGCAGTTTGTGCGAGACGATGCGCTGTATCCGCCGAGTCGTTGCCTCCGATATAGAGGACATAGCGTACATTGTAATGTCGCAATATCTCTACGGCTCGCGCTGGGTCTTCATCATTCAGTTTGTAGCGACATGAGCCGAGTGCCGCCGATGGTGTGTAGAGGAGTTGTTGCCACAGTGAAGGGGATTGCTGGCGTAGATCAATAATATCTTCTTTGAGAAGACCCTCAATACCGTTTTGCATGCCATAGATGCCATCAATACGCGCATCGTTGAGAGCGGCATTAACTGCTCCAACGAGACTAGCATTAATGACTGCGGTGGCTCCGCCTGATTGCCCAATAATCAGATTGCCGCGTGCTGTTGCTGACAATGTATCTGTACCCCCAAAAGGTTTGTTTTGTAATTCTATGTTCTCTCAAATGTTTCTAAGAGCCATTATAGCAATTACAGCATGACACGTCGAGTAGCATCTGTCTATGTATGGTACATTCATTTATGCTATACTGCTGTAAGAAAGACAGAAAGGACGTGCTTGAGATGGGGTTATACAAAGAAATGTAATCAAACTATCTCAGCACGGAACGCCAATGATTTAGGTTTGCCACAAACAGCATCCACTCAAACTCAATAACAGACCTATAGCAATTTTTTGCTGTAGTCAACAATAGGAGATGTCTTGTGTCAAACGTACCTCAAACTCTGGCTTTCTTGATGTACAGGGAGCATCGCTTTACTATGAAGTCGCTGGTGAAGACTATCCTTTGCTCTTATTGCATGCTGGTATAGCAGATAGCAGTATGTGGGATGAGCAATTTCCTCTCTTTGCACAGCACTACCGAACTATACGCTACGACC
>CAXUIS010000014.1:0-28832 GCA_964250915.1 uncultured Ktedonobacteraceae bacterium | reverse complement strand
TGGGATGAGCAATTTCCTCTCTTTGCACAGCACTACCGAACTATACGCTACGACCTACGTGGCTTTGGTAAAACACGCTGGAACTCAGGAACATCTGCTGCTTACGAGGACCCTGTAGCACTTTTTAATGCTCTCGGCATACAAAAAGCTCATGTTCTTGGCATTTCATATGGTGGGAAGATTGCCCTCGATTTCGCGCTTACCCATCCTGAATTGGTTGCTTCACTAGTCCTTGTTGCCCCTAGTGTTGGTGGCATAGAGCCATCAGAACAGATTCGCCGCTTTTTTCAGGAAGAGGATGCTTTGGTTGAGAAGGGTGATCTGCAAGGCGCAACAGAATTAAACGTGCGCTTCTGGGTTGATGGTCTACAGCGTGCACCAGAGCAAGTGAATCCAACTGTGCGTCAACGTGTCTACGAGATGCAATATCATGCCTTCACGATCCCCATGCCAGAAAATGCGGATGAGCAGCAGGTTGCACCTCCTGCTATCACACGCTTAGCAGAGATTCGGGTGCCAACACTTATTATCGTTGGAGACCTCGATCTGCCTGAAAAACTGGATCTATCTAAGCAGCTTGCTAGTAGCATTTCTGGTGCCCAACTGGAAGTGATAGCAGGTGTTGCCCACATGGTTAGCATGGAACAGCCACAGAAATTCAGCGATACTGTGCTGAATTTCTTGAGCAAGCTCTAAATTTACCTTTGAATTCAATGTTGTTTGCATGACAGGGGCTTGCCCTCATGGGCGTTAACGTAAGGTATCAATGGGAACCAGGGCACCGCAAGGGGATGCCCTGACCTCACTGTAATTTTTTTCTTACGTTAACGCTTATGGGGCTTGCCCCTGTCATGCTGTCTCTTACTCCTATACAAAAGGATAAAAATATTGACGTGTGCTTGTTCGTACCGTTATAGTAGAGCGCACACAACAAATTCCCTGCGAAAGAAAATGGAATGAGACAAAAAATAATTCTCGACTGTGATCCCGGACATGATGATGCAATTGCCCTGCTCCTGGCGGCACATCATCCCGCGCTCGAATTGCTGGCGGTTACAACAGTTGCTGGCAACCAATCAATCGAGAAGACGACACAGAACGCGCTCAAGGTTTGTTCGCTGGCAAATATTCGCAATGTGCCTGTTGCGATGGGAATGGATAGGCCACTGGTGCGTCCTGCACGCCATGCTGCCGATATACACGGTGCCTCTGGTATGGATGGTCCACATGTACCTGAACCGGATATCGAGCTTGCTCCACAACATGCTGTGAATTTGCTCATCGACCTGCTACTGAACTCGGAGGGAGATATCACGTTGGTACCAACAGGACCGCTTACCAATATCGCCACTGCAATACGTCGTGAACCTGCTATCGTACCCAAGATACAAGCAATCTCGTTGATGGGTGGCGCGATTGGTGTAGGGAATGTGACACCTTCGGCAGAATTTAACCTATGGTTTGATCCAGAGGCGGCCTCCATCGTCTTTCAATGTGGGCGACCAATCACGATGGTCCCGCTAGAGGTGACGCATCAGGCACTTGCAACAGAGGAGGTTGTGAGTCGCTTACGTACCGCGAATCGCCCTGTCGCAAGCTTCGCGGCAGATTTGCTCGTCTTTTTCGCCGATAGCTACAAAAACGTCTTTGGTTTCTCTTCACCCCCTGTACATGACCCCTGTGCTGTTGCCGCTGTGCTTGAACCAAACATTATTCAGTCGGCTGATATGTATGTCGAAATTGAGACTACAAGTACGCTCAGTGCTGGACGTACTGTATGTGACGTATACGGCAAATCGGGGAAACTTGCCAACGCACGGGTTGGGTATGAATTGAATGTAGCACGGTTCTGGGATATGCTGATAGATATGCTGGTCTCGTACTAATATTTTTTCAAAAGCTAAGATATGACGTTTCCCTTGTACTCTCAACAGCTTATTAAGTTCATAGTCTATTAAGAGTACAATACACTTCCTTTCGTCAAACCCTTTCTAATAACTTATCTTCACAACATCACTTATCCCAAAACTCTCTACTCTTTCATTTCGTAATGTCTTGACAAGCTAATAGCAATATGTTATAAATAGAATAGCGGATAGCTATTGAGGATAAAAGCAATAGGCGTGGAATACGCCTGAATATGGTATTGTGAACTTATACTTCTGATTTTTATGCGTAGATTGCATGATGAAACTGCTGGGAGAGGATTATGCTATTCGACCCGAACATAGTGTTTTTACTTTTTGTTGTTGCGGTGCTTGGCATTTACCTTGAACTAGCTCATCCAGGTACCATTTTTCCAGGTGTTATTGGTGGCATTGCGTTTCTCTTCTTCCTTTTTGCGGCAAGTTCACTTGCACCGAACTGGGTAGGATTAGTATTCATGCTTCTCGCCGCAGTCTTGCTTGTACTCGATGTAAAGCTACCAGCACATGGAGCTTTAACTGTTGGGGCAGTAATTTCGCTTGTCGTTGGTGCGCTCCTCTTTTTCAATAGTGGCAATTCGGGGAATGCGCAGCTGAGTCCAATTCTTGTGTATGTTGTGGCTGGAATAGTCGGTATCATTGGTTTTCTGGTGGTCAGACTCGCAATACGTGTGCGAAGAATGCGTGTTACGACGGGAGTGGAGGGCATGATAGGAGCAATAGTTATTGCGAAAACACCACTTCTCCCAGAAGGAAGAGTTAGTTATGGTGGTGAGGACTGGGCCGCAATTCTTGATGACTCCTCTGCATCGGCTGATCCTGGGTCAAAATTACAAATCGTCTCTGTAGAAGGGTTGCGCCTTCATGTGCAGCCTGTAGGTTCACTGTTGCGTGAGAATATTCATAGTATTCAGGAAATGTCGTAGACACTTTGTCTTAATCACAAGGAGAAAATGTGTATGGACCCTATTATTGCTGGTGTAATTGGTGTCATTGTTCTGATCGCACTCTTTGCCTTGTTGTCGTCTGTTCGAGTTGTACAACAGTATGAGCGTGGGGTAATCTTTGTGCTAGGGCGACTGACTGGCGCGAAAGGTCCAGGCATTTTCCTGGTTCCGCCTTTTATCTCGCGTATGGTCAAAGTTGACTTGCGTATTGTCACCCTGACTGTTCCGCCACAAGAGGTGATCTCACGTGACAACGTCACTATAAAAGTGACTGCTGTATTGTACTTTTATGTAGTTGATCCTTCTGCGGCAGTAGTCAACGTGATGAACTTCATCCAGGCAACGACACAGATCGGGCAAACCACATTACGTAACGTGCTTGGTCAATCCGAGTTGGATGAGATTTTGTCACAACGGAACAAGATCAACCACGATCTGCAAACAATCATTGATGAGCATACCGAACGTTGGGGCGTCAAGATGACTGCTGTAGAGATCAAAGACGTGGAGTTGCCTGTCACGATGCAACGCGCAATGGCGAAACAGGCGGAGGCAGAACGCGAGAAGCGTGCGAAAATCATTCATGCAGAGGGTGAGTATCAGGCTTCTGCTCAACTTGCAAAGGCCGCTGGTGTGATTGGCTCACAGCCGAACGCGATGCAGTTACGTTACCTGCAAACGTTAACGGAAATAGCTGTTGAGAAAAACTCGACCATCATCTTCCCGCTTCCTATGGACCTTGTGCAGCCAATGATGGATATGATGAAGCGTCAACCTGAACCACAGCAAATACCACTTGAAGGTCCATATGTACCAGAGAAAAACGGTCATTTAGCCCCGGCGCCTCAATAGTTGAACCAAACAAAGGACTACCGCGGGGCCAAAGCTTTCGACACGCGGTAGTGCTTTGTTCTATAAATTGTTATGATTCTCGTCTTGTTTAGCGCGTAGGTACTCAGCACAGGCCCGATAGGTATCCTCTGAGATGAGACCCTTAGATACATAATGCGTGAGCATCACGTCTAATTTCAAAATGCTCATCAGATTGTACCCATGTTGCCGTAGCCGCTCTGCAGCCCCATGCTCACGGTCAATGAGGACGATAACGTCTTTCACCTTCAGACCGTTTTCTTCTAATAGTGCCGCCGTTTCTAGCGTACTACTGCCTCTTGTGATGAGATCGTCGATGATAAGGGCGGTGTCACCTCTCGTAAAACGGCCTTCAATTCCACGCTTTCCGGTCCCTTCTGGGCGGATACGTGCGTAGATCATCGGAGTTGAAGTTTCTAGCGAATATGCGGACGCCAGAATAAGCCCTCCTACCGGGACTCCCGCGACGATATTGAAGGAATGAACGCGTGCACGACGCAACGATTGCGCCAAATTAATTTCTTGTTGCATAAGTTTCGCAGCAACACTTAATGCGGTCGGGTTGCTAATTAAGACCTTGGGGTTGATAAAAATCGGCGAGCTAACTGCCGACTCGCTCACTGTAAAATTACCAAATTGTACTGCACCAAGATCAAATAGCATCTGTGCCAACCAAAGATTATCCAGGGACTGCTCTTTCGCCACCTATCATCATCCTTTCTGCGGAGAACGTCTTGTTTTATGGAGTATATCATATGAAGATATGTCCATGCTACACTCCACAAAAAATATCAGGATACTTTGATACAACTTGACATGCCTCCATTTCTCAAGACTACTGAAACACACGCATACCTTATTTTCTCTTGCATCTCTATCACGAGTATGATACCCTACCTTTAATAAAAGACGAGCAATACAAGTAAATTTCTAGGTGAAATACTATGCCAATTCTTAGTTGTACAGAGGTGGGGAAGTCGTTTGGTGCGGAGCGCATCTTTTCTGGAATCACATTTCAAATTAATGAACATGACCGTATCGGGTTGGTTGGTCCAAATGGAGCAGGAAAATCTACGTTACTCAATATTCTGGCACGTCGAGAAGAGCCTGACGAGGGTTCCGTTGCCATCGCTCGTACTACTCGTGTTGGTTATTTGACGCAATACGTTGACTTCCAACCACAAAACACTTTACGTGAGGAGTTGCTAACCGTCTTCTCTGAACTACGCTTATGGGAACAAGAATTAAGCACCCTCACTCAGGAAATGTCATCGACCACTACACAAGAGAATAAAGTGTTATATGATACTCTCCTAGCGCGCTACGATGAGCTACAAACCCGCTATGAACATGCAGGCGGCTATACATATGAAAATCGTGTTGAGCAGGTGCTTGATGGTCTTGGCTTCACACGCGAGCAACAGGAGTCTCCTGTTATGCGTCTCAGTGGTGGACAACAAACACGAGCTTCTCTTGGCAAATTGCTGTTGCAAGAACCCGATTTGCTTTTGATGGATGAGCCAACAAATCATCTTGACCTTGCTGCACTTGAATGGTTAGAAACATACCTCCTCAGTTGGAAAGGTGCAATGGTCATCGTTGCACATGACCGTTACTTTCTTGATAAGATCGTCTCCCGAACGATTGAAATGGCCTTTGGGCGTATTGAGGAGTATCCAGGCAACTACACGAAGTATCTTAGCCTGCGCGAAGAGCGTATGGAGCGGCAACTTCGTGAGTATGAGGCACAACAAGCACATATTGCTCATACAGAAGAATTTATTCGCCGTTATAAAGCAGGACAACGCAGCAAAGAGGCACGAGGGCGACAGAAATTGCTAGACCGCCTTGAGCGTGTAGAACGACCACAAGACTTTCCCGAACTACACTTCGAGTTCACGCAAGTGACGGATAGTGGCCTTGTTGTGATCTCAACCAACAAACTCGCGGTTGGCTATGGTGGGGGTTCAAGACGTGATCCTCAACGAAGTGGTGAACCTACGACGCTTGTGCATGTTGCGGACCTGGAGTTGTTACGCGGGGATCGTGTTGGCTTTATCGGTCCTAACGGTGCGGGCAAAACTACTGTTCTACGCACGCTCATTGGTGAACTACCTCCGATAAGTGGACATGCAACTATCGGACATAACGTGCGTGTTGGCTACTACTCGCAGACTCATGCTGGCCTCAACTACGAGCGTACCATTCTTGACGAAATTCGTCAGATTAGCGTCTTGAGCGAAGAGGGTGCACGCAGCTTTCTAGGTCGTTTCCTTTTTTCTGGCGATGATGTGTTCAAGCCAATTGGTGCGTTAAGTGGTGGCGAACGAAGTCGCGTCGCATTAGCAAAATTGACACTACAAGGCTCTAACCTGCTCATTCTGGACGAGCCAACAAACCACCTGGACCTACAGTCACGACAGTTTTTGGAAGAAGTATTGAGCGAGTTTGATGGTACTCTCCTGTTCGTCTCGCATGATCGTTACTTTATTGATAGTCTTGCGACAAAGGTCTGGGCTATTGAAGATGGTGTGCTAATTCCCTATATGGGCAACTACACCGACTATCGAACGAAAAAGCAACCAATTCTGCTCGATGTTCCTGCTCCCATTGCAAAGAAAACACCTATTGTCGAAAAACCTGCTGCGCCAGTTGGAAAGCCAAGTAATAAAAAGCCAGCAAGGACAAAGGCTCGTACTATTGAAGATGTTGAACGCGATATAGAAAAAGCCGAGGCACACGTCAAAACCGTAGAGAATGCTCTATCAGAAGCGGCTCTGAATGCAGACGGAGAGCAACTTACGCAACTATCAACCGAGTATGAACAAGCTAAAGCGCATGTAGATGAGTTGCTTATTGAATGGGAACGTCTCGCTGACGAGGTGGGAGCCTAATAAGCTCCTTTACCTTCTTCGTCGCACTCCTGTTATCATCCCAATGATGAAGCTAGCAATAGCTATAATATCTGGCACTACTGCTGCTACAGCGAGCCACAGCCCAAGAAAGAGGAGTGGTACTAAAAACGCAGGATGAGCTTGTAACTCGAAGATGATTTTCCTGTAGGCAGGACGATATGCTAGGCTGATACCGAGAAGCGCGATTGGGAGAAGACTAAAGAAAAGTGTCACGAGAACGCGCAGGAAGCCATAGCGATAAGCACCTCGTGCCGCGTTTACACATAGAATAGCTAATCCTAAACTCTCTAAGACAAATGAGAGTGTAATTGGTAGTGTTGGACGAATAATCGGCAGGAGTCCACCGACGATACCAAGCAATAGGCCCACAAACTGTAGTCCCATACTTACTAGAAAAGATAATGGCCCACCACGTCTCTTTTCTGACGCGATTAACTCGTTTTTGGGTAGTGTCTTATCTTTGTTTTGTACAATTGCGATGCTTGACATAATGTTCGTCTTGATAGCATAACTCTCTGGGTTGCTTGCATCGAGTTCAAGAGAGCGTTCGATTGCAGCAAGTGCTTCCTGATGGCGTCCCATGTTCGTTAACAAGACAGCACCCATACTCCATGCTAGCGCATTATCTGGTTCTTGTTGCCGTAACTGATTTACAACTGCAAGTGCCTCTGGAAATCGGCCCATCATACCCAGAATTTGCCCTTTTAGAGTCAATGCTGCACTCTCTGCTGGTATAATTTGTAGTGCTTGATCTGTGAGGTGTAGTGCCTCTTCTGGGTGCTGCGCCTGAAACTGTTGCAATGCTGAGTCGAGAAGGAATGCACTCTGTTGCTGTCGATGTTGCTCAACCTCGGCTGAGCGGAGTTGCCCAGAAGTCGTTCTTTGTTGTTGATCTGAGGGCGCTAATTGTACCGTCGCTGTTGCATTATGTGAACCCTGCTGTACCGCACCTTGAGGTGTTTGCGGTACAGTTGCTGCATATACTGGAGCAGGAGTTGAGCGCATGACTTGTACTGGTTGTTGCTGTGAAGGTTCGTCCCCTACTAGCACGATGGGGTTGGGTGCTTGCCCAAAAACTTGTGGCCGTTGCTGCATTGTCAAGTTATTTGCAAGATAAGCATACAGTGTCTGCAACGTAACGCTTCCAGTTATTAGATCGGTTGCTGCGCTACTCAAGCCAACAATCATGCGGTACATCAGCAGCCCTAAACCACGTTCTCCTGCCTCCACACTAAAGGTATTACCGCGACATGAGCCAAGTACAACTCGTCCCTGTTGTTGTTGCAGTCCATTAAGGAGCGCAGAACCCAGGAGTGGCTGAACATCGTAAGGTGAAGTTTGACGTGTACCCCATGCTTGCCCTGTTTGGAATGAATCAAGTAAGAATACAATATGGGCTGCACGACTTTGTGTCATCACCTGCTGTGCTAGCGAGGAAAGGTGTAGACCTGTAGTAGGATTTCCGTAGAAAGTGTCTGACAGTGCAAGATAGCCCTCACCACTTCTTTCATCAAGAAGTGCATGGCTGGCGATATAGATAAGAACAAGATCATCAGGCTGTGCAACTGACAGGCAAAGTTGTAGTACAAGAGATTCAACAAGGTCTCTTGTAGCATTGATTCCATACACATGCTGCACATCGGCGGGTGCCCATTTGCCACCCTTCTCATTGACAAGCCACTGTGCAAATGCGCGTGCATCGTTTTCAGCAAATTGAAGCGGCTGAAATGTAGTGTCCTGGTAGGAATTGACACCCACGACAAGTCCGAGGCGTCTACCCATGCTCATTCCCTCTATATCTACCATAGATCATAAACCGTGTGAGTATTGTACGCTACTTCACGAATGTGTGGTGAGAAAAAGCCCCAAATAAGTACTTTTTGGATATTTCGCAGGAAGCTATGTTTACTTTCATGTACGAAAAGAGAAATGTGTTATAGTTGTTGAGTAAGGCTTTATTGTACGAAGGAGGTTCATCAAATGCCGCGTGTTTTAGGAATAACTGGAAATATTGCATGTGGAAAGACCTCTGTAGGGCACATGTTGTTGGAACTCGGAGCCGAACGCTACATTGACGCAGACGCAACTGTGCATGCTTTATACGAACACGGTCAACCTATTGCGGTAAAAGTCGCAGAAGCATTCGGTCCTTCTGTCATTGCGACAGATGGCAGTGTTGACCGTAAGGCACTGGGAGCGGTCGTGTTTCAGGATGCTGACGCAATGCGCCGCTTGGAACGCATTGTGCATCCGGCAGTAGGGACGGCAATGATGCAAGAACTTTCTCGTGTTAGCGCGACTGGCATCGTAATTATTGATGCCGTAAAGTTATTAGAAGGGAACTCAGGTGCACTTTGTCAAAGTAAATGGATGGTAACGTGTCCAGAAGAACAAGAGTTTGCGCGACTCGTTGCACGAAATGGTTTTAGCGAACAAGAAGCATGGGCACGTATTCGTGCTCAACCTTCCGTTGCCGAACGACTTCCCCTCATAGACGAAGTGATCGACAACGGTGATTCTCAGGAAGAAACGCACCGTCAGGTCGTGGCAGCTTTTTCCCGTTTTTGCAGCAAGTATCCTGCGTAACAGCTATCTTTGTTGAGCATCTTCGCCTTTGCCATCTGCTCGCGTACCAAGCACGATGAAGAGTGGATCGTGACCTCTGCGGAACCATAATGCTTGTGCGTCCACGTGTTGTTCAACCTCGATTTTAGAAAAGCCGCCAGCAAGTTCGTAATATTTCTGTACAAGTGCTATATGGCTTTCGTTATTCCCCTCATACCAAATACGCACAGCTTTCGTCGGAAACATCCTATCAGAAAAACTTACGAGTGAAACGCCTCCTGGCTTAAGTACCCGCGCAACCTCACGAAACACCTCAACAGGACGCTTAAGGTATTGAACCGAGACTGTGTTGATAACTGCGTCAAAGTGACCATCTTCAAAGGGCAATTGTGGATTTTTATTGAGGTTCTGAACAACAAAACGTGTCAATTGCGAATTTGCCTTCAGTTCCGCTTCGTTCATTCCCAATCCCACTACTTCGGAATAGGAAGCCTCTGTTGGTAGATGTGAGCGATAGCTACTCATGATATCAAGAATACGAGCATTAGCAGGAACGTGGCGACGGATAGCATCCGTTACCGCCGCAATTGCAACATCATCAATATGTACAACCATACGCGGCGCAACGTAAAAATTGCTGTCGTCTGTTTCATCTTGCCGTGTAAAGTCTTGTGGTGTGAAATTACTAATCATCATAGTGTCCTTCATATAGTTGGAAAACTGTGTTAACTCTTGTAATTATGTACTGTTTCTATACCTAAAAAGCAAGAGTTACAGATACTTTAAAAGTTGGTGCAATATGCATGTTTGACATGACAGAGATGAAGCGGGTATAATTTTAGCAATTTGAAACAGTATCCTAAACACACTATGCTTTGAAAAGGCACGTATCATCATGACTTCAACCATCTGGCTTGTGACAATACAAGCAACAATACAGAGAATGTATTGCCTCATAGTCCATCTTATAGATGGGCCAGATGGCTTTTTTCAAGAATGTCATCTTTCTTCCTCATCCCGTTTCCTGGGGTGAGGAATTTTTTTTGACCTTTTTTACTATCCTTGGGAGGGTATATGAGCAATACTACACTTTCTATGACACGAAACATGCTGGCACCTATCGCTGGAACCTTTAAAGGAAAAGATATTGTTTCTCTCGATCAATTTTTACGGGAAGACCTCTATCAACTTTTTACTCTCACTCATACAATGAAACGTCTTGCTCTCAACTGTGAACCCTCTACCTTACTTGCGGGCACAATAACCTCGTTACTATTCTATGAGCCTTCCAGCAGAACATTTGGCTCGTTCGCTACAGCAATCAAGCGACTTGGAGGACAAACGCTCGATATTCAAAGTCCCGAAACTGTCACCTCTGTGTATAAAGGCGAATCGTTTGAAGATACCATTCGCGTCTTTGAGGCATACTCGGATGCGATTGTGATGCGTCATAAAATCTCTGGTGCTGCGAAACAGGCAGCAGAGGCGGCCGAATATGTACCAATTATCAACGCGGGGGATGGCAATAATGAGCATCCAACGCAAACGCTACTCGACCTCTACACGCTCTACGAAAGATTCGGCAGGCTCGACAACATCACTGGATTGCTTGTTGGGGATTTGCTTAATAGCCGCACCATTCACTCACTTATTCGAGGTCTTTCCCTGTTTAAGGGTAATACTGTGTATCTGCTCTCGCCACAACGCTTACGACTAGCACGCGACGACTACCAGTATTTGCGAATATGTGGTATCAATATTATTGAGATCACTCGTGAACAAGATATACCTTATGATTGCGATTTTTGGTACTGGACACGAATACAAAAAGAACGCTTTACCTCTCTTGAAGACTACAACGGCGTCGCGCAAGAGTCGTTCAATGTGACACCACAGCTTATGGAACGGTATGCCAGCAAGAACATGATTCTGATGGACCCGTTACCACGTGTGGGAACAATTGATCCATCTGTTGATCGTGATCCTCGCGCCGTATATCTACGCTCACAAATTCGTAATGGGTTATATACGCGCATGGCCTTGCTTGCATTAGTGCTTGGAAGAGCGTAATGAAAGGGATGAACATGTCAAATATGACACTACAAAATAATTTGTTAACGGAAGTTGGTCCTATGTCTACAGTCGCCCAAAGAAAAACACCTAGATATGGCAAGCTTATTCTCACGGATGGCACAATTCTGGAGGGAACATCATTTGGCTACGAGGGTGCCACTACAGGAGAGGTCGTCTTTAGCACTGGTATGGTTGGCTATCCTGAGTCACTAACTGATGCTTCGTTTGGTGGTCAAATCCTCAATATGACCTATCCACTTATCGGTAATTACGGTGTGCCTGAACGCTCTTGTTGGGAAAGTGACAAAGTGCAGGTATCTGGCCTGATTGTCTCAAATTACACTGATGAGCCTTCACATCGTCAAAGTGTCATGAACCTCGGTACATGGTTGCAGGAGCAAAAAGTGCCCGCGTTAGAAATCAAAGATACGCGTTTCCTGACAAAGCATATCCGTACTTATGGTGCTATGCTCGGCAAAATTGTTTTTGATAACGACATTCCCTTTCATGATCCAAATACTGAGAATCTTGTAGCTCAGGTTTCAAATCCACGAGTTTCTGTGGATGGTAGTGGTGCCATTACGCTTGCCATGCTTGATTGTGGTGCGAAACATAATATCGTACAATCACTAATCGCACGTAACATTCGTGTCATCACTGTTCCCTGGGACTACGATCTCTTCTCACCTGTAGATGGCTTTGCCTTCGATGGTCTTCTGATTTCTAACGGCCCAGGCAATCCCAAAATGCCACAAAAGACCATCCAGACCATCCGTACATCACTAGAGCAGAAAATGCCTACGCTTGGTATTTGTCTAGGTCATCAACTCCTGGCACTCGCGGCGGGCGGTGATACTTATAAGCTCAAGTTTGGACACCGTAGCCAAAACCAACCATGTTTGTTAGAGGGATCTAAACGCTGTTACATCACCACACAAAATCATGGCTTCGCTGTAGGAACGCTGCCGCCTGAGTTCACTCCCTGGTTTACTAATGCGAACGACGGCAGCAATGAAGGTATGCAACACAACACGCTACCCTTCTTTTCAGTGCAATTTCATCCAGAAGCGACACCAGGACCAGAGGATACCGAGTGGATTTTTGACTACTTTCTGGACAAGATAAAAGGAAACTAAACGTGAAGACATTACAGAAGGTGTTGGTGTTGGGCGCGGGCGCACTCAAGATTGGGCAAGCCGGAGAGTTCGACTACTCTGGCTCACAAGCACTCAAGGCGTTACGTGAGGAAGGTATTGGCACCGTACTTGTTAATCCGAACATTGCCACCATCCAGACATCAAAGGCGTTAGCTGACGAAGTATACTTCTTGCCTGTTACTCCTTTTTTTGTTGAGAAAATCATCGATAAGGAACGACCCGATGGTATTCTACTTTCTTTTGGAGGGCAGACTGCTCTAAATTGTGGCGTCGAGTTGTTCAAAAGCGGCGTGTTGGAAAGATACAACGTGCAGGTTCTGGGCACACCTGTTTCAGCCATTCTTTTGACAGAAGACCGTCAGGAGTTTGCACAACATCTCACTAGCATCAACATTCCCACACCTCAGAGCAAAAGTGCGGAAACACTGGAGGACGCCCTTGCCATTGCGAAAGAAATAGGCTTTCCTGTCATGGTCCGTGCTGGCTTCGCACTCGGTGGACAGGGATCAGGTATCGCGCGACATCTCGAAGAGTTAGAGCACATCGTCACGGGTGCATTAGCTTTTGCTCCACAAGTGCTTGTCGAGCAATATCTGCATCATCATAAAGAGGTCGAGTACGAAGTGGTTCGTGACCGCTATGATAACTGCATTACTGTATGTAATATGGAGAATATGGACCCACTTGGTATTCATACAGGCGAATCTATCGTTTTAGCCCCAAGTCAAACACTTACCAATGCTGAATATCACGAGTTACGGAGCGCATCAATCAAAATCGTCCGTAGTCTCGGTATTGTTGGCGAGTGTAACGTACAGTTCGCGCTCGACCCCAAAACCTCTGCCTATAATGTGATCGAAGTCAATGCGCGTCTCTCGCGTAGTTCTGCTCTAGCGAGTAAAGCAACAGGCTATCCGCTCGCCTATGTCGCTGCGAAATTGGCATTGGGCTATGGCTTGACCGAACTTAAAAATGAGGTGACAGGCGTCACGCAAGCTTGTTTCGAGCCAAGCCTGGATTATCTCGTTGTGAAGATACCACGTTGGGACCTGGACAAATTCAAGGGTGTTGATGAAACAATTGGCACAGGCATGAAGTCCGTTGGTGAGGTGATGGGTATTGGGCGCACCTTTGAAGAAGCTTATCAAAAAGCTATTCGCATGCTCGACCTGGATATCGAGGGCGCAACCTCAGAAAAAGTCTTTGGTAGTGCTGAATCTATAGACGACGCGATTACTAAATATCTCTATACTCCTACGCCTAAACGGATGTTTGCGCTGGCGATGGCACTGCGTTCTGGTATCTCTGTTGAAAAAATATACGATATCACGGGTATAGACCCCTGGTTCCTATACAAAATTAAACGTATTGTCGATGCTGAATATGACTTGCAAGCTAGCCAGGACCTTTCTGCGAGTCGGCTTTGGGAACTCAAACAAATGGGCCTCTCCGACAAACGTATCGGGGTGCTGACAGGCAAAACAGGTTTAGAGATACGTAAATTACGAAAAGACCTCGACGTTGTACCAAGCGTCTTCCAAATTGATACATTAGCCGCCGAATTTCCCTCGGACACAAACTATCTCTACATGACCTACAACGGACATCACAACGATGTAGAGCCGATACGGAACGAAGGCGTCGTTATTCTCGGCTCGGGTCCCTACCGTATTGGCTCATCCGTCGAGTTCGACTGGACAAGCGTAAGCACTGTCGAGTCACTGAGACGACACAACAAACGCTCTATCGTTATTAACTGTAATCCTGAAACGGTCTCGACAGACTACGATACCTCAGACCGTTTATACTTTGAAGAACTCACCTTCGAGCGCATCACCGACATTTGCGAATTTGAGTCGCCCTATGGCGTCATCGTTTCTGTCGGTGGGCAAACACCAAACAACCGTGCCAAAGCCCTACAAAACTACGGTATTCCGCTTCTGGGTACCGATGCGAGCAATATTGATCGCGCTGAAGACCGTAACAAGTTTTCCAATCTGCTCGATACGCTACACATTGGGCAACCAGAGTGGAATAGCTTTGTGAACATCGAGGACCTCACTGATTTTGCCGAGCGCGTTGGCTATCCAGTCCTTGTGCGTCCATCATATGTGCTCTCCGGTAGCGCGATGAACATTTGCTATACCAGAGCAGAACTGGTGCGTTACACCAAGGAAGCAGCCGCTGTATCGCCAGAGCATCCCGTCACCGTTTCCAAATTTTTTGAGAAATTCAAAGAGATCGAACTTGACGCGGTAGCACAACATGGTGAAATCAAAGCCTTCGTCGTTTCGGAACACATCGAAAATGCGGGTGTACATTCTGGTGATGCCACCATTGTGCTACCCCCACAAAATATCAATGCCGAAACGCGTGCGAAAGTTGAACATGTAGGGCATGCCATCGCAAAGGCACTGGCGATTACGGGACCGTTCAACGTGCAATTCCTGGCGCGGGACAATCAGGTGTATGTCATCGAGGCAAACCTACGCGCATCACGTACCTTCCCATTCATCTCAAAGGTAATTGGTGTCAACTTTATGGCTCTTTTTGTGGATGCTTTGTTTGAAGAAAACATTCCGGTCATTCCTATCCTCCCGCCAAACTTTGTCGCCGTAAAAGCTCCCCAGTTCTCATTCTCGCGCCTATCGGGAGCCGATCCGGTACTTGGTGTTGAGATGGCTTCGACAGGTGAGGTTGCTTGCTTTGGGAATGACGTTGAGGAAGCATATCTCAAAGCCATCATCGCTACAGGCGGCTCAATCCCAAAAAAAGGCGTCTTTATTAGTCTTGGAGGCGAAAAAAAGCTCGACTTCTTAGAGAGTGCTCGACAACTACACGTATTAGGGATACCGCTCTATGCCACAAAAAGGACATGTCAATTTCTACAGGCGAATGGCATTGATGCAACAATGCTCTACAAAATTCATGAAGAGTGTGCGCCCAACGTACTCACATACTTCCGTGACAACAAAATCGACCTTGCCATCAACATTGTCGATGGCTACATCAAGAAAGAACTCGACGACGACTACGCCATGCGTCGCTACGCCGTTGACCACAATATCCAGCTGTTCACAAAAGTCAAACAGGCTCGCCTCTTTGTGAAAGCTATTGTCGAGAAAGACCTTGCCACTATCCCAATAAAATCATGGAACGAATATGTCTAAATACCAAATTTTGCACTCGTATTGTCATGAATCATCCTGTACGGATCTGCTTTAGCACACTCTGTTCGCGTGTACAAATGTTAGAGGACATGTAAAACGTTTAAACAATACTCCTGCATTCATCTGCGCTCGAAGGGTGTGCTAAAGCAGACCCGTACAGGGGTTTGGTGTTATCGTAATAAGGAATATCAATGTCAACAACACTTATCGGGTCGCTTGTGTTGCCCGGCAAAATAGTACAGGGAACACTTCACCTCGTAAATGGGAAAATCGAGCGCATAGAGGAAGGTTTTGTACAAGACCCGACGTATGATTTTCGTGGGAAATATCTTCTCCCTGGCTTATTAGAGGTGCATGGGCACCTGCGTGAACCCGGCTTGGAGTATAAAGAAGATATTGAGCATGGATCGCGTGCAGCCCTTGCGGGTGGCTACACCACCGTATTTGATATGCCTAATACGAGGCCACCAACGACAACTGTTGCGCGCGTGGAAGAGCAGATACGGCGTTATGAACAGAAATCATATACAGATTTCGCAATTAACATGGGAACCTCGCTCGAAGATCACGCGGAACTGAAGCGTATTGATACAAGCTTAATTACAGGCGTCAAAATCTTTGCCGCTGGTCATGCCACCACACCCATAACGATAGGTCGCATTAGTGATATCGCCCGAATTTTTGAAATACTTGGCGAGCGTCACATCATGGCTCTCATACACGCCGAAAATCAGGAGTTGGTTGACTATTTCACACACCACTATCGTACTATCTTAGGCCGAGATGACCCACAAGCGTGGAGTGATGCAAGAAATGGCACCGTTGTTTTGACATCCGTTCTGGAAATGATTGCTTTGGCAAAACACTTTGGGGTGAAACTATATCTGCTTCATCAATCGACGTCTGAAGAACTTGCTGCTATTGCGTTCGGCAGAAGTATCGGCGTCAACGTGTATGGTGAAGTTTTGACCTTTCACCTTGCGTTCAATACTGATGACTACGCAACGCACGGCAATCTCATCAACGTCTCACCTTCGGTACGCAGCCCTGACGTACAAAAAAGCCTCTGGCAACTCTTACGTGAGGGTACAATTGATACCGTTGTGACCGACCACGCGCCACATACACTCGAAGAAAAGTACAAAAACAGCGTATG
This sequence comes from uncultured Ktedonobacteraceae bacterium, assembly GCA_964250915.1. GTDB lineage: Bacteria > Chloroflexota > Ktedonobacteria > Ktedonobacterales > Ktedonobacteraceae > JBBQVS01. The sequence goes on along the minus strand of CAXUIS010000014.1, from coordinate 12,054 downwards.
GGAAGTCGCATCAGGTATTCCAGGCTTTCAAGAAGCCCTTCCTATATTGATTAGTGGTTGGATACAGCGATTTGGGCACGACACGCTGGAAGAGGGATTACTCCGTATCGCACAAGTAACTTCGCAAAATATCGCACGCATATTTGAATTTCCTCAAAAGGGTGGTCTTGTTGTTGGCAAAGATGCAGACATTGTTGTTGTCGATACGACAACAACATGGACCGTGCGGAAAGCAGACTTGTTCACGAAAAATTCATGGTCGGCCTATGAAGGGAAAGAATTTGTTGGACGACCTGTAGCAACATTTCTGCGGAGTACGATGGTGTATGAGAATGGCAACATTCTTGGGCAACCACAAGGAAGACGAGTTGAGAGGCACTCATGAACGACCCGGAAATTATGCAGATGTTTGTAGACGCAGGAGCTATTATCACCGGAAGTCATTTTGTGTACAACTCCGGTCGTCATAGCTCCGTCTATATCAATAAAGATGCCTTATATCTCCATACTGGTATCATTTCACAGCTATGTTGGCACATGGCCCAACCATTTAACGCTGACTCGATAGATTGTGTCGTAGGTCCAGTGCTAGGTGGCATTGTTCTATCACAATGGACTACACATGCGCTCAATGCAAAGCGTATAGCAGGTGAAACACTAGCTGTCTACGCGGAAAAAGAGCAAGGCTCTGACCAATCATTCGCTTTCTATCGTGGCTACGACAAATACATTTCAGGCAAAAATATCCTGGTTGTAGAAGACATTTTAACAACGGGCGGCTCAGTGCGCAGAGTAATTGAGCTTGTACGTAAACATGGTGGCAATGTCGTAGGAGTAAGTGCCTTATGTAACCGTGGCAATGTGCAACCAAAAGACGTGGGCGACGTGCCTATTTCCACATTAATAACGCTCGAACTTGAGACCTACGCCGAGGAAAACTGCCCATTTTGCAAACAGCATGTTCCTATTAACACCGATGTAGGCAAAGGGCGTATGTTTCTGGCAAAGCAAAAGGCTGTATAATATGGAAGAACACATACTGCATACCTCAGAGCCTACATTTATGGCTATGTTGGAAAAACGTTGGCATGAAAATACATATGTCTGCGTTGGGCTTGATCCAGTCTATGATCGCCTTCCTCCTATAGTACGACAAGAAGTATCGCCCGAAGATGCATTCTTCGCGTTCAATCGTGCTATTATCGACGCCACACATGATCTCGTCTGTGCATATAAACCAAACTCAGCATTTTATGAGGCACTTGGTGATAGCGGGATAAAAGTTCTAATAAAGACCGTCAAGTACATAAAGCAGACGTATCCATACATCCCTGTCATTTTAGATGCCAAGCGAGCAGATATTGGTAATACCAATCAGGGCTACATCCAGGCTGCGTTTGATACCATTTGTGCTGACGCAATTACTGTACATCCTTATCTTGGACAGGAAGCGCTTGCACCTTTTCTTGCACGAAAAGACAAGGGTATCATTGTGTTGGTGAAAACATCCAATCCAGGGAGCGATGAATTTCAAAACTTGCTTGTAGGAGATAAGCAGGAGCCACTGTATCAAGTTGTTGCACGTCATGTTGCCGAAAATTGGAATACTTATGGGAATTGTGCGCTTGTCGTCGGTGCAACATATCCTTCCGAACTTAAGCAGGTACGCGCACTTGTAGGAGATATGCCAATTCTAATTCCAGGCATCGGAGCGCAAGGCGGTAATATCGAGGCAACAGTGGCGGTAGGAAAAGACAGCCGAGGTCAGGGTATGATAATCAACTCCTCACGTGATATTCTCTATGCCTCACATAATGACAATTTCGCGCAGGCTGCTAGAGAAACTACGCAAAATCTTAGAGACAGAATTAATAGATATAGACAATGAAACTACAAACAGAATTAGCACCACAGCATAAAAGCGGTCTACTCTTGAAAAATCCTGTGCTTATGGCAGCAGGCACCTTTGGCTATGGCATTGAGAACGCGAAAATCGCTGAAGTGCAACGCTTGGGTGCGGTCATCTCAAAGGGAACAACGCTACATTCACGCAAAGGCAACGCACAACCGCGCACGATAGAAACATCAGCAGGAATGCTCAATGCTATCGGGCTACAAAATCCAGGTGTGCATACCGTCATCTCCAAATATGCACCAATCTGGGCTGGATGGGACACACCTGTTATCGTCAATATTGCAGGCGAAGATATCGAGGAGTTTGTAAAAATTGCCGAGCAACTCGAAGGTATAGCGGGCGTTGCAGGTATCGAGGTGAACGTCTCCTGTCCTAATGTGCGTGCAGAGGGTGCTGTCTTCGGTGCTGACCCACAGGCGGTTGCAGATGTCACATCTGCTCTTCGTATAGTCACAACGCTACCGCTTATTGTCAAACTTTCACCAAACACGGGCGATGTACGTCCAACTGCTCTAGCAGCTGCTAAAGCAGGAGCCGACGCCGTGTCATTGATTAACACAATTACAGGCATAAGTATAGATATATCCACGCGTAAACGCACGCTTGCAAATGGAACAGGTGGCTTATCGGGACCTGCTGTTAAACCAATCGCGTTACGCATGGTCTACGAAGTAGCGCAAGCATTACGGGAGTCGTATCCCAACGTCCCGATCATCGGCTTAGGTGGTATAGGTAATGCAAACGATGCGCTTGAGTTTCTTATGGCTGGCGCATCGGCTATAGAGATTGGCACAGCTAACTTTGTGAACCCACGTGTCGGTATCGAGGTCGTCGAAGGCATCGAAGCGTTCTTAGAACGCGAGGGTGTGGAGGATGTGAAGGACATTGTGGGTGTTGCTTTGTAGTAACTAGGGGAGGCAATATGACACTCAATCAGGTCGAGGCGAACAATCTAGCGCAAATCGTCAAGCAAGAAATTCCCAGGTCAAAGGTAGAGGTATTGGCACGAGACTTAGAGACAGATGAATATTTTGTCTGGGTACGCACAAAGCTCATTGATACTGAATTTTCATCGTTTGCTAAGTGGGAAGCCTATAAAGACTACATAAAGAGGCTGAAATAGGAGTGTTTTGTACACCTTTGTACAGAGTTAACCTATTTTGATAAAGGAATGCGAATAGTGAAAAGTGTGCCAACGCCCTCTTCACTTTCAACGGTGATTGTGCCAGCATGCTGCTCGATAATCTGTGCTGCACTTGTCAAACCAACGCCCGTTCCTTGAATTTTTCCTTTACTATTATCTGCACGACGGAATGGTTCAAAGATATGAGGAAGATCAGCAGCAGGAATCCCTATACCTTGATCTTGTAGTGTCAGAACAGCCCAATCAGAAGTCTCTCTATGCTCCTGTAAAAGACGAATCGTAATTTCTCCTCCAACAGGACTGTACTTAATAGCATTATTCAGTAAATTGCCCACGACACGTTCTAAACGTATTTCATCAATGGAAACAAGGAGTTCTGAGACAGTTGGTTGAAAGAGCAATTGATGCTTTGTTGTTGTTGCTTGTTGCTCCTGCACAACGCGCTCTACAAGAGCTACCAAGTTTTCTTCGTTTGTATCAAATTCGAGTTTTTGGCCTGCTTGCAACTGGGCAAGGTCGAGGAGATCGTCTATCATCGTTCTCATCTTCTTGACAGAGCCTTCAATTGTTTCAAGACTTTGCTGCAATCGTGCAATGTCTTGCGGAGACGAGAGCGCACCACGCTTGATACGTAGTTGCAGCATTTGAGCATTGCCCTTGATAGATGTAAGCGGTGTTTTGAGATCGTGAGAAACGCTGGAAAGAAATGCATTGCGAGCCTCAAGCGCATCTTCAGCTTGTTCGCGTGCGTGTTGTGTTGTGAGCAGCAAGTGTTCACGTTCTAACTCAATTTGCTTATGATCAATGCCTAACGCCACAGCTTTTGCTGCCGCTCTCATTATGTCGAGCGTCATTGTTGGTAGTGGGTGACGTGCGAATACAGCCATTACACCCACAAGACGCCCTTCAATAAGCAGTGGATAGCCCGCGAAGGAAACCATGCCTTCGCGTTTGGCCCACTCTTGATCGCTCACGCGAGAGTCGCCAATAACCGCATTCGAGAGATGAGGAAGTCGCTCAGCAGCAATGAGGCCAATTTTGAATTGTCCAACAGGCACACGACCATGAGGCCCATTTAAGTGTGTATACAGACCTGCACTCGCTTGGAGATGCAGCACCTGTTCTTGCTCATCCAGTGTCCAGATGCGGGCAAACGCGACATCCAGAGTCTCGACAAGAGCTTCACAACAACGTTGCAATATTGCTGGAAGTGTTCCCTTCCAAATCAAGGCATCACTGATAGCAGCAATAAGATCAACGAGACGAGTACGTGCCTCCAAATCAGCCTGCACTGAAAAAATAGTAGTCTGTGGCAGATCGAATGGAAGAGCGGCTACCTGTTGCTCCTCTTTATTGTTGTGGGTGGGTGTCTGCTCTGAATGCTCCATTAGGTTATCCAGGTTTCTTATTCATAAGGGTTCGTGATCAAAATGAGATAAGCAATAGTTGTGCTTTCCTTGCTTCCTCTACTGTAACAGAAGCAGCGAAAAAAGACAAGAAATTTGTGAGAAATGTATATAATTCTAACGATATACACAAGATTTATGTAACATCTATTCTCAACCAAAGCCTAAACTCGCTTGCCCATATAGTGTAGTAGTACGACTTCGTTCTATCGGTACACCTTTTCGCATATGACTTAAAGAACGTGATTGCATAAAACCATATTGTGTAAGCAACGCTAATGCATCAGTATTCTGTGCAGAGACAAATACGGTTGGCTCTGCGCTGTAAGGAAGTGTGAGAGCACATTGCAACAACAATTCTGCGTCTTCTACTGAGCGAGTAATCCATGGACCAATAGTACGTGTTTGTGCGATAAGATAGCCAGTAATATCGCCATTATTTTCACGAGCGACAAACACACGTTGCTGGTCATCAGCATAATATGTAGCAAGCAATGCCTCACGTGACGCTCCAAAGTATGTTGCATCAAATGTGACAAGTTTAGCGAAGTCTTCATCTTGTAAACGCGAAACACGTTCAGAATGAGTATAAGGCAATGCTTTATTCTGTACTCGTCGTATGTCCAACGTCCTATCATCCTCTACAAAGCTATACTGAAGATAGAGTGGAGCACCAGCCTGACTCGCATCAAGTAGCACTGTTTGACAGCTACGGCCTGCTAGCCATGTGAGAAGCGTATCCATCAGTAATCGTCCCACGCCGCGTTTTTGTACCGAAGGATGCACCGACATCAACCCGATATAGGCAAACAAACCATAATCGAGTGCTGCCCCAAAACCAACGATAGCATCCTTATCTTTCACGACAAATGCACCATCAGGTTGCAGTGTAAGGTAATGTCGAAGTGTATCCTTACGACTACGAGGTATGTTATAGGCTGCTTTGACAACTTCATCAGTTGCATCAAGGTCTGCTTCACATAGTGGATGAAGAGAGAACGTCACAGATACTTACTCCTCATGAAAAGTCGTTTGATAGTAGGCCATTTGCGTCGGAGCCTCTTCGACACCGACTATAATGGTATGTAGCCGCGAAAGGTCATGTTCCGCGAGCATTGCGCGTAACTCGCCACAGATATACTCTGCCAAACGTTCCGCGGTAGAATTGTCGATGGGAAGTTCTACCACGTCCGCTCGTGGAAAGACATAGCGTTTTTGCTGAAAACGAACTTCCCATTCGTCAGGCGAGGCGACCAGTTCAAGGTGAGGATTGTGTAAAGGCAATAGGAAGCGATGATTTAAGCGTTGACAAATCTCGCGTGTAAAGCGTTTCAAAATGGTGAAATCGAAGACAACCTTATCCTCGCTCAAGTCTCCCACTAACTCGACCAGCACACCATAATTATGCCCATGTAGTCGTTCACACTTGCCCCCAAAAGTAATAAAATGGGCGGAACTAAATTTGAGGTTGCCCCCCTCGACCTTAACCTTCCGCATAATTGGTGTACTCGCCATAAAGAACTCCCTTGTAAGATATATCGTCTGTAGGGACCGATTTATCACGTCCTTGTTGGCTTTTCGATTGCTAAGAGGACGTGATAAATCGGTCCCTACTAGAATATCATCACAAGACCTAAGCGACAAGTTTTGATGTTAACTAGCTGACTGGACATTGCTTCGTTTTGACTGTTATACTATACTCGTGCTAGCAGGGGCTTAACCTGTATTCAAAAGAAGGAGCAAAACAATGACAGTTGACGAGACCTTCACTACTATGCAGAGCATATTCAACCCTTCGGCAGCGGCGGGTTTAAACAAAACATTTCAATGGAATATTAGCGGCGAGCAGGCTGGTACGTGGGCGTTAAAAATTGCCAATCAAACGTGTGAGCTTATTCGTGGTGCAGCAGAGAAACCTGATATCACTTTAAATATCAAAGACACCGATTGGATCGATGTTGCAGAGGGCAAACTGGATGCCATGAATGCATTCATGACTGGCAAAGTCAAGGTGACAGGCGATATGATGCTTGCTATGCGCCTCCAAAATCTTTTCCCAACAGGTCGCTAAGCTCATTTAACATTACTAAATCTGCACAATAAAGAGAGACGCATCGCGTCTCTCTTTATTGTGCAGATTTAGTAATTTGCACAAACTTTTATTTCTATGGTATACTCAATGTAACATACTATGTCCTTTGCCCGACACTTAAGCATACGACGGCCTCGAAAAACCGCGTAAGAAAGGCTTCAGGCATGGCGATTAGGAGCCACGAGTTACAGAGTAATGTACAATACCTCAACGGTATGCTGACGACGCACGAAGCTGCAAAACAGCTAGACCTCAGTTACTGGCACTTTATGCACCTTGTTGAGGCTGGACGCATCTCCGGCGTCCGCGTTGTTGACCGATGGCTTTTCTCCCTTGACGATCTCCATGATTATCGACGCAGTAAATATGGTGAACTAGAAGACCTTGCACGGGTCGCTCTCGATCATCCACGTGTTGACCTGACAGAAAAGCAAGCCGCCATCTGTCGCTATCTCATAGAGAATGAACGTCCCTCCGAAATCGCGCGTAAACTTCAGCAATCCCGTCAAGCAGTCCACTCACAAATAACCCTCATTCGTGAAAAAGTCTCCCGCACTCATGTAGAACCGCTTCCACCAGAGCCAGAACCTAAAGCTTCCCACATCAAACATTCTTCTGTTCCTCTGTCATCATAAACAGTCGCCAGAACGTGGCATACAAAGAATACTTTATTCTTTTTTATCATCAGCGGAGCGTTCTACATGCATCGTCCTTCCATTAACCCAAAAATCAGTGTAAGTATTGTATTTGTTGCTGCCATGTTTATGTCAATTATGGATTCTACTATTGTAAATGTTGCCCTTCCTGCGTTAAGTCGTCAGTTCAATGCAGTAGGAACTTCAATTGATGCGGTTGTCGTTGGCTATCTTGTTAGTCTCGCTATTATTATTCCTGCATCAGGGTGGCTTGGTGATCGACTAGGGACGAAACGTGTTTTTTTATGCGCGCTAGCACTTTTCACACTTGCATCAGCTTTATGTGGGCTAGCACCGAACCTTCCTATGCTCATTGCCTTCCGCGTGCTACAAGGTATTGGTGGTGGTGCGTTAACACCTGTGGGAACAGCAATCTTGTATCGCACGTTTCCACCGATAGAACGAGTACAAGTTTCTCGTATACTTATTCTTCCAACTGTACTCGCACCGGCGTCAGGTCCTGTCCTCGGCGGGTTGCTGATAGACAAGTTGTCGTGGCATTGGGTGTTCTATGTAAATGTTCCTATTGGCATTGCGGCTTTTCTGTTCGGGATGCTCTTTTTACAAGAACATCGAGAACAGAAGACAAAATCCTTCGATCTAGCAGGCTTTTTGTTAGCAGGTGCTGGTCTGGCACTTACGATGTACGCGTTGAGTGAAGGACCAAGCTATGGGTGGACATCTGGCGGTATCCTAGGCAGCTTGAGTATAGGACTTATCTGTCTTGTTTTCTTCGTCTTTGTTGAACTGCGATCAACGCACCCAATCCTTGACCTGCGTCTGTTTCGCAACCGGGTATTCCGCACGACGAACCTTGTCTCGTTCTTTTCCACAGCAGGCTTTCTTGGTCTACTGTACGCTACACCACTGTTTCTTCAGCAAGCACGTGGTGTTTCAGCACTCACTTCTGGTCTGACCACGTTTCCAGAGGCTATTGGTGTACTTATCTCTACTCAGATTGTGGCACGCCTCTATCCCAATGTTGGACCACGACGACTTATTGTCGGAGGGCTTACAGGTGTTGCAATTATTATGGCTCTGATGACTTTTATAGGACAAGATACAACGCTGTGGTTAATGCGTACGCTGATGTTTCTTACTGGATTTGGTATGGCCTTTGCGTTTACGTCCGTGCAGACAGCTTCTTTCGCCACCATTTCCTCGGTGCAGACTGGTCAGGCATCGGCACTTTTTAACGCGCAACGGCAAATCGGTGGCTCGCTTGGTATTGCCCTGCTTAGTAGTGTCATGAGTGGAGTTGGTATGACGCAACTAAGTGCGAATGGTGTAAGCGTACCAAATTTTACAGCCTATCATGTTGCATTTCTTGCTGCTGCTGTATTGGCACTTGTCGCGGCTTGCATAGGACTGGCTGTGCGTGACACAGACGCAAGTTCCACAATGCGACGCTCTACACAGCAGATTAAGCAAGATGTCGTCCCAAAGAAGGTATTAGACGTAGAGCATACGCATGTAGCTTTCAACCAAGAAGCGAATTAATCAAGCAAGGCTGTTCAAAAGTCAGCGATGAGGACAAGGGCATCCCCTTGCGGGTGCTCTGGAAACTTTTGGATAGTCCTGGATTCAAGTAGGAAATATAGTATATATTGCTCATTTTATGATATACTTATTGCGGGTACTATCCTCAATACAAGATTGCTCATGATATCTCATAATGGGCAAGAAAGGAGAACTCCCGCGTCCTTTCCGGTCATCTATAACATAGACGACTTCATCCTTCCTCATGGTTTGTAAGCATTGTTGCTTACACAACACAAAGCATTTCAGGCATAAAGAAGCCTGATCGGTACAGAGAAAAAAGTACATACATTGCTGGTTTTCATGAAAGGTAGGACACATTCAATGGCTCAATATGCAGAAGAGAGAACACAAGGACCCATAGCTGCCGCAGCAGTATCTACAGTCGCTAACCCCGGACCTCTCGGCCTGAGTGCCTTCGCACTCACAACCTTCGTTCTTAGTTCAGTGAACGCTGGACTCCTTGCTGGTACAGACCTCAAAATTGTTATTGGTCTTGCCCTTTTCTACGGCGGTCTTGCACAACTTCTAGCAGGCATGTGGGAATTTAGAACAGGTAACACCTTTGGTGCTACTGCCTTTACTTCCTATGGTGGTTTCTGGATTGCTGTTGGTGCGAGTATACAATTTGGCTGGATTACCAGTCACGCCGCCTTTGGTTTTTTCCTTCTCGGTTGGACCATCTTCACCCTTATTATGTTTCTTGGTACACTGAGAACAAATGGTGGACTTATTGCCCTCTTTGGTCTTCTCTTCCTTACCTTCTTGCTCCTGACTATCGGTGAATTTGGTGGAGGTACAGGAGTACTCGGTGGTTATCTTGGCATTATCACAGCAATTGTTGCGTGGTATAATGCACTTGCTGGCGTGTTGAGTGCAAGCCGTGCTCCATTCACACTACCCATCTTCCCCATGAGGTAGCGTAACGTTTGTAAGCACTCCGTTTTCTCAGCTTCAGATGTGCACACTTTTCTGTATGTCTGAAGCTGTAAACATACAGGCATTTCCTCACATGCTATCTGAGATGCTAAAAATGTCCTGTACGCACTATAGTTTCTATGTTTTGAGTAACTCAGTATGTCTCACATACAAAGGAAGGTAGAGTATATGAGTAACCTCAGCTTTGAAAATACCGATAATATTTTGATTGAGGAACGTGTTTTCCCCCCATCTAGCGACATTGTGAGTAATGCTAACATCACAGCCTACATGAAGTCAAAAGGCTTTGATGAGTATGACAAGTTCTTTCAATGGTCACTCGCTAATCGCTTTGAGTATTGGGAGGATCAGGCCAAAGAACTTCATTGGTTTGAGCCGTGGCAGAAAACCTTTGAATGGACAACGAAGCCCTTTTTCAAGTGGTTTAGTGGCGGTAAATTCAACATCGTCTATAACTGCCTCGATAGACATATGGAGACAGCGACACGTGACAAAGTAGCCTTCCACTGGGAAGGTGATGATGGCTCAAGTCGTACAATGACATACAAAGAACTATTTGTGCTGACAAACCGCTTTGCGAAGGCACTGCAAAACTTGGGCGTCAAAAAAGGGGACCGTGTAGCCATCTACATGCCAGCGATTCTCGAACAGGTTGCGGCTGTACTTGCTGTCGCGCGTCTTGGTGCTGTGCATACCGTTGTGTTTGGTGGCTTTGCTCCCAGTGCATTGCGGGATCGTATCATTGATGCACAGGCGAAAGTGGTGATTACCGCCGATGGCAACTATCGCGGTGGAAAGCACATTGAACTGAAAAAGATTACCGACGAAGCCGTTGCCGAGACGCCAACCATCGAAAAAGTTCTTGTGGTGAAACGACTTGGTACTGAGGTCCCAATGCAGGCTAGTCGAGATGTTTACCTGGACGATTTGTTTGCCGATATTCCAGAGGATACGCTTGTTCCCTGCGAACCTATGGATAGCGAGGATATGCTCTACATCCTCTATACAAGCGGTAGCACAGGCAAACCAAAGGGGGTAGTACACGTTCATGGAGGCTATGCTGTTGGTGCGTATGCGACAACTAAATACGTCTTCGACACCAAAAAGAGCGACATTTTCTGGTGTACCGCTGATGTCGGGTGGGTGACGGGGCATAGCTATATCATCTATGGACCATTGATGAATGGTACCACCAACGTGCTATTCGAGGGTACGCCGACCTATCCAGCACCTGATCGCTTGTGGAGCATTGTTGAGAAGTACAAGGTTACGACCATCTACACATCGCCTACAGCCATTCGTGGCTTGATGCGCTTTGGCGAAGAGTGGCCTGCAAAGCATGACCTTTCTAGTCTGCGTATTCTTGGTAGTGTAGGTGAGCCAATCAATCCAGAAGCATGGATTTGGTATCACAAAAATATTGGGCACGATCAACTGCCTATCATGGATACATGGTGGCAGACGGAGACCGGCTCCATCTTGATTAGTCCAACCGTTGCTATACCATTAAAACCTGGGAGTGCCAGTCGTCCTTTACCAACCATCGAAGCCGAAGTCGTAGACAAAAACGGTGTCGCGGTAGGTAGTGAGCGCGGTGGCTTCCTGATTGTTCGTGAACCGTGGCCTAGCCAGATGCGCACTATCTATGGTGATCCTGCACGCTACGAAACCTACTGGAACACCATTCCTGGTGTCTACTTCGCGGGTGATGCGGCAACAATGGATAAGGATGGCTACTTCCGTATTCAAGGTCGTGTGGACGATGTAATCAAGGTAAGCGGTCATCGTCTCGGCTCTATGGAAATCGAGTCAAGCCTTGTCAGCCATCCTGCCGTCGCAGAGGTGGCTGCGATTGGCAAACCCGACGAAGTAAAGGGCGAGCATGTCAAAGTGTTTGTCATTCTCAAAAACGGGTTTGAGCCATCGGACGAAATGGCAAAACAACTGAAATTGCATGTTCGCACCACAGTTGGTGCGCTCGCTGTTCCAGACGAACTTGAGTTTGCACCTAGCTTACCCAAGACACGCTCTGGAAAAATCATGCGTCGTGTCATTCGCGCTCGTGAACTCGGCGAACCTATCGGAGATACTAGCACACTTGACGGATAAGCATTGTCAAGGTTCATGAAATGGAACAAAAGCCTATCCTCTACATGCAGAGGATAGGCTTTTGTTCCATTTCATGAACCTTTTGGAACTCATCTTCGAGGTTGAACAAAAAATGTGTTAAGGTATACACAAGAAATGCTTCTTTGAGGATTTTCTTGGCATCATCCTCTCTCGAACCATTCCCAACGAGAACTCGATGATCTCAACATCTTTAG
>CAXUIS010000013.1:12413-40462 GCA_964250915.1 uncultured Ktedonobacteraceae bacterium | reverse complement strand
TGGTTGTCATATGAGGAAAGGTATTTACTTCGCTACACAGTAATTGTTCCATCAGCATTGACGCGGACTGTAACAAGTGCAAGCGGCCTTGTTGCTGGCCCCTGTAGCACAGCAGCACTATTTGAGGGATCGAAGATGGCACCATGTGCAGGGCAGACGAGCTTGTGCGTTACAGGATCATAGTTGACTGAAACCCCTTGATGAGTACATGCACGCTCGTAGGCGACAAATTTTCCGTTGGGAAGATGAATTAAAAGACTTGGTTTTCCATCGCTAGGATTAAGGAAACCCATTGATTCGTTGATGCCTAAATCCTTTGTCCCAACAACAGTACCAGCATGACCTTGAGACGTGTTTTGTGTTGGTGTTCCCCCGTTTCCCATACCATTCATGCCTCTCATACCACCCATGTTGCCCATTTGTGACTGGTTCCCGTTTGTAGTCGTAGTACTGCCTATCGAGGACATAGGAGCAGCAGTCGAAGGAATGAGATGTATGAGATTCATCTTTACAGCTACTCCGACACCAACGGCGGCAACACTTCCTCCAGCAAGAAGTGCAACAACTTTCCGACGACCTGCATTGTGAGATCGCTTTGTAGAACGTCGCGAACGCTTAGTTGACTGGGTGGCAGACAGCGACCCACTTTGTTTTGCATGTAAAGCTTTGGTGTTAGATACATTCTGAGACTGTTCCGACTGCTTTGTGAGGTAAGCAGCAAACGGATCAGAAGGTGCTTGAATCCACCAATCAGGTGTCTTCATCGGGTCAGTGTCTTTTGTTACGGACTCAGGAGGCATACGTTGTGTAGGGAAACGTTGCGTCCCAGGTTGTACGGGAGCATTCGTTGCTTCTTGCTGTACGATAGGTTTCGGCTCTACTGAAGTTCCAGGGGCCGATGCTGAAAGTAATGGTGTATTCGTCTGTTTTCCGGTGACGGAGACTGCATTGATCTTCCCCGTGACGACAGGTGGAAGAAATTGCCAGGGACCAGTAGAAGTATTCTCTTCTCGCATGTGAGCCAGGCTCTCGTTCACAACTGCTCCCTTGCCAGATGCATTGAGCATAGACGATGTACTACTACGGTTGTGATGAGGATTCGCATGATTTACCTCGCCCCTACATGTTTGGGCAAAGGCTTCGACGAACTCGCCCACGTGTTGAAAACGTTGATTGGGATCGCGTGCGAGCGCATGATTGACCACAAGTTCCATTGCAATGGGAATATCCGACCTTATGTGATGGAGAGAAGGCAATGGACTCTGTACATGCTGCATAGCAATATCGAGTGGAGAAGAGCCAGTAAATAAAGGTTGCCCACTTAATAATTCAAAGAGCATAGCCCCGATGCCATAGATATCTGAGCGGAAATCAACGGGTTGCCCCTGTACCACTTCTGGTGCGATAGAGGTTGGTGCATAGAGGAACGTATCAGCAACATTCAAAAGATGGGCGTAGGGCTTGTCAATCGGCTTTATACCACGCTGCTGTAAGATGCTGGAGAGTCCAAACCCCGCAACTACGAACGTTTCGTTGCTTTGGAAGAGGATATTTGAGAGCTTGAGTGTCCCGTGAACCATTCCTTTGCGATGAGCACATCCTACTCCTGCGGCGATTTGCTCTAAGATGTGTAAGGCATAGCTCGGAGCATAGTACCCTTGATGTTGGAGAAGATCGGCAAGCGAGCCATTCGTCATGTAAGGCGTGATGAGGTAGGAATAGCCAAATTTCTCACCATACTCAATAACGGGTAAAAGGTTGCGATGCTTGAGAGTCGTTAATGCCGCTGCTTCATGTACAAAGCGTTGCTGGAATCGAGCGCGTGCTTCGCTTGAGAAGTGTTCTGGAAGGCAAAATGTCGTTAAAGCAACGACCTCTTGCTGCATAGGATGCTGGGCAAGGTAAACAGCATTCAGGCGACTACGTCCTAGAAGACTTCTTACAACGTAGTTGTCTATGGTTTGTCCAACGAGTTGCTCTGTTGAAAGTGTTTGCATAAACTTCCCCTTTACGTGGTTTTCTTTCTTGGGAAATCCTACACCTTTGTATCAACTTATTTCAATATGCTACGCTTAACGATAGTACTACCGTATACATAGTGGTAAAGATGCAATGCATGATCTGTTGTTCTGTCTTCGTCATGAAAATAGTAGGTATCAACGTTATGAAAGGATACTTTTCTACCAATATCCGTATCATTATGCCCATATTATCCTGAATCATGGTACCGTTTGGGATAGTAGATAGGGGGTAATGTAGTAATGGACCCGGAACGTACGATAAGGGCTATATCCATGTAGAAGTAACTGTACGTAAGAGCACAACAGGTAATAACTGCTTCCGAATGATCATTTCCTGGACCGAGAGCTATCTTTCATCCTTCCGTGGTCTGGCTTCTCAAGCGTTTCCTTTACGGACCGTACGTTCTGGGTCCATTACTACATTACCCCCTATCATTCGCAAGATTCCTGCATCATGTCATTTGGTATCTTTGGTAGAATATTCCTCACTTGCTCCCTGAGGTTTCGTTGTCCATGATGAGACCCTGTTCATAGATACAGTCACCCCTATTTTTTGATGAAGACGAGACTTACGTGGTCCTTCCTCCAGAGGCATATCAATGAAGTGTGTGAGCCAGTCTCTCCCGAGAGTTGGAACAAAATACTCGCTCATAGCTCCTCATCGTTCTTTCGGATATCATCAACAGATGTATCTTCTCTCATGTCCCTTAAAGCATTTTTTCTAACAATAGTAGTGGATTGTGCCCCATGAGTGCCACCATAATGACGACATTTATACACTGTACCAAAAGAAGGATACCGAGAGCGAACACTTTCGTCCCCAATGTACGTGGGTGTGAGATATGTATCGGTATCTTTACAGGTGATACAGAAAGAAGTCGTTCGATGCGTCGATGAGTGAACTCTTCACCCTTGACAAGAGACTGTGCGGAACCGAACACTGCAAGAAGCGTTGGTCCCGTCACAACATTCTGCCAGACCTTCGCTAATGCGCTCGCCAGGGCAAGAGGTCTGCGTGTTGTGCGAACTGCGAGGTCGTCGCATGCAAGTTCTTTTTCATGCTGAAGTTGGCGGTAGGCAATATGGCATGTTGGCACGTAAAAGAAGGCATCACGTAGTATCATCGAGAGCCAGACCACAAGATAGTCGTGGCGAGCGACATGCTCCATTTCATGAGCCAAGACCGCCTCTATCTCACGTTGGTCAAGATGCTCAACCATCCATGTGGAAAGCACGATCATAGGTCGGAAGATACCGCACGTAAATGCGAGTGGCTGGTCATAGAAGCGGAGAAAGACACGAGCACGTCTCACATGCAGACGTTGCCCAAGTTCATCTGCACGTGTCTGTATGTCAGGCTGAACGAAGAGCGTGTTGCGCCGAACAACCCTGCTCATAAGGAAGAGACGTAGGAGTCCTAGTACGATTGCTCCTAATGCAATGCCCGTCATCACAACAGGAATTGCAGCTCCAAGGAGGATGTCCCAGAGTGGAGCACTCACAAAGCAAATGTGGCACACAAAATGATGCCACCCACTCATTCCCAAGCCAAGAATGACGCTTGGCATTGCCAATACAGACAGTTGTACAATTCGTCGTTGTGACCAGTCATGAAGAGAATGAAGGCTAGAAAGTAGCAGCAAACTTCCGAAAAGAACGAGTAGGAGGCTTGAAAGAGTCAGTAATGTATGCACTACTTGCCCTCCTCAGCTTCACGGCGTTGGGCAATCTCATCAACCAAGTGCTGCATTCGTGCAGCAGCTTGCTGATCTGGAAGCGCATTCATGCTCTCACGGGTGGCATCAGAGAAGCTGACCAGTAAATCTTCGAGAATGCGACCTACAAAACGCGAAATAAATTCTTGTTGAGTAAATGTTGGATGATATATATATGCTTGATCCTCTTTCTCTACCCAAAGTAAGTTCTTCTTTGCCAGGCGCGTCATGGTATTCATCACCGTTGTATAGGCAATCCGTCTCCGCTCATACAGTGCTTCAAAGACATCACGGACAATCGTCCCCTGGTTCGTAGGGCGTGCCCAAATAAACTCCATGATCTCGGCCTCAAGGTCCCCAAGAACTTTGCGAATCCCTGGGCGGTCAGGCCGAAAGGTACTAATATCCGGTTCAAAATTCATGTGCGACTTCTCCTCTGACACTGTAATCGGTATTGTTCACAATGATATTATCTTAGAAAGGCTCACTGACAACAACAGCCTACTAGAGATAGATATTGAAAAGACCATATGCTCCATTTGTGACATATCTATAATACTTTTTCATTACTACAAATCATGTATTTTGTTCAGAGTATAAGTGAACATGAGTACAATTGTCAAAAATACCATTATCAATAGTATTGTCTGAGTAAGAGCACTCATGAATGGATTAATTTACATGCTTAAAGAACATGAGCGTTGTATCAAATTTCTACTCGTAAAACGATACAAAATCAGCTTTTCGTGTGTGTTCGATGGTGACGGAGTGTAACAGGTAGTAGAAACTTTTATCCTAAATATACCTTGTATTTCTACACTCGGAAAGAGAACAACACGTTTTTAAAAGGCATTTAGAACGCTCTCCCGAATAGTCTCATGTTACTGAAAAGCAAGAGGAAGAAACGCATGCTACACCTTGTCTTTGCCTCGCTTGGCTTTCCACTTTGGTTACGTATAAGCCACTACGTCAACATTCTTTTTATCGGTTTAGTGATTCGGAGCGGTATTCAAATTATCGGAGCGCATCCTCGCTTCTACTGGAACGATGGTTGCAAACCCGAAAGCACCTGGTTGAATTTCACGCGAAAGAAAATTCCTCAAAATCAGTTATGGACATCAATGGATGAAGAAGTGCCAGTAACTCCCCTGCTTGCGCTCCCCGGACAGGATAATCTCGGTCTTGGTCGTCTCTGGCACTATTTCTCCATCATCTTCTGGGTTCTCAATGGTGTTATCTATACAATTTTGCTCTTCGCCTTTGACGAGTGGACACGTCTTGTTCCAACATCGTGGGATATTATTCCAAGAGCGTGGAATACGTTTGTGACGTACATCACCTTTCATATTCCACCGGCAAGTGACTTTCGTCCATACGACCCATTGCAGCAACTGACCTATTTGGCCGTGATTTATTTGCTCGGACCGTTGATGATTGCGACAGGTGCGGCGATGTCGCCTGCAATCGAAGCGCGTTTCCCCTGGTATATAAAGATTTTCGGTGGACGACAGGCGGCGCGAAGCTTGCATTTACTAGGCATGTTCGCCTTTGTCCTCTTTACCATTATGCATACGCTTCTTGTGCTTGTCGTGCATTTTCAAGATAACATTCGCAGCATTGTGCTTGGAAACAATACTGGCAGTATCACCTTGGCTATCACCATCGCTCTTATTGCAATCGCCTTTGCCATCCTTGTCTATGTCCTTACCTCATGGTATTCGTTACGCCATAAGCGTAAGATGCAATTTGCTCTTGGAACCGTTGTCCCACGGAATGCGCAACGAGATTATTTAACTGAACAGTAAGAGGGGAACTGGCGAAAGATCGAAGAAATGCGTCTTAGAAGGAAATAGGTCCTTGAGTTCTCATGGGCCAGACCAGGGCGCGGGCGTGTTCCCACAAACAGGCCGATTGTCGGTCACAAAAGTGACCTCTTGACCGTCTTTCTTTCTGATGATTGTTCGGCTTCTGATCAAGACATGTTTCTCCTGATACAGGAGCGACGAAGGAGGATGAACAGGTGGAATCCTTTGAAATGTATCGACCCTACCTCTTTGCCATCGCCTACCGCATGCTCGGCAGTGCGATGGATGCTGAGGATATGGTGCAGGAAACCTATCTGCGTTATCAGGCCACACCCAAAGACTCCATTACCTCACTCAAGGCCTTTTTGACGACGATCATCAGCCACCTGTGCCTGGATCAACTTCAACTCGCGCGGAGCACGCGGAAACAGTACCTGGGCCCCTGGTTGCCAGAACCGATCATCACGGCGTCTTCTGATGCACTCACCGAGGTCGAGAGGCGCGTCGGTGCGTATGAGACGGTCTCGCTGGCGTTTCTGGTCCTCCTGGAGCAGCTCCAACCCATCGAGCGAGCTGTCTTCCTGCTGCGCGAGGTCTTCGAGTACGAGTACGCAGAGATTGCCGCCTTTCTGGGCAAAAATGAAGTGGCCTGCCGAAAGTCTTTCAGCCGGGCGAAGAAACACCTTGTCGCCCACCGGCCACGCTTCCCGGTCTCTCCAGAAACCCAAAAGCAGTTGCTCACCAGTTTTCTGCAAGCGGTGCAGGAAGGTTCGATGAACGCCTTGCTGAACCTGCTGGCCGAAGAGGTCACCTTCTGGGGCGATGGCGGCGGCAAGGTCAAAGGAGCGCCGAGGCACCTGATTACCGGGCGGGTGGCGGTGGCGCGCTTCCTTCTGGAAAGCGGGAGGGTGTTCAGAAGCTCGATACCAGAGGATGCTCGTTTTGAGTTGGCAACCGTCAATGGTCAACCGGCCTTGATTACTCGCGCAGGTTCGCGCGCCTTTGCCGTGCTGACGATTGAAATCGAGGCCGGGCAGATTCAGACCATTCGTGGCGTTGCGAACCCAGAGAAACTCACGCACGTCTAACATGACTAGACTGGAGAACACATCATGTCAACAGAAACAAACAAGGCTATCGCTCGTCGGTACTTTGAGGAGTTCCTCCACGAGAGGAAAGGGGTCGTTGGAGAGGATCTCGATCTCTTCGCCCCTACCTACCAACGGTACTTTCCAGGCAGTCCTGGTCCGCTGGACCTCAAAGGACACGAGCGCATCAGCATCACAATCTGCTCAGCCTACACCGATGGCCGTTTCACCGTTGAGGACACGATCGCCGAAGGGGATAGGGTGGTGAGCCGCTTCACGTTTCGCGGAACCCACCAGGGAGCCGTCCTGGGAATTCCCCCAACTGGCAAGCAAGTGACGTTGACCGGGAATGAGATCCATCGGATCGTCGACGGGAGGATCGTGGAACAATGGTCCCAATTCGACGCCTTAGCGCTCCCCTCCTTAGGCGTGCTGCAACAACTCGGTGTGGCTCCTGCCCCAGGACAGTAAAGTCGAGTCACCGAGGCCACGCCTCTTAGGCCGCTTCCCGTACGAATGGACCGGGAAGCGGCCTACTTGTAGCTGTATGGCGTACTTATGCACAAAGTGTTACCAATGGTATGACACTTCCAGGCGCAGGCTACCCTCTCTGGCTTGTCTTTGCAGCCGAAATGGGATTAACCTGTCTCTTGGTTTTGCTCATTTTTCTCTTCGTCAGTAGTCATCGTCTGATGCGCTGGACACCCTTGATGAATTGGATCGTCGTTGCAACGATGGTATGGTTAGAGGCACCCATTTCTGGTACTAGTCTCAATCCCGCACGAAGCATCGGTCCTGCACTGCTCACTTGGCTTTGGACATCTCAATGGCTCTACTGCATTGCTCCCCCTCTGGGAGGGCTACTCGCAGTGAGTCTATTTCGTCTGCTGACTATTGGAGAGCGCGACGTGTTGACAGGAAAGCTCTTTCACGAGCCGCGCTACCGCAGCATCTTTAAAAATGTGCGCGCACCACAGTGGCAACCAGGCAAAGAGCAGAAAAACCAGTTGGTAGGTCACGCCACAGATGTGTAGCAGAAGTAGTAGCAGAAACTTAGCCGAAAGCTCGAAAGTGGGTCTTCACACGAATTTCGTCTTCATAGGCAGCCTAACTGTTGCTCTCCTCATAGGACTCACGTGGCGTAGTATTGTGGGAGTGCCGGGAAAACACATCGTCTCAATGCTCAGGAAACTCAGGGAGGTCTTCAGGGTTTCTCGGCTGGTACGACGCTCACGCGACGCGGCATGAAGAGTCCTATGCAGTGACGGTCCTGGGTGATTGTATCTCGTTGCATGCATTCCTTTTGAAGCTCTCCTCAGCTACTTCGTAAAAAACTCCCTCGTCGAAGCGAACCATGAATACCAGAAACAAATGCTCGGATGCTGAGAAATTTTTCAGCAATAGCGTTACATCATTTTTCACAATTTGCTCGTACCTACGCTCGTGACCACATCCTCCATGGAGTCGAATACCTTGGAGTTCATGTCTCTCGTTGTTCATCCGGTACTGGACGGAGAGAGCGTAGCGCAGAATGGCGTCGTTGTCGAGTTTACAACACCTCCATAGACTCAAAGATGGACAGTCGCGCCTCTTGAGGAGTACAATAGGGCTAACAGTCTTTGAGCGAACCCGCAGAAGCGTTCCATCGTCGCATTGTCATCGCGAGTAGCTTCGGTGTGTTGTCTCTCCTGAAAGCAGCAGACAACAATGGACTTATGAAGGGAAGGTGTGTTGCTTTGGATGGGAACGTCTCATCCAATGTGTGATTGTGAAAACCAGGAAACACGTGAAATCTGCTCTGGTAAAATAGATATCTATGCACCAAGAATGGCAGGAGAAAGCGAAACCGAATGCTAGATGGACGCAACCGTCAGGATATCCGTCCGGGACTCGAAGTGTCAATCGTCCTCAAGCAAGACCAGCGAACAGGAAAACTTACCCGAGGGACCGTCAAGGATATTTTGACCAAATCCGTTTCTCACCCGCATGGGATCAAGGTACGGCTTGTTGATGGACAGATCGGGCGCGTGCAGAAAATTGAGGAGTAGCATGTCACATAATGAGCAGGTATCTCAGCACCTTCTCTGTCAATAGAGCTGCACGTTCAAAGCTCCATACGACAATTCTCACAGCGTCCGAAGAGCGAGAGTGCATGTCCTTCAATTGCAAAGTTTGTCTGCTTCCCAATGGCTGCCAACTGCTCCTGAGGCAGACAAATATCTATCTCCATGACCCGGTGACACTGCGTGCAGGTCAAGTGATGATGATGCGTTCCGCCACACACGCGATAGTGATGCGTTCCATCCGCAAACTCGATACGGTCTAGCAACCCCATATCAACCAACTTTTCTACTGAGCGAAAGACCGTTGCACGTCCTATTTTTGGCTCAATCTGACGTAACTCCTGCCAGAGGTCATCCGTCGTGAAATCCTCTCCCTTGTCAGCAAGTTCTATCAGTCGCTCGGCAATCAGTCGCCGAGGTCGCGTATTTCGTTGACTTACCTCATCAAACGCTGCATAGATTTTCTCTGCAATCATCATTTCATATCCTTTTTCCTGTATGGAAGCATACAGCATAGCCTCTATTATAGCATGTTCTTTTTATATAGCTATTGATATACTGTATCACAAAAGAGATAACTACGTCCAATACCGTGCTTGTAAATAAAGTATGCTTTGTGAGAAAAGTACGAGAGGCAAGGACAGACTCTAGAGCTTTGAACCCTCGACGCGAGCAATCGTTTGTCTTTCGTCTACTTGCTGTTGTGCTTGCTCTGATAATGGAGGCGTAGAAGAGCGTTGCCGCTCGGCTTCGACGCGTTGTTGTTTGCGTCGTTCATTCCAGAATGGAGAAAGCAGGCGTACTGGCAGATAGACCCCAAACGAGAGCGTCGAGATAAAGAAACTTGGCGGCCATGTGGCATCGGCAACATTGATGGCAAGGAAGATACCGAGCCAGACATAGACAATGCCGAGCACCATCGCCAACCCAATGACCAGGATGGGTCTTTTGACAAGACGCATTGCGGTTGCCGCGGGTCCGACGAGTAATGTAAATACGAGCAAAACACCAACGACCTGCACCGACATCGAGACCGCGATAGCAACCAGGACAAGAAAGCCGATTGCAAGTGAACGCACCGGAACACCACGTGCCTCTGCGACTTCAGGATCGAATGAGCTAAACAGGAGTGGTCGGAAGAGAGCTAGTAGGACAATAATGGTGATCGCCCCAAAAATAGCTGTTACGAGCACATCTGTTTGACTGATACCCAGAATATCGCCAAACAGAATCGCATACACACGCTCTGCGTAGCCAGAATAGAGTGAGAGAAAAAGGATACCCAGGCCAAGTGCAAAGGTTAGAATGATACCGATAGCGAGGTCGCGGCTCCTCGACTCCTTACTGAGCAGACTTATCCCAATACCTGCTCCTATCGTAAACACGAGAAGACCTGTGAGAGGACTTAGACCGAGCAGAACTGCACCTGCGGCACCTGCAAAACCGATGTGCGAGAGGGCATGACCCGCGAAGGTCAGGCCACGGGCAATGAGAAAATAGCCTACGAGAGCAGAAACAATGGCGACGCATGTTCCTGTGAGCAAGGCGTTCTGGATAAATGATGTTGAAAACAGGTCAAACATGAGTGTTATCCTTGAAAGGAAAGAGAAGGATGTATTCTTCTCATTTTCCTCGCTACTACGTTTCTGCGCCCACAACGAAGAGCCGATTGAGTGCCTGCACGACCTCAACAGGAGAGCCATACAACTCAGACAAACGTTGGCTTGTCACCACTTCATCTGGCGTACCAAGTGCACTCTTCCCATTCGCCATATAGAGAACACGGTCTACCACAGGGAGAAGTGGGTTGATGTCGTGAGTCACGAGCATGACCGCCACATTGCGATTCCGGCACACCTGTGTGATTAACGCGACAATCTCTCCTTCACGGCTAATATCCAGGTTCGCCAGTGGCTCATCAAGGAGTAGTAATCGTGGGTTGGTGAGCAGAGCTTGTGCAATCAAGAGACGTTGTTGCTCACCACCTGAAAGCTGTCCTACTGGCGCATTGGCAAGATCGAGTGCATCCACCTCATGCAAAACCTCATCGATGAGGACCTTTCGCTTTGGATTGGGCAAACCTGTCCCCCAATGGTTTCCGTCAAGGCCGAAGCCAACGACATCACGTGCACGTAACGCGAGGTCAGCTTCCAGTGTGCGATGTTGAGGCGCATAGCCAATATCTTTATTACCACGACGAGCAGGGTGCCCTAACACACGCACTGTTCCCGCACTAGGTTTGATGAGGCCGAGGAACGTTTTCAGCAAGGTTGATTTGCCCGCTCCATTTGGTCCCAACATGACGATGAACTCCCCCTCGTTCACCGTCATGCTGATATCTTCTAAGATAGTACGCCCACCAAGGCGAATACGTACATGCTCTACCTCAACGACTGGTACTGCTGTCACAAAACTTCCTCTTTACTTTCCTGTTCCTTGCTGCAACGCTGTTGCTAAGGCAACCAACTGATCACCCATCCATGTCTGATACGTTTTACTAGGAGGCATGGTCTCGGTAACAGGCACAATGGGGATGTTCAGTTTCTTCGCCTCGTTCTCCACGTTCGTCGTGATAGGCGTTACCGTTTGCAGGTTGTAGATAAGAATCTTCGCATTTTTCTTATTGATCGAGTTGTTGATCGACGTGACTGTATCTGCTGGCGGATCAGTCCCCTCTGCATTGGCTTTCATGAACTCGAAAGGTGTGAGCACATTGAGTCCTTCGGGCATCGTTTGATACAGGTAAATGGTCTCGGTCAACGCAATGGGTGTCCCTTTATATTTTGCGTTAATAGCGTCTATCTTCTGCTGAAGCGGTGTGAGCGACTGCTTAAATGTTGCCAAATTGCTATCGAACGTTGAAGCATCAGCACTATCCAGCTTTTTCAAGGCATTGGTAATACCCTGTGCGATAGCTGGCATGTTATGAATACTGTACCACACATGAGGATTGTCAGGTAATGGATGATCGGCAAGGTTGCCACCAGTTAACAAAATACGGTTGGGGTTGGGCGAACCGGAGAGGAGTTTATCCATCCAGTCATCGTAGCCAAGTCCGTTCTCAATCACCAGATCGGCTTTACTGACTTTTTCGGCTGTTTGTACATTCGAGGTATATTCATGCGGGTCAACGTTTGGGTCAGAGAGAATGCTAGTTATATTGACATGACTTCCTCCTAACTGCATGGTTACGTTGCCATAGAAATTCTCGGCTGCCACGACATTCACAACTTTTGAGGACGCAGCAGGGGTATTAGATGAGGACCCACTCCCTGTCGTTGTTGTACTAGAACTCCCACAGGCATTAAGCAAAAATATGCAGCCAACGAGGACCGAAACCATCAAGGCAAAGGTCCATTTGTACGAAAACATACAAATTCTCCTACAGATGAATAAGAAAAAGGCACCTACATACTAGACGTATGCATATGTAACGATACAATGTATCTTTTGAGAGCATAACACAGGACAAGAATGTTGTCAATGAGATAACGTCTCAATATAAAAGGGCTTTACTCAACGACAGCTCTCAAAAAGCTTTGTCTCACATATTTCCTTGCCTTGCATCTCTTGCTGTGTTAGCATATGCACAGTTACTTCTAATAAAGTTGCTTGACTTAACGGAAAGACCTGATTGATGGAGGCAGAGCTTGTTCGCGCTTTTTGAGCAGGAGTTTATCCAAAATGCGTTTCTTGCCGGGACGATTGTGGCTCTTGTCACTGCCATTGTTGGCTACTTTGTGGTGTTGCGTGCTCAGGCATTTGCCAGTGAGAGCATCTCGGAAATTGGCTTCGCTGGGTCTACAGGTGGGCCACTCTTTGGAATTACTTCGCTTCTTGGCATGTTCATTCTTACGATCCTCAGTGCGTTAGGCATGGGTGCCTTAGGTGAACGTGCCCGTGGGCGTGATGTTGAGACGGGTATGGTACTGGCCTTTGCCCTCGGTTTAGGCGTCTTATTTACAAGTCTCTATGCCTCTGGAAAAAACGCGGTTGCTACGGTGAGTGCACTCTTCGGGTCCATCTTGAGTGTGAGTCGAGGAGATGTGTTGACGACGCTCGTTTCGGGCTTTGTCGTTCTTGTGCTGCTGGCTTTTTTATTTCGACCTCTGCTGTTTGCGTCCATTGATCCAGAGGTGGCGCAGACACGTGGAGTGCCTATCCGTCTGCTGTCAATTGTGTTTCTCGTCTTGTTGGCTGTGACCATTGCGATGGCGATTCAAGTTGTTGGAGCATTGCTGGTGTTTGCGCTCCTGATTACTCCTGCGGCTAGTGCGGCACGGTTGACACATCGTCCTCTCACAACCATTATCCTCTCTGTCGTGTTTGGGCTTGGAATCACCTGGGTGGGGTTGATTCTGACGATTGTCGGAACAGGTCGCTACTTGCCTGCCAGCTTTTATATAGCCACCCTCGCCACCTTTACCTATTTTGTTGCTGTGCTTGTCAGTCGTTGGCGCACACCACGACGTTCTCGCGAGGTGCTTCTCGACGCTCAACACGAGAATAGCTTGTAGGAAAAATCATCACTAAGAAATACTGTAAGTATATATAAATATATGCTCTTTAAGCAACTGTTATACTACATGTAGTGTAAGCATTCATACTATTGATATCGTCTGATAAAAATTTTGGGAGTTAGCGGGGGTAAAGGTGGATAGGGTATGTACTGTGGAGAGTAACTCATCATTCAGGTGTATCTTCTCACATTAACTATGGAGCGAGGCACTTCCTGTCAGCGAGAGATCATACCGATGGCAAGTGATACGTACATAGTCCACATAAGATAAGCGCAGGCTTTCTTTTTGTCCTCAATACTATAATAACTTCACAAGGATGTATTTTCATGATTCCTATTGCACGTCCTTTTTTGGGTGCTGAAGAAGAGGCTGCGGTCCTACGTGTTCTCGCATCGGGTCAACTAGCACAAGGTAAAATGGTCGCAGCCTTTGAACAGCGTTTCGCGGATGTGTGTCATGTGCGCGAGGCTATCGCTGTCTCTTCTGGAACGGCCGCACTGCATCTTGCATTACTGGCACACGGCATTGGTCCTGGAGATGAGGTTATTACGACCGCGTTCAGCTTTGCTGCAACTGCTAATGTTATTCTCCTTGTTGGTGCTACCCCTGTGTTCGTGGATATCGACCCGATCACCTATACGCTTGATCTTGATATGGTAGAGGCCGCGATTACGTCACGCACCCGTGCAGTTATTCCTGTCCATCTTTATGGGCATCCCTGCGATATGCCGAAACTCATGCAGCTTGCGACCGCTCATCACTTTGCAGTTATCGAAGATGCATGTCAGGCACATGCCGCCTCTATAGATGGAAGGCCAGTTGGCAGTTTCGGTACAGGATGCTTTTCATTCTATTCCACCAAGAACATGACTACTGGTGAAGGTGGCATGGTGACGACAAACGATTCCGCGCTTGCTGAGAGTATTCGCCTGATGCGTAGTCATGGGCAGAAGGAACGCTATTACCATATAGCAATGGGTCACAATCTGCGCATGACCGAGATGCAAGCTGCGCTAGGAGTGGTGCAGCTAGAGAAACTGGAGCACTTTACCGAGCAACGCATTGCTAATGCAACCTATCTATCAAAGCACCTGAGTCAGGCAATACAGACACCGTTCACCCGTCCAGGCTATCGTCATGTCTATCATCAATATACTATTCGTGTTCCTCAACAACGAGAGGAATGGATAGCACAACTTCAAATCCGTGGTGTGGGAACGGCGATACACTATCCCACGACCATCTATCGACAGCCATTTTATAGAGATAGACCAAGCGCGTTTCATATTGCACAATCATCTATGCGTGGAGAACGTGACTCACGAGAAAGAAAATATTTGCCAGTGGCGGAGGAGGCAGCAGCGCAAGTATTATCGCTTCCGGTTCATCCAGGAGTGACACAAGAAGAACTTGCTCTTATTGTCAGGGAGGTTTTAGCTTTATGCAATTAAAGGTAGCTGTTATTGGTGCAGGCTCAATGGGGACAAATCACCTGCGCGTCTTAAGAGATTTTGGCGAAGAACGCATACAACTGGTTGGTGTTGCGGAGGCCCATCAGCCTACGTTACAACGTGCCGCCAACCGCTTCAATATTCAGGGTTACAAAGACTATCAAGTAATGGTGGAGCAGACGCGACCAGACCTTGTAACGGTAGCTGTACCTACACACCTGCATTTCGAGGTCGCGGCCTATCTGCTCGAAAGAGGAATACACATCCTGCTTGAGAAGCCGATGACACAGACACTCGAAGAGGCGCAGGCCCTCATTCAACTGGCTCAACATGCAGGTGTGAAGATCGCGGTAGGACACATCGAACGCTTTAATCCAGCTATCGTCGAGTTGAAACGTCGTATTATCTCTGGTGAGCTTGGTCAGATTTTTCATCTGCATGCACGACGACTTGGCCCTTTTCCACCACGCATTCGTGATGTTGGCGTGACACTCGATCTTGCTACTCATGATATTGACGTGATGCGCTATCTTGTTGATGCCGAAGTCGAGCGTGTCTACGCGGAGACGCAGCAACGCGTTCATAGTACTCATGAAGACCTACTACTTGGTATTCTACACTTCAACAATCATGCAATTGGGATGCTGGATGTGAATTGGCTCACTCCTACGAAGGTACGCGAACTGAGTGTTACCGGGGAACGCGGTATGTATCTTGTCAATTATCTGACTCAGGATATCTATTTTTACGAGAATGACTACACAACCACAACATGGGACACGCTTCGCTCTCTATCCGGCGTGAGTGAGGGAACCATGAGACGTTTCAAGGTGCAGAAGACTGAGCCGTTACGTCTGGAGTATGAAGATGTGCTTTCAGCTATTGAGCACAATATGGCTCCTACTGTTACAGGCGAGGATGGTCTGGCAGTTTTAGGTACAGCACTTCGACTGGTAGCCTCTACTCGCACCGCAGAACCCGTCGTGGCAGAGCCGTTGGATCGTGTGAAAGTGGAGGCACACCATGTATTCTGATGGTGCTTCGACCGTGATGGTCGTTGGATTGGGCAAGATTGGTCTTCCACTTGCCGTGCAGTACGCCTTGCAGGGTTGGCACGTTATCGGTTGTGATAATAACGCGGAGGTAGTTAACACGGTCAATGCAGGTCAATCACATGTGCAAGAAGAGCCTGAACTAGCGTATGAAGTGTCGCGTCTTGTTGCCGAAGGTCGCTTGTGCGCAACGCTAGATATTGCAATGGCGGTACAGAAATCACGAGTGATTGTGGTGATTGTTCCCGTCATCATTGATGCCAATCACGACACAAATTTCGCAAATATAGATGAGGTCACTTCAACCATAGGTGCGCATCTGCAACACGATACACTTGTTCTCTATGAAACAACTTTGCCCGTGGGAACAACAGCGTATAGATTGAGAACTTTGCTTGAGCATGCCTCGGATTTGAAAGCAGGGAAAGACTTCTTCCTTGCCTATAGTCCAGAGCGGGTCTCCTCTGGTCACATCTTTCACGATTTACGAACTTATCCAAAGGTCGTAGGTGGCATCGATAGAAAGAGTACAGAGGTAGCGGCTGCATTCTATCGTTCTGTTCTGCCAGCTCAGATTCTCACTACAGCTTCTACTGACGAAGCAGAGTTTGTGAAGCTGATTGAGACAACCTATCGAGACGTGAATATAGCTCTTGCAAATGAGTATGCGTGTTTCGCCGATATGCACAATCTCGACGTTACCACAGCGATTGCTGCTGCTAATACACAGCCATACTCGCATATCCACACATCGGGTGTTGGCGTGGGAGGGCACTGCATTCCCGTCTATCCTTATTTCTTGCTAGCTGGCGTAGAGAAGGAAACTTCCTATCCTGCTCATACCACAAGTAATATCTCTGTTTCTTATAGCAGTTTCCAGTTGCCTGCATTGAGCTTGCCGCGAGCCGCACGCACTATCAACGACGCTATGGCGAGCTACGCAGTTAGTCGTGTCGAGGAAGTCGTCGGGTCACTCGTTCAACAGGCTGTGCTGGTGCTTGGGGTAGCGTACCGAGGTGATGTGCGTGAGACGGCATTTACAAGCGCGAAACTGTTGCAAGAGGCACTCATACAACGTGGCGCGACGATGTACGTTGACGATCCGCTCTTCACACATGATGAACTACATGCACTTGGCTATACTCCTCTTTCGTTAGAGGTCGAGCCGCATATATGTGCTGTTATTCTACAGGCCGCTCATCAGAGCTACTCCACATTCGACTTTAGGCGCTTGACACACTGTAGCGTTGTACTTGATGGACGTAGAATGCTGCAAGAGGAACAGATAGAGGCTTTGGGAATGCGCTACCTCTTCATTGGCGATGGCAAACGTGGACAAACTCAAATGCATGCTTTTGATGAGGTAGTAGAGAAGACGAGAAGTGATGCTGAGCAGCATGTGCTTCATGGAAAGCGAGCTTACTAATGAGACTGGTTTCCATTGTGGGAGCACGTCCCCAATTTGTCAAACTCGCTCCGGTCAGTCGAATGCTGAGGCAGCGACATGAAGAACTTGTTATTCACACAGGCCAGCATTATGACTATCGCATGTCATCTCTTTTCTTCGAGGAACTGGCATTGCCGGAGCCAGACTATCATCTTCATGTCGGTTCTGGTTCGCATGGAAAGCAAACGGCACATATGCTCGATGAGATTGAGCAGGTGCTTTTGAAGGTGCAACCGGATTGGGTGGTCGTTTTTGGTGACACAAATTCGACGCTCGCAGGTACACTGGTCGCCGCGAAATTGCATATTCCTGTTGCTCATGTTGAAGCAGGGTTACGCAGTTATAATCGGGCGATGCCAGAGGAGATCAATCGTGTTGTCACTGACTGCCTGTCACAGCGTCTATTCTGTCCAACGGAAACGGCGCGGAAGCAGTTAGAACGAGAGGGGATGGTTGCAGGAGTTGAGGTAGTAGGGGACGTTATGTATGACATTCTCTTGCAGATGCAACCCAAACTTGCTGCCAATGCTCAGGTACTCCTACCAACATTGCATGTGACGCCACAACAGTATGTACTGGCAACGGTGCATCGTGCCTCGAATAGTGACGATGTTGAAGCAATGCGTAACATTGCTTCCGCCTTGAATAGACTCGACATGCCCATTATTTTTCCTATTCATCCGCGTACACAAGCGCGCTTAGCAACGTATGACATTCCCTGGAATGATCATATTCATTTTATCGAGCCAGTTGGCTATCTTGCTATGCTCACGCTTGAGGATGCCGCTCACTGTGTTATCACCGATTCTGGTGGTGTGCAAAAAGAGGCATTTTTCCTCGGTACGCCTTGTATCACTCTGCGAGAGGAGACGGAGTGGCCTGAGACTGTTGAGGCAGGATGGAATGTGCTCGTTGGGACCAAAGACGTAGCCATCATAGAAGCTGTATACCAGAACAGACCCGTGCCGTCACTACATCATCCATTTGGACGTGGAGATGCAGCGGCACAGATCGCAAAGACTTTTCAATAATGATTTATTAAGAATGTCGATGGATTATACTGTATGACACATATTCTTTTTATAACTCCCTATTACCCGCCGGAGAAGGCTGCTCCGGCAGTACGCATTAGTGAAACAGCACAACATTTAGTGAAGCAAGGCCATAGTGTGACAGTGCTTACCACCGTCCCAAACTATCCAACTGGTATCGTTCCTCCTGAGTATCGCGGTCATCTAGTACAGCAAGAATTGCGGGATGGCGTGCGGATTGTGCGAGTATGGAGCTATACGAGTCCTAACAAAGGTTTTTTACGTCGAATTGTGGCGCAACTTTCCTTTGGCTGTCTCTCACCCATTCTCGGCTGGCAAGCAGTTGGACGCCCTGACGTGATGATTGTTGAGTCACCACCGCTCTTCGATGCATTTGCGGCACGCCTTCTTGCTTGGGGAAAGCGATGTTCCTTCATTTTTACGGTTTCTGATATCTGGCCTGCGTCGGCTGTGCAGTTAGGCATGTTGCATAATCCCTTGCTAATACGGCTCGCTGAATGGTTAGAATGGTCAACCTATCAGCGTGCAAGCGCGGTCTGGGCGTTGACAGAGGGAATACGGATGCTGCTCATTCAACGTGGATTGGACGAGGAGCATGTTTTTACATTGACGAATGGCGTAGACACCACAAAGTTTTATCCACGCGAGAAAGCGCAAGCACGTGCAACATTGCATTGGGATGATACGTTTACTGTTCTCTATGCTGGTACGCATGGACTCGCACATGGTCTCATGACTGTATTGGAAGCAGCCGAGCAGTTGCGTGATTATACGAACATTCGTTTTGTGCTGGTTGGTGATGGTGCGACAAAGACAGATTTGATAGCATACGCAAGAAAACGTAGCCTTACAAATGTCGCTTTTCTTGACACACAACCGCATGAATACATGCCCCAACTCCTGGCAGGAGCCGATGTGTGTCTTGTACCACTCCGCAAAGTTCCGCTCTTTGAAGGCGCACTTCCATCGAAGATGTACGAGGTCATGGCTTGTGCGCGTCCTATCTTGTTGGGAGTTGATGGGGAAGCACGACGGCTCGTAGAGCAAGAAGCAGGTGCAGCTATCTATGTGGAACCAGAGAACGCTGATGCATTAGCAGAGGCCATTCTACATTTATATGAGCATCCAGAAATAGCAGATGCACTAGGACAACGTGGGCGGATGTTTGTCGAACGTCGCTTTGACCGAATTCAACTCACAAAGGCACTTGAAACTCGCCTCGTTGTGACACAAAGGGCTTAACATATTTGGATGATGCTGTATGTTAAATAAAGAGACTATATGCTTTTATTAATAAGAAGGAGGATGACGCTACATGAAGAACGAGGTGACAAGTACTGCACCTTTGATAACACCTACAAAAAGCTCTTATCTGAACGCCGCATTCGATGGTATCGTGGGGAACGCGATGCAAATGGAGTATACAGTAAGTACTGATCTGTCTTTCTATTCTATCTGGTGCAAAGGAATAAATATTGTTTTTGGCATAGGTGGTGTAATTATTCTTTTAGTTTTGCTCCTTGTATTGGTTCCTTTAATGCTCCTCGACTCACCCGGTCCTATCTTTTACTACCAGCAACGAGTGGGCTACAAGGGAAAAAGCTTTTGGATAATCAAGATACGCTCAATGCGGCAGGACGCAGAGCAACGTGGACAAGTGGTCTGGGCGACAAAGCGTGACTCGCGTGTCACACGTATTGGGCACTTCTTGCGTGCTACTCACATTGATGAATTGCCGCAGGTGATCAATATCTTACGTGGTGAGATGAGCTTGATTGGTCCACGACCAGAGCGCGAAGTGTACGTCCGGGAATTAGAGCAGTTACACCCAGAATATAGTGCTCGCTTGCTCGTCAAGCCAGGATTAACTGGGCTAGCACAGGTAAACTATGGCTATGGCGATAGCAGCAAGAGCGAACTCGAAAAATTGCAATACGATCTTTTATATGTGCAACAGCGAACAATAAAAATGGATATACGTATTCTTTTGAAAACAGTGATTGAGGTGCTAGGTGGTCATGGAGTCTAAATTTCAAAATAGCGTAGGTGTGACAGATACTCAGGAGCCTGGGAACGCGTATTCACGTTTGCCGCGAACCACTTTTTTACCGTTCGCGGTGCCACATATCACGCAGGTTGAGATTGACGAGGTGGTAGACACGTTGCGTTCCGGCTGGATCACCACAGGTCCCAAAACAAAACGTTTCGAGCATGCATTTGCTGAGCGAGTGCATGCTCCTCATGCCGTTGCTGTCAATTCCGCGACTGCCGCAATGCACCTTGCCCTCGATGCTATCGGACTAGAGGCGGGTGACGAGGTAATTGTTCCTGTTTATACCTTTACAGCCACGGCTGAAGTTGTCGTCTATTATCGTGCGTGTCCCGTTTTTGTCGATGTCGATCCTGTAACATGTAATCTCGATCCAAATCAGTTAGAGCAACATATTACTCCGAAGACTAAGGCGATCATCGTCGTGCATATAGCTGGCTTGTCTGCTGAAATGGACGCTATTCTCGATATTGCACATCGGCATAACATACCTGTCATAGAGGATGCAGCACATGCTTTTCCCGCGAAGTATCGCGGACGTATGATTGGTTCTCTCAGCGATATGACGGCATTCAGCTTCTATGCGACAAAAACGCTGTCTACAGGCGAAGGAGGAATGCTCACTACGGCAAACGAGCAGTATGCACAACATGCCTCGCTGATGTCGCTTCATGGTATTAGCAGAGACGCCTGGAAACGCTATAGCAAAGAGGGGAGTTGGTTTTATGAGGTACTACAAGCTGGCTATAAGTACAACATGACCGATATCGCAGCCTCGATTGGTATACATCAATTGGAGCGTAGTGAGGCGTTGCTGGCAAGTAGACGAAGTATTGCACAGCGATATACCCAGGCATTTCAGCAGTGGCCCGAAGTGGAGACGCCTCCGAATCCGGCGCATTGTGAACATGCATGGCATCTCTATATCTTACGTTTGCGGTTGGAACGCCTTAGCATCAGACGTGATGACTGTATCAAGGCATTGACTGCGGCGCAAATTGGCACGAGTGTTCATTTTATTCCACTCCATCTGCATCCCTTTTATCGCAACACCTATGGATTGAAGCGCGATGATTTTCCTGTCGCGCTTTCCGCTTACGAAAGGGCCATTTCTCTACCCATCTATCCGGGGATGACTGAAGAGGATGTCGAAGATGTCATCGCCGCAGTGAAGCAGCTTATCATGAGACATACAAAATAAAAAAGTTTGAAGAAAGGATACAACTCTCTTCAATATATTCATTTCTCTCAAGTAAAGAGTAAGAGGTAAGTGGGAAAGTGGAAGGATGAGGATGAAATTATGAATCAATTCTTACATATGGGCTATCGTCAGCCTATTAATGTCGCGGAACTACTAGACCGTGAGGTAGTTCCACTCCGAACGGCAGAGACATATGCGCTTCTACGAGGACAGGCTGTGCTTGTCACGGGGGCCGCAGGATCAATTGGCTCAGAACTGTGTCGCTTGATACTCAACGATGAGCCTGAGTACCTCATTGCCCTTGATAATAACGAAACGGGCCTGTTTGATCTCGCGGAAAGCGTGCGAACACATCCGTTTGCCGAACGTCTCCGTGTATGCATCGGCGATATCACAAACACAGCGCGAATGCGACGTATTTTCGCTGAGACAAGCCCTCACATTGTTTTTCATGCGGCTGCGTATAAACATGTGCCATTGCTTGAGCAACACCCTATCGAAGCTATACGCACCAATGTGCTTGCAACCTATTCCTTGAGTAGTCTTGCGCGTGAAAATGGAGTGGCACGGTTCGTGTTTATTTCCAGCGATAAGGCGGCTGAACCTGTGAGCGTCCTGGGTGCCTCAAAGCGCATTGGCGAACTGATCGTACAGTCACAAGGAATGCAAGATGTTGAAGAAACAACCAGTTTCTCCTCGGTACGTTTTGGTAACGTCATGGGAAGTCGTGGCAGCGTCATTCCAATTTTTGCTCAACAGATTGAGCGAGGGGGACCGGTAACGGTAACGCATCCCGATGCTACCCGTTACTTCATGACTATTCCTGAAGCCTGTGGGCTAGTAATCCTTACAGCCGCGATTGCGAACCAGAGTTGCCTCTATTTGCTGGATATGGGAAGTCCTATACGCATTCTTGACCTTGCGACCAAAATGATTTCTAGTCAGCGATCCTCTTTGAAGAAAGACATTGATATTGTGTACACTGGCCTACGACCTGGCGAGTGTCTGCACGAGAAATTAGTGGCGGATGATGAGGAATTGCAGCCAACAAGCTATAGCAAGATTTTCTGCGTTCGTCGTCAAACACATATACCTACACGCGCAACCATTACACAGTGGATGCAGATGCTAGAGAACAAGTTGTATCAAGAGGATGTGTCGATGTTGCGTGATTCCTTGCTTACTATGGTACGCAAACAAGAAATTGCTACGCCGTCTTTCAGTGCCACAAATCTTCTCTCGTCTATTGATATCTTGCCGCTTCACACTTTTTCAACACCTTCTATGGAACTAACGGCTGCATATAATCAGGAGAGGTTGGCAAAGTGAAGAGTAAGCAAGAGTATCTGACAGCTGTACGTGTCTCTTCACCTCCGTCTACGAAAAGACGAAGACGCTTGCTCTTGTCGATCACGGGTATAGTATTTTTGCTCTGTGCCATTGGTTCGACTACATTCGTCGGTTATCAGATGTCTGTAGCGCAGTATCGACAAGATACATCGTTAGCGAATGAAGGTGTGCAACACTTACAGCAGGTCGAAACGATTTTCAAAGGAGATCCGCAACATCTCTTCGAGTTGAACACTATTGATAGCGTTCAGCACGAGTTCGGGAGCGCGGAGAGTGATTTTACACGTCTACAAGCAAACCTTCAGAGTGTGCCAGGAGTCAGTACACATCTTCCTGTCTATGGAGGTGAACTACAAGCGGCCTTTACACTGGTTCCAGCGGCTCTCAACGTTGCACAGGCAGGAACAGTAGGATGCACGTTGCTGCGTACATTGATAACGCGATTTCAAAATCCTTTGAGCAGCAAGGGACAAGGGCTTACTTCTGCCGATATGATGAGTATCCGCCAGAATGCACAACAAGTTATTACCACACTTTCACATGCACTCGACCTGCTGAGCCAGGTGAAACCGAGTGATGTGCAATTCAGCCCGCGACTCAGTAAGATGCTGGGTGCCGTACAGATGGAGATACCGACAGCGCGTCAATGGCTGGGCGTTTTTGAGAAATTACTCCCAGCACTTCCAAGCTTCCTTGGGGTTGGTACACCTACATCATTCTTAATTGAGATGCTTGACTCAAGCGAACTACGTCCCGGCGGTGGCTTTATTGGAAATTATGGTATCGCCACATTGTCAGGAGGTCGGCTGCTCAAGGCAAATATTACCGATGTAGACCTGCTTGACCACCCTTTTGTGACACAAGGAAATGTCATTCCCTATCCACCTGCATACTCATGGTTTCCATTGTCTCATGAAAGTTGGAGTTTACGGGACTCTAATCTTAGTGCGAACTTTCCAACCTCCGCCCAGTATGGTGAGCAAAACTACCATCGAGAAGGGGGGAAAGTGCCAGTACAAGGTGTGATTGCGCTAACACCCGTCCTGATTCAGAAGGCACTTGCTATTACGGGTCCCATCTACATGCCAGAATATCAGGAAACTATCACTCCAGAGAATATCATTACGCAAATCCATTTCCATCAGTTAGGAGCCGCCGGGGAAGGTCCTGATACAATTGCCTCACCGGATGGGCATTCATCGCTCCGAAAACGTTTCAGCGAGCTGTTGGCAGAACATTTTCTTGAGCATGTGCATCAACTCTCATCATCTGCTCTTCCCAAATTTCTGCAAGTGCTACTTGCTGGTTTGAGATCAAAAGACCTGCAATTGTACTTCAACGCAAGTGAGGTCGAGGCAGTGTTACATTTGGCACATGTTGACTCGACTATTGAGTCCTACAATAGCGATTCCTTGATGGTTGTTGATACAAATATTGCGGCGGACAAGGCGAACACCTTCATACACTACACTTTGAACGATCAGGTGATAATTGACACGCAAGGCAATGCAGTTCATCAGACAACGCTCAATTACGTCTGGGACATCCCTGGTACCGACTATGGCAACCCCATCTATCAGGACGTTGTGTATATCTATGTACCACCCAATGCAATTCTAACCGGACAAATAGGTCCAGTATATGAAAAAGGATATGAGTTCGGGCGCGAGAGGTGGGGAAGTTATGTTAAAATTTCCTACGGACAGTCAAAGGTTATAAAGCTGTACTGGGAAGTTCCTCATGCTGCTGTAAAGGACCAGCAAGGAGGATGGCATTATCAGTATGAAGTTCAACGACAGGCGGGTGTTCTTTGGCAAATGCATGTACAAATGCTGCTTCCTTTGCACGAAGCAATAACCAGTGTACAGGGCGGGTTGCTACGTGAGAGTGCTCAGCAGGCACATTTTACTGGTGCACTCAATGAAGATACAAATATGTCTGTATCCTGGAAACAAATGGAGTAGAGCACGAGGTGAGGAGGAAAAAAAGATATGCTTGATATACATCTGCATATTTTACCCGGTGTGGATGATGGACCTGCAACACTACAAGAGTCATTAGTACTAGCTCAGGCACTTGTACAGGAAGGCATCAAAGCCGCTATCGCAACACCGCATTCTAACGATGAATATCCACGCTATTCAGCAGCAGAAATTCGCGCACGGGTCAACGAGTTACAGCAGGTATTGGAGCAGCAGCGTATTCCACTACGTCTCTTTGCTGGTCACGAGGTTCTTATCCGTTCTGGTCTCGTAGAAGATATTCAGGCAGGACGGGTCGCAACACTCAATGGAAGTCGGTACCTGCTCTTAGAGCTATGGAACACGATGTGGTTGCCTGAGACGGAGCAGGTCATTTTTGAACTGCAATCGCATGGCATTGTACCAATTATTGCGCATCCTGAACGCTATCGTACGATTCAAAAAGACCCAGCACGGCTCGCGTCCTTGATTCAACATGGAGCGTTGACACAATTGACGGCGAGTAGTGTCCTTGGTATTCATGGAAGCACAGTACGACATACTGCTGAGGTACTAGTGAAGCAAGGTTTGATTCATTGTATCGCGTCTGACGCGCATGGAATGCATAAGCGTCCACCATACGTTGCTCAGAGCCTGCAACCGCTTGAAAGGCTTGTTGGTCAGCAACGTTTGCAGCAAATGATAGAGATATGGCCTACCACCATTGCGAAAAATGAGTTGGGAAAGAGTCAGGTTGTGTACAACGAGAGTACGAGCGGTGCAGAGAAAAAACGCTTCTTGCACTTTTTGCGCTCAAGATAGCTTATTCATAATGAAATACGCATGTCCACAATATATAGAGGAGAGGAATAAGGTTGATGGATGTAGAAGGTTCACCCAAACGAGGAATAGCAGGAAAACATGTTGTAGTCACAGGTGGAGCGGGCTTTATAGGGAGTCACTTGGTCGATTTGCTCATTGAGGCAGGAGTTGGTCAACTGAGCATAATCGACAATTTTTTTCTTGGTACATCTGCTAATATCGCTGATGCGAAGAGTAGTATGACAGATATGCAAGTTCTGCATATTGACGCATCAAACGAACATGCTATACGCAACGCGTTCACTACATTAGGTGCTGTGGATGTTGTGTTTGACCTTGCCATCATTCCCTTGCCTACGTCTCTTGAGCACCCACAGTTTTGCTTCGATACGAATGTACGTATTACGTCGATACTCTGCGAATTGTTGCGTGAAGGCTATTTTGGCACATTGGTGCATTTCTCTTCATCGGAGGCATATGGTTCAGCTCACGCAATCTCTATGAGCGAACAGCATCCTCTCGAACCTCTCACTCCTTACGCCGCGAGTAAGGCTGCTAGCGATCATCTTGTACGTACCTACGCTACTACATTTGGTGTTGACGCGCTTGTCGTGCGTCCATTCAACAACTATGGGCCGCGCCAGAACGATCAACAGTATGCGGGTATCATTCCAACGATGCTCCGTTGCGCTTTCGAGGGGCGCGATTTTTTACTTTTTGGAGATGGGCAACAGACGCGTGATTACATTTATGTGACGGACACCGCACGAGCAGTGCTAGACCTGTACCAGTGTGCCCGTGCGCATGGTCACGTTGTGAATATTGGTTCTGGTCAGGAAATAAGTATGATTGCGCTCAAAGAGAAAATCGAACATCTCCTGGGAAAGCGTATACCAACCAGACAATGCGAAGAGCGACCCGGTGATGTTCGTCGTCATCGCGCAGATATCACCTTGTTGGAAAGTCTAATCGACTTTGAGCCGCGCATCTCGATTGACGAGGGGTTAGCTAATACAATAGAGTTTTATCGTACCCGCACATATTTGCTCGCAGGGGAACGCTAATGCGACTGTTAGTTACTGGTGCTTCCGGCTTTCTTGGACGTAATATGTTGCTCGCTATTCCACGTTCCTGGCAGGTGGTTGCCCTCTATCGTCCAGGCAATAGTACATTTTTGGAATTTGTAAACAATTCTCAATTGAGGCATGTACAACCTGTCGCTTGCGATTTGACGAATATTCAACAGGTACAGCAGGTGGTAGAAGACTACGGTGGGGAGTTTGATAGTTGTCTTGCCCTTGCAAGCAACACCTCCATCCCTTTTTCAATTGAGCAACCTGCTCAAGACTTGATAACAAACACTCTAAGCATGCTGAATATCCTACGGAGTTATGTGTTTGATCATCTGGTGTATCTCTCGTCTGGTGCTGTCTACATTGGATTGACAGGGCTGGTAGGGCCATCGTCGGCAGTCTCACCAACTCTTCCCTATGCCATCTCGAAGCTGGCCTCTGAACAGTATGTTCATGTTTCTGCTCTACATCACCAATCACCCAAACGCGCAACGCTTGTGCGTTTCTTTGGTGCATATGGACCTTATGAGCCTGAGCGCAAATTGTACACGAAGCTGGTGCGCCGTTTCGCTTTCGAGCGTAACCCGCACTTTACGGTGATAGGCGATGGAGAAAACTTTATCGACGCGATGTATGTCGATGATGCAGTTCAATCCCTTCTTGCTGTGCTTGATGCACCACCTGAGATAGGAATCCGCTGTATTGATTTAGGTGTTGGACGTGGTGAGAGCGTGAACCAAGTCGTCACACGTGCGGCTCATGCCTTTGGATTAGAACCCCACATCCAGCATGTAAGAACCTCTGCTGAGTATATACAGTTTTTTATTGACCCACAACTCTTTGCACAAGCATACAACTTTACACCGACCATACCTTTAGAAGAGGGATTGAAACGTCTCGCCGCTCACTTAGAGCATGAGGATGCGCAAAGATCACTTTGAGGATATGACGATTTAGTACTTTTGACTACTAAATTTTGCACGCTTTATACAATGTAAAGTGATACCGAGCTTTGCGATGTACTGCACAGAAAGTGTATTGGAGCATAAGGGATACTTGTGATAATATACAAAATCTAGCGGCAGAACCGGGATGTATTTTAGGGAAGGGAAGGGAAGGGAAGGAAAATGACGCTTGAACGCTATTGGGCAACTATGCTCAAACAATGGAAGTTCATCGTTCTCTGCTTTGTAGTTGTTGGATCAGGAGCATTTGTAGGCAGTAAACTGACAACACCAATTTACCAGTCTACGGTATTAGTCCAAGTCGCTCTACATTCGTCGAGTAGTCAAGCTGACATCAATAGCTTGCTCGCAAGTGATCAGCTTGTGCAAACAGAGTCAGCACTTGCGACAAGTGATACTGTGCTGAGCGAGGT
>CAXUIS010000013.1:0-12313 GCA_964250915.1 uncultured Ktedonobacteraceae bacterium | reverse complement strand
GTAGCTGTCCTACAGGCTCAACTGAGTGGCTTACAAGCGCATTATACACAATGGCAAACACTCCTCGCACAGCTGGAATTAACGGCTGCACAGGACGGAAATTTTCTTCGTGTAGCACAGGCGGCACAGGTCAGCTTGAGTCCTGTTCGTCCCCAGGTGCTACTTAACACTGCCCTCGGTTTTGCAAGTGGCTTGTTCTTGGGGATGTTGCTGGCTGTCTTATTTGAATTGCTAGATACTCGTGTCCGTACAGCAGAGGCACTTTCAGAGTTACTTGGATTTCCTATCCTTGCGAAGATACATTTTCTCAAAGCGAAAAATAAACAAGGCGAAGAGATTATTAATCCGGTGGGACACACTCACAACGTCGAGTCCTACCGTATCCTACGCACAAATGTTGGTTTCTCATCTGTAGATAAACCACTTCGTACTCTTGCTGTAACGAGTGCGCTTCCTCACGAAGGCAAAAGCACCGTCGCTGCGAATTTAGCGATTTTTATGGCAAAAGCTGGGAAGAACACATTGTTGATCGACGCAGATTTACGTCGCCCAACTGTATATCAGAAATTTAATCTGCCCCTCGATAAAATCGGGTTAAGCAATGCTATCTTAGCTTGTTCGCATCAACTCGCTCACTCCAACGATTTTGTTTCTGAACCAATAGCTACGAGTATTTCACTTGAGCCTTATATGCACTCCGTGAATATACCGAACCTGCGCATCATGCCAAGTGGTCCTTTACCACCCAACCCTCCTGAACTACTGGACTCAAAGGCAATGACCCAATTCCTTCAAGAGGTCACCAAGTGTGGTGCAGAAATGGTTATTATTGACACTCCACCACTCATTGGCTTATCTGATACCAATATTCTTGCCGCGAAAGTAGACGGGACGGTTGTTGTCGTGGATATCACACAGGCGAACAAAAAGAATGTCAAGTCAGTGAAAGCGTTACTCACGCAGGCAGGTGCGCGTGTCCTGGGTTGTGTCATTAACAAGGAAAGTGTCACACGAAAAGATGGGGCAAATGCTTATTACTACTATTA
Source organism: uncultured Ktedonobacteraceae bacterium (assembly GCA_964250915.1). Lineage (GTDB taxonomy): Bacteria > Chloroflexota > Ktedonobacteria > Ktedonobacterales > Ktedonobacteraceae > JBBQVS01. The sequence continues at coordinate 11,267 of CAXUIS010000013.1, read as the reverse complement.
CTCTCAAGATCAATCGTCCAAAGGGAAGCAGGAAGCTTTGTTTGAGCCAAACGCGGCACTCCCTACACAATCTTTACCTGCAGAGGTAGGAGCACAAACACCTTTTGTACCGAGAAGTTCAGCAAATACTCTATTGCAATATCAGCATAATAGTCGTACTAACTAGAAGTGTAGAGAACGAAGAGCACATGCGTATTCTGCATATCCATAATATCAACCAAGTTGCCGAAACGTTTAACAAAGAGCTTGTTCAACGTGGGCATTGCGCTTCGCTCTATCAACCGAATCTTGAGGGAAGTGGGGCGGCTTTGTCAGTGAAAATGGTGAAGATGCCTCACCGCTTATTTAGCTTACGGAATATTGTCAAAGAGCTTTGGTCTAACAAGTTCGATATTGTACATATTCATTGGGCAAGTTATGGTCTGCTTGGACTGGTGAGTGATACTCCATTTATCATAGAGTGTCACGGTGATGATGTACGCTCCAGACTGCGACATCCATTATTTCGTGTACCACTTCGTGCTTTTTTACGCAAAGCCTCGGCTGTTCTCTGTATCACACCAGACCTTTTATCTGTTGTACGAGAGGTAACTCCAAGAGCACTGTTCTTACCCGGTCCTATAGATACAGACCTATTCGCGCCCAGAATGAACGAACCGCTAAACGATACACACCCTCGCACGATTCTCCTTTTCACACGTCTCGATCCTGACAAAGGATGTGATATTACCGTACAAGGTATCGTTCAATTCGCAAAACGCCATCTCGATGTTCGGGTGAAATTGTTAGAATGGGGACCACTTAGTACTGTGTACAAACAACGGTACAAAGAACTATTTGAGTTCATTCCTTTTGTTGCTCCCGATCAGGTTCATCAACTGATACAATCAGCAGATATTGTCGTAGGGCAGGTGGCCTCCGGTGTTTTAGGCTTGTCAGAATTGCAGGCTATGAGTTGTGCCAAACCCGTTATTACCTCCTTCCTGTATAAGGACGCGTATCCAACACCACCTCCGTGCTGCCAAGCAACAGACGCCTTGGCTGTTGAGCAACATCTTGAAAATCTATATCAGCACCCAGAAAAAGGTACTGAGTTTGGGCAAAGAGCGCGAACATGGATTATTGAGAACCATAAGACTCAGGTACTTACAGACCAACTTGAGGAACTTTACTACTCAATAGTGAGACAAAAGCGGAGTAGAGGGAAACTTTGTGAATAGTATAATCAAAAAAAACGTGTTTTCTGCCTTTATGTCACGACAAGCTTTTTTAGTACTGGTTGCTATTCCAGTTATATCTGTTTTTGGTTTTCTATCAGGCCAATTGGGATCAGCCATTGCTTTGATCCTTCCTGTGCTACTTGTGTTCATCCTTCTCGTACTTGCACGCCAGCACGAACTACTCGCGGCTCTCATTCTCTTTCTGCATCTCTATGTCGATTGGTACCTAGGGTTTTCTGTGGTCGCGCAATCAATCACAGTTACTCTCCTCGTTATCTTTTTCGTTCTTCGATCACCTCGTTCTCCCTGGGCGAAACCGCGCGTATTATGGCTCTGGATACTGTTATTACTACTCGCTATTTCGCCAACAATAAGGGGCACAACCAGTATTCATGAGGCTCTCTACTATTTCCCCGATGTTCTTGGCGGTAGTCTGCTGATGATCTGGCTTGGAACACTTCTTGCACGAGATGTTGCAAGCGTTGCCCGTGCTTTTACATATATCGCCGCTGTTGGAACAGTGTTGGCTCTCATTGGAATTATTCAATACAAGACGGGGATATTATTGTTCAAGTCAGCTCGTTTCGACGCGTCTATCAATGCAGCGGATAACTATGTATTACTACAAGGTTCCACCATTTTTCGCATAGGTTTGTTCTTTGTCAATCCCGATTGGAGCGGTGCCTTTTTTGCGTTGATGCTTTTCATTCCTTTTGGGCTTTTTGTCTATACATCGTCTATCCCGCTTAAAATTCTGTATCTGATACAGATTATTCTTCTGTTGCCTGCACTGCTCTTTACCTATAGTAATGGTGCCTGGATAGGTGTTTTTGTAGGACTCTTAGTATTTACTGCACTTGTTGGTAGAAATTTTTATCGCGTCCTCATTCTCTCGGTTGGAGGTATTGTTGTAGTACTTGCCTTGACCCTCTTTTCTTCACAGATATTACTACAAATTCAACATGCATCAGGACAGCAAGAGCTTTCACTGCGGTTGGGGGCATGGGAGACAGGAATAAAGGTTATACAAGCTTTTCCTTGGTCTGGTATTGGTTTAGGGCTAACCCGATATCTACAAGGTGCTGAGCCATATAGAGTTCCAGCACAATATATCAGTCTGGCTCATCCCCACAACTCGTATATCGAACTTGGAGCTATGGGTGGTATCCCTCTACTTATCGTTTTTGTCGCATTGCTCTCATCCGCGCTATGGCAGGCGTGGCGTATCCATTTCTTCTGTGATCGTCCCGAACGTGCTTTATTCGCTGGTGGTATTGCGGCTATTGTGACAATAAGCGTTAACAGCTTTAGTATCAACGAGTGGACACTTCCTCCTCTGGCGGTCTTTGGGTGGCTTATTCTGGGCATTCTTTCATCACCACTCTTGGAAAAAAGCCTGACAACTACGATCGTATCAGAGCCTATACAAGAGGTAATGCTGGAGAACGAGTTGATCTCTCCAGTAATCGAACTCGTTCATAAGTAAAAAAGAATAAAATAGCACGATGAAGAAAATGGAACCTCGTCATGATGAAAAAGAGCTTGTGAGTGACGCTACTCCCTTTGAACCAGATGATCTCGCTCTACAACCTACTTGTTCTATGCCCTTAGTTGAACCGGATGATCTTTCTCTACAGCCAACCAGTTCTTTGTCTATTGTTTATGATGAGCAGAAGACACAGAAGCAGTTCAGCTTTGCATTGAATAAACAAAGATCATCATTGAAATCTGTTCCAGAAATTGGAAAGAGAGTCTCTTCGCCCAAACAAGAAAGCCAACACGATTACGATTGGTCTGTTGCACTTATACCAACACTCATCATGCCAACTCCTGTTGTCATGGAGGACATTGCGCTTACTCCAACACTCATCATGCCAATTCCCGTTCTTACACAGGATAATAAGCTTGCTAACACCTCTTCACAGCCAGGGAGTAACGTAGAAACACTACGTAAGCTTTTGAAAAGTTCAGGAATCTATGCACTCGCATCAGTCGCTACTCCACTTATCACGCTTGGTCTTTCTCCGTTTTTAGCACGGCATCTTTCACCATCTGAGTATGGAGCCTTTACCATCATAAATACTTTTGTCAGCCTTATGGCAGGAATAACACAATTGGGGTTAGGGTCTGCTTTCTTCCGTGCATACAGTTATGATTATTCAGGTGAAAAAGAGAGACGCGACGTGCTGGCGACGGTCAACACGTTGCTTGGCATTACTTCAATTGCTACAGTTATCATTATGTGTATCAGTGCCTCATGGCTCGCAACGTTTCTCTTTGGTCAATCCTCGTTCACCACTATTATCTACTTGGGAGCCGTAATTGTTCTTTTACAAAACCTCACGGTTCCTGGTTTTTCTTGGCTACGCGCAGAGAATAAACCATTGTTGTATTCTTTGCTTTCCATTAGTAATCTGCTTATTTCATTAGTAGCAAATCTTGTCCTGATAGGAATATTCTCTTTTGGTTTGACCGGAGCTGTGCTTGGACTAGGAAGTGGATACGCTTTTGTCACTCTTTGCGTGTTACCCATTGTACTCAAGCATGCAGGCGTCAAGATGCGACCTGATATCGCTCGTAATCTCCTCTCATTTGGCCTGCCATTGGTACTCAATGTTATCTCTTACTGGGCCTTACAAGTTTTAGATCGCTACCTGCTACACATTTTCGGTTCCCTCGCCCAAACCTCTGAATACTCTGTTGCATACTCACTAGGCTCTGCGATATCTATCGTTGTCATATCGCCTTTCACGTTAGCTTGGCCTACGGCGATGTTTACGATAGCGAAACGCAAGGATGCACCTCGTGTCTTTCAAGGTGTATTTCGCTTATTTGGCTTCTTTTTATTGCTTGCTGCCTTCGGTCTCTCACTTATGGGAAAACTATTGTTATATCTCCTTTTTCCGCCTGTATACCATGCTGCGGCTTTTGTTATTCCTATCGTATCTGTATCATTGGCATTTTATGGCCTCTACTATATCGTAACTGTAGGCTTAAATATTAAACGTAAAACAGTGATTATCAGCACGTTCTCCACTGTTGCTGCCATAAGTAATCTCGCCTTTAATCTCGTATTGATTCCAAAGTATGGTGCGATGGGAGCAGCCGTTGCAACGCTCTTGGCATACATTATATTAGCTCTCGTCGCATACCTCGTGAATCAACGTATCTATCCTCTACCATTTGAAGTTGGCAAATTCGCTCTTGCTTTTCTGCTCGGTGTTGCTCTCTATTGGGGTAGTGATATGCTCTCGCAATCGTACCCTGTTGGAGTGGGCATAGCTATCTCTGTGTGTGCTTTCCTGTTATACGGCATAACCCTCTCATTAGCAGAATTGCTGTCACTATGGCGTAAGAAAGAACTATTTAAAATATATAGGAGACCTTCGTAGTATGAATGTTTTAGTAGACACTAAAGATGTTATAACGCAGTTACAAAAATGGTCGTCTGTAAAGGTATGTATGCATGTACGTGGTATAGCACGTACAGATGGTCGTGTATTGCGTGAGGCGGAGGCTCTTGTACAGCAAGGAGTTGCTGTTACTATTGTTGATATAGAGCAAGAGCGTGGAAGACCAGTAGAGGAAACAGTTACTGCTATCAAGTTACGGCATACATTTCCCCTTGTTGTACCTTTCTTACCAAAGCTCAAATTGTGGAGCATCGTCAATGTCGTGTATTCGCATCTCAATTGCACTATACAATTGATACACATGAAAGCTGATGTCTATCATGCTCATGATTGGACCGCTTTACCAGACTGTTATATTGCATCCCTTTGGCACCATAAATCACTTATTTTTGATGCTCACGAGTTACCGCTTTCAGAACTAGATGGTTCGTACTGGTTGCGGTGGCAAAAATTATTTACTCGCCTATTAGCAGTTATTGTGCCGCACTGTGCAGGAGTCATTACCGTATCTCCCCCGATTGCCCAGGAGATACAGCACAGTTATGCTCCTTCTAAAGTGACACTCGTCCGTAACATCCATCGTTACGTGCCTGTTTCCCATAGCGACCGCCTGCGTGAGGCTCTTGATTTAGGGCCAGAGATACGCATCGCTCTCTATCAAGGAAATCTGCAACCACTTCGGGGATTAGATATACTTGTGCGAGCAGCATCATTTCTCGATGCCAATACTGTAATTGTGCTTATGGGCAAAGCATATGGTGATACACTTGCTCAACTTGAAGCACTTATTGAGCAGGAGCATGTCGCGCATCGTGTAAAAATTATTCCACCTGCACCCTATGCCGACTTGCTCCACTGGACAACTTCGGCAGATATCGGCTTAATCTTGTATACACCTGAGGAATCGTTAAATATTCGCTGGTGTCTTCCCAATAAACTCTTTGAGTATATCATGGCTGGTCTGCCGATACTTGCCACTCAACTGAATGCAGTCTCAGAGATTCTTCAACAATATCATGTTGGACGTGTTGTTCCTTCACTTGCGCCAACCACAATCGCCACCGCTATTAACTCCATGCTGACAGATACAGAGGCGTTAGCCGCAATGCGTCGCTCTGCACTAGAAGCTGCTCAAGGTGATTTATGTTGGGAGACAGAACAGCAACGATTGCTTGAACTGTATGCTAGTATCTTGCAACATTCATGAATAAGCAATTTCGTGATAAACTCTACGTCCTGGTACGCCAGCATACGTGAATGTGAAATGGAGCATGTGTATGAACTCATCCGTCCATCATACCAACACTACAACTGAAAGAAAGAAAACTAAATCTGACAACGATCAAAGCCAGACTACACAAGTACAGGTATGCGTCCCGATTACTGGCTTCCCTATTCCTGGCGGTATGCGGGGCGTTCTCGCAGGGGTTGCCCAAGTAATGCGTGAGCAATGGACACTCACTTACCTCACACACACGAAGGGTACAGAGAGTGACGCGTTCGCAATAGAGCAATTTGGTGGTAGATGGGCACACCCCTGGCATTTTCCTGGTGTGTGGCTCTATAGTTTCGCAGGCTTCTGTAAACTCATAACGTTACTCTATCGTAATCCATCCTATCAACTTATACTGCCACAGGATGGTGTGTTCACAGGGGCATTCGCGGCAATCGCGGGAAAAATTATTGGTAGACATGTAGTATGTATGGATCATGGCAGTGTGACGTTATTGAATAGTGTCGCCTATCGAACGGAACACTACAACGAACTGAAGACACATACACGGGTTCGACGACTTTTTTCTTCTCTTCGTTTCTCGTGTTATTGGTGGTCGCTCCGCCTCCTTGCACACATAGCAACACATTACTCCGACCATTTTCTTGTCGCGGGTGATGAAGTAGCCGTAGTCTACATACAACAATTAGGTGTGCATCCAGAACGCATAACACGCTACGCTTATACAATAGATACTACACGTTTTACGCCACTTGATAAGGAAGCTAAGGCGATACTCCGAGCAGAACACTGTTTTTCGCAAGAAACCATCCTTATTACTCTTATCAATCGGCTTGCCCCCGAAAAAGGACTTTCTCAGGCATTAGAAGGTATCGATACAGCTCTGAAAACACTAAAACCAGAGGTACGTCAACGTGTAAAGGTTTTGATAGTCGGTGATGGCCCATTGCGTGCGTCGCTTCTGGATGACATACAACGGCGAGGTTTGACTGCTACGTGTTGCCTCTATGGTGAAGCTACACCTACTGACGTAGTAGATCTGCTTGCCATAACAGATATTTTTCTCTACAGTGGAACGCGTGGTACAAACTACTCGATGGCGGTACTGGAAGCGATGGCTGCGAGTTGTGCTGTAGTTGCCACAACCTCTCCACAATCAAATGCACTGTTGTTAGCGGAAGAACGCGGTATCGCAATCCCTCCTGATAGTGCCTCAGAGATTGCTAATGCGCTTACACATCTTTGTAACAATTCAGAACTTATTCCTCGTATGGGACAGGCGGCTCGAACATATGTTGCGTATCATCATTCTGCTGCTGCACTCCAGCGTAGCTTGTTACAAGCATCATTCCTTTCTGTCGATAAGTAGTCTATGAATGTATTTAGCGTCCAAATACACGTTGTAGGGATAGTTTGTGTTGGAGACAATTTTTGAAGAAGCGTTTTTCGTTAAGAGTACAACGTTTCCTCGTCCTTTCTTGTATAGCCATACTCCTCTCACTTCTGCTCTACAGTGTATTTTTGAGTGCAATCAAATACATTTCTTATAGTAGCTCAGAAATTCCACTAGCAAAGCCATCAGGGTCTACGGGTGTTGCCTACTACGTCTCACCCATCGGCAACGATAGGAATGATGGCTCTCAGAGGCACCCTTTTGCCACAATCCAGCGAGCGGCAAGTATTGTGCGACCTGGAACCACAGTGCATGTTCTCCCAGGAATATACGCGCAATCTATACAGAGCCAGGTAAAGGGAACAGTGAGAGCGCGTATCACTTTTGTCTCTGATACGAAATGGGGAGCACGTATTGAGACGCGAGGTGTCAGGTCTTCCTGGGCAAATTATGGTGACTACGTTGATATTCGGGATTTTGATATCACCGGAAGCGGCGATATAGGAATTAATAATTATGGTTCCTTTGTCCACATCATTGGAAATCATGTTCATAACTACGCATCTGCATCTTGTAGCAGCGTAGGAGCCGCAGGTATTGATAATTCAACACTTGGTACCAATCATAGTAATGATGTTATTGGCAATGTTGTGGATTCGATAGGACCACCTTTTCGTACCCCTTGCAACCTGGATCAAGGCATCTATAACTCCACACCCGGAGGTTCTATTGTCAATAACATCGTCTACCAGATTGCCTCCTTTGGTATTCATAACTGGCATGCATCTGCTAATGAGACTATCTCGAATAATCTTGTTTTTGAGTGTGGGCGAGGCGGTATCATAATTGCGGCAGATAGGACTCTTGCGGACAACTTTCTTGTAACCAACAATATCATAATTCATAATCACCAGCTGGGTATCTATGAATTCGGTAAGGTAGGAAGCCATAACCGCTATCTTCGTAATATAGTATTTGCCAATCCAATAAATCTTCTTCTAAAATCTGGATCAGTGCAGGATACGCGTATTGTTGATCCTCAACTCATAAACTATCAGCTTGATGGAAGTGGCAACTACCATTTAAGTCGTTACAGTCCTGCTATTGGTACGGGTACAACGTTAGGTGCGCCAACAACTGATATAAATGGGGTCAGTCGCTCTCTCAAAGCAGTAGATATTGGGCCATACGTGTACAATGTGTAGCTTAAACAACGTTAGCCCTGTGCAACTATGGGAGCAACAAGGTCGTTTAGGTAAATCAGACTGATAAGATGAGTGTCAAGCAGTTTCAGACGCTCTAGCGTGTCTGCTAACCAGGGCGAACGTGGAGTAAGCCAACGCGCAAGTGGAGGCGCGAGTGTTGTACGCTTGAATGTAAATTGTACACCCTGTCGCTCGAATAACTGCTGCACCTGTCGTCGCGGAATGCCCACTACAGCAGGATTACGTGGATTGGAATAGGCGAAATCGTAGCAGAGTATGAGGCCCCCTGGTTTGCGCACACGCCATATTTCGTCGGCGATACTCTTACGTAAGGACCTGTCTAAAATAGAACTGAATACGACGGATAGCGTTACCAAATCGAAACTTGCGTCCGGGTAAGGTAATTGGTGAGCACTGCCTAATTGCCAATTGATTGCAGGATTGTTTTGCTTCGCTCGCTCGATGCGTTCTGCGATAAGATCGATGCCCGATAGATTGCATGGCTGTGCTCCATACGTGAGAAAGCGTTGTAGTTGCATACCACTACCACAGCCAACATCTAAAATCTGTTTCTCCGCGAACTGAGTGAACTGCTGTTCCTTGAGCAATGCCAGCATAGTTCGCTCTACACCGTGAGTTTGTAGAAGTGTAGCTTCATTAAAAAGGCTATATCGTTGGGCGAAGGCAAGATTACTTGCCCTATATTCATATTCTTGCTTGATACGTAAAAGTTCACGCTCTGTATCTTCTTGTATCTTTCCTTGTGTTCTCTGCATTTTTTCCTACGTTTACTCTCATATTCAATGAGTGTTACTTAACTCGGTTCAGCTAGCGCATAGACATGTCCATGTGAAATAATTCAGCCCAACGATCAAGCATGAAGAGGCGGAAAATTGTTTGACCTACCTCTGCTTTGCTGCCTTGCTGTAGCCACATAGAATTCGCTAATTTTTCTATATCTGTACGCTCGACACACTCCCATAAAGGTCTATCCTGCTTGAGCCACTCTTCTAATGTTGGGCGAAGCACTCCACAAAGCCACTTATCTTGAGGAACCTCGAAACCAAACTTTGAGCGTCTCGTAAGAAGGTTGCGTGGCAACACTTCCTGTAAACCGATCCGCAATGGGTACTTGGTCCAGCCTTGATGATAGAGCGTGTGTGAGGCAAATGAGAGGCATAATTCGATAAGTTCATGATCGAGAAATGGATAGCGCCCCTCCACTGAGAAGGCCATTGAGTTGCGGTCATCCCACTTGAGCAAGCGTGGCAGAAACATGGCTCGAATCTCCTCTATGCGCCATGAATGCTCATCGAGTGAAAGTATTTTGCTTAGTATAGAAGCGTGTTCTATATTCATGGGAACCTTCATGCGAAACAGTGGAGAGGAATTACTACGTGCATAGTAGCGCTTCAGCATAACAGGTATCTGAGTGAGGAGTGAAGAATTGCCTTTAGGTGACAATGCCCCTATGACATGGCGAGTTAGAGGAGCGAGTTGTCCATGTTGTGCCAGTCTACGAAGATAAAAAAAATAGGACTGCCAATAACCGGAGAGAATTTCATCTCCCCCCTGTCCATTCAAGGTGACAGGAACTTGGGCTTGTCTTGTGAGACGCGCGATGCAGTAGCCAGCATAAACGGATAAGCTTCCTACAGGTTCATCGTGTGTATAAAGGAAATCATTCATTTCTTCCAGAAAGGTCGCGGGGTCAGGAGTAACAAAATGTGGAGTTGCAGGCATCCTTGATAAGACTGCATCTACATATGTTCGTTCATCAATTGCATCTCCTGGAAACGTTGCAGTAAAGGTATGAAACGATTGAGAATTGTCCTTTTGTAACTCATGGACAAGTAGTGCGATAGTACTTGAGTCTATCCCTCCGCTGAGTGCATATCCAACAGGTACATCGCTACGAAGATGTATTCTGACACACTCACGCAGCTTTCGGGCGAAAAGCAGGCCAGCCTCTCTCGCATCTGTCACCGAAACGCAGATTTGCTCAGGGTGCCAATATTTCTGGGGAGGAGTCGATACAAGCGTGTCAAGCGAAACTTTGATCCAAGTTCCTGCTGGAACAGGCTGTACATCGAGAAAGAAACTGCGGTCAGTAGCTTCATAGCCAGTTCTTAGATATTCTGAAACGGTAGTGGTATTCATCTTGAATACAATTTCAGGAATATGACAAAGCTGCTTAATTTCCGATACAACCGCCATCATCCCTGAACGTTGCCATACATACAATGGCTTGATACCGAGGCGGTCACGACAGAGAATGGCCTCTCCACGCGCACAGTCAACAAGAACGAGACCCCACATGCCGCGAAAGCGTGCGAAGCTCTCCGTTCCCCATTCAGCGTAGGCCGCTAGAATGACTTCTGTATCAGATGAGGAGTGGAAGATATGTCCAAGCTGTTCCAACTCTGTGCGAATCTCAACAAAATTATAAACCTCTCCATTATAGACAATCCAGAACCTATTCTGATAGTGCATAGGCATATGGCCCGCTTGACTCACATCTTGAATTGAGAGCCGACGTGACCCCAGTGCACTCCGCCATTCTGGTGAGGGATGCAAAGATGGTTGCCAGCAATTCTCGTCGTCCTGTGCGAAAAAAGCGGTTCCGCCATCATTTGGTCCACGATGGTAGATGTTGGCGGTCATTTTTTCAACCACCTCTGCCGAAATATCTACATCCAGAGCTTTAAAAAGTGCTGTAATACCACACATAATTTCTGTTCACCACACCTGCCACATATTCTGTCATCCTCATCATTATAACAATGACACAAAATGAAGCAT
>CAXUIS010000012.1:0-42389 GCA_964250915.1 uncultured Ktedonobacteraceae bacterium | reverse complement strand
AACCTGCTCATCAATCATTATCAGGAATCGCATAATCTTAATGGAAATTGGGTTGTGTATAGCGGCGACTTCACAGGTGCTGGTCGTGCCCAACTATTCATGTATGATCCAAGTACTGGCGATGGACAGATGCTTGCTTTTGCTCCTGATCTGACGCTTGCTAAAGAAGTACCTTACTCGAATCTCGGTACAGGTATGGTTCCCTATGTAGGCCATTTTGGGATGTCCAATGCAAGTGCTATGCTCTACGACCCACAGGGCGGTCATAGTACTTTTCTTGCATTCGATAAGTCGTTGGCTGTTGTACATCAGACAACAGTACAAAGCTGGGGACAACAGTGGCAAATTCTTGTGGGTGCCTTCCTAGATCGTGAGCGTTGCCTGAGCAGTGGAAATTGCTCTACAGGGGACGACATTCTCGTTTTGAATCGTCAGACGGGGCAAATCGAGCAGTATGTTTTCTCCTTTGGACGCAAGTTCCAGATATATGACAATCGTTCACAAGCCTTTATGCGTCAGGGCATCGTCAGTGATACACGTCTTAATCAGGTTGACACCACAACGTTTAGCCTTCTCACGACACTTGTAACACATATCCGAGATGAAGAACTGTATTAGAAACAAGCAGGGATGCGAGATCGAGAGGAATATATGCCCCCTTGATCTTGCATCCGTGTCTAATTGAAACACATGATACAATAAGGTGTATGCGACATATATTTTTAGTTGGGCTTTCAGGTAGTGGCAAAAGCACTGTAGGTCATCTTCTCGCTCAATGGTTGGATGTACCCTTTCTCGATAGCGATACATTGATAGAAGACATGTGTGGAGAGCGTATCCCTGGTATTTTTTTGCATCATGGCGAAGTATACTTCCGTGCTTGTGAAAGCCATGTGCTTGCCAACGTGCTTTACACCTATAAGAATGGGGCTGTGATTGCTACAGGTGGTGGTGCTGTAGTGCGGGAAGAGAATCGTGTATTGATGGCAGAGCACGGAATACGTATCTGGCTACAAACCGAGCCAACTACTGCCCTGGAACGTCTTCGTGCACAACACGCTGAAGCTCTTGCACAGGGCCGTGTCCCTGAAACACGGCCTCTACTCACAGGCCCAAATCCTCTCAATGCGCTTCAAGCTCTTGCTGCTACCCGTCTAGCACTGTATGAAGAAGCGGAACTTGTCTGTAACACGGCAGGGAAAACAGGAGAACAGGTCGCACAGGAGATTATGACGATGCTTAGAGACTCTGGTGTACTTGATGATAATGTCGCGCCAATCGTGCGACATGTAGATATTGGCAATGGCTATGATGTCGTCGTCGATTGGGGGAGTATAGAGCGACTGGCACAATACCTCACGCAGCGTTCCCTGCCTGCACGCGTCTTTCTTTTTAGTGATAGTAACATTGCGCGCCTGTATAGTACTGCTCTTGTTCAAAACCTTACCGAAGCAGGTTTTGATCCACAACTCTACATCATTCCGTCAGGGGAAAAAAGTAAGTCGCAAGAGCAACTGAGTGCTATCTATGACTGGCTGCTAGAGCAAAGGGCAGAGCGGCAAGAAGCAATTATTGCTCTTGGTGGTGGCGTTGTTGGTGATCTTGTTGGCTATGTTGCTGCAACATACCTACGTGGTGTGCCATTGATTCAGGTTCCTACGTCACTTTTGGCTCAGGTTGATGCCGCTATCGGTGGTAAAACAGGTATCAACCATCCACGCGGGAAGAATCTAATAGGTGCATTTTATCATCCACAGCTTGTTCTCGTTGACCCAGCCTTATTGCTCTCCCTGCCAACACGCGAACGTACGGAGGGATGGGCAGAAGTTGTAAAATATGGTATTATACTTGACGCCGAACTGTTTGCACAACTTGAGGCACATGCCGAAACTCTACGCACGTTTACACATCCTCCGGTAACACTCCTTTGTCAGATAATCGCTCGTTGTATCGACCTGAAAGTGAGTATTATAGAGGAGGATGAGCGTGAGCAAGGACGTAGAGCTATTCTTAACTACGGTCATACGGTCGCACATGCACTCGAAAATGTTGCGGGCTATGGTGAATGGTTGCATGGTGAAGCTGTTGCGTTAGGAATGGTTGCCGCAGCCCTGCTTGCTTACGAAGCAGATATGTTTTCTCATGCAGATATGGTTCGTCAAAACAATCTTCTTGCTGCGCTCGACTTACCAACGCAGTATGCAGGTTCAGTACGAGCCGAAGCTATTCTCAAGGCTATGCAGTTGGATAAGAAAGTTTCTGGAAAGCAGGTGCATTGGATTATGCCTCGGCACATTGGAGATGTAACGGTTACAGTCATGCCAGAAGCGTTAGTGCAACGCGTCATCGCAACATTTTTTGCTGAGAAGAGGGCATAATTATGCCAGAAACGCTTCGGATTCTTGTCTTGAATGGACCAAACCTAAATACATTAGGAACACGCGAACCAGCAGTATACGGGACAATGACACTTCCGTATATACAAGAAATGTTGGAGACACGGAGTAAAGAACTGGATGCATCAGTAACGTGCTTTCAATCAAACCATGAGGGAGCACTTATTGACCATATTCAAGCGTATGCAGAGACTATTGATGGTATCATCATTAATCCAGGAGCATTCACGCACTATTCGCTTGCTATACGTGATGCGCTTGCAGCAGTGAAAGCACCAACGATAGAGGTGCATCTAAGCAATATTTACGCGCGCGAAGAGTTTCGCCATCACTCAGTGATGGCAGCGATTTGTAAGGGACACATTGTAGGATTAGGTTGGCGTGGCTATCTTCTTGCACTGGAAGCGTTAGTTGCATTGGTACGCGAGCAATAGTTAGTATATCAAAGAGGGATAATATGAGTCAGGAGAGCATAACACAACTTCGTGCATGGATACACGAGCAAGGTATAGATGCCTTTCTTATCACACAGCCACAGAACCGTTCCTACTTGAGTGAATGGCTCAACGATGATATAGAAGGGGCTGGCATGTTGCTTGTCAGTCAAGAACAACAGTTCCTCTTGACGAACGGCATTTACAAAGAAGCTGCTACAACTGAAGCTATAGGATGGGAAGTAGTCGTTCCTGAAGCCCGCGAATATGCACCTGCATTTGCTACACTTGCGCAAAAGCATGGTTGGAAGAAGATCGGTTTTGAGTCAATGGCATTGCTCTATGGAGAATATGCGAAATTTCATGCCGCTAGTGAAGATACATATGAATTTTTGCCATTCGATGAAGATATTGTTGGAAAAATGCGACAAGTCAAGCGGCCCGACGAAATTGAATTGCTCAAACATGCTATTGCGATCACCGATGAAACATTTGCACACCTCTGCCAATGGATTCAAGCAGGAATGACAGAGAAGGAAGTGCAGATGGAAATTACGCGTAAGATGGTTGAATTGGGGGCTGAGAGTGTCGCATTTGAGTCAATCGTTGCCTCTGGACCAAATGGGTCAATGCCACATGCCCATCCAGGACAGCGACGCATTCAGCGTGGCGAACTGATTACAATTGATATGGGAGCACGCTACAAAGGCTACTGTGCTGATATGACGCGTACCATTTGTCTTGGTGAGCCAGCAGAACCCCGAATGCGCGAAGTGTACGATGCCGTCTTAAACGCTATGAAGACGTGTGAGGCAGGCTTACGAGCAGGTATCTCTGGTAAAGATGCTGATGCACTGGCACGTAATGCGCTGGAAACGGTCAATTTGAACGAATATTATGTGCATAGTACTGGTCATGGCGTTGGCTTACAGATACACGAAGACCCTAGCCTCTCAGCACGTGCACCAGAGGATAGCATGCTTCCTGCTGGAGCCGTCGTGACCGTTGAACCCGGTGTGTATATTCCAGGATGGAGTGGGACGCGTGTAGAAGATTGCGTTCTCCTCAAAGCAGATGGCATTGAAGTATTGACACAATCACCAACCGATTTAGTGATACAACGTTAGAATAACAGAGAAAAGCATGTCAAGAGAAACTTTCTACTTAAGCATGCCGAGGAGTTTTTATGATTTCTACGGGCGACCTGAAAAAGGGCGTAACTATCGAATTTGAAAACCAATTATGTAGTATTCTGGATTGGTCTCATATAAAAATGGGGCGTGGTGGTGCGATTGTGCGGTTAAAACTGCGTAATCTCCGTACAGGCTCAACAATTGATCGCACATGTGATGCAGGTGACAAGTTCAAGCGTGTCTATCTGGACCGTACAACCGTCACCTATCAATATCAAGATGGCGATCAATATCATTTCATGGATACAAGCACCTACGACGATGTTGTACTCACCTCAGCACAACTCGGTGATACCAAAAACTATCTCATTGATGACATCGAACTCGATCTTGTGCGTTTTAACGAAGAGGCACTTTCGGTTGAACCGCCAGAAAAAGTCGTGTTGCGTGTAACCTATACTGAACCGGGCTATAAAGGTGATACGGCAACAGGCGGCACAAAACCTGCAACTACAGAGACAGGCTTTGTGGTGCAGGTGCCATTATTCATCACAAATGGCGATCTCATTCGTGTCAACACCACAAGTGGTGCTTACGTTGAGCGAGCGTGAACATGTGCTAATGCTTTGTACTTTTGACAAATTGGCATAATGTGGAGTGTGTACTATGAATGGAAATTGGCACGATTCCGGTGAGCAAGAGCTGAATTCAGAAAATGTATATGATCCTTCTGAAAGTATGAGTATCGAGCAATTGCAGCGACTTGTGCAATTGCTCGATCACAGTGACGTTTCAGAGATCGAATTGAAACGCGTGAAAGAAGGAACACGGTTGGTCTTGCGTAAAGCGAAGGCTCCTGAAAGCATCGACATGCATGCACAGCAAGTTTTGCTTCCTCTTTCCACACCCGAAACAAGTACTGAAAATGCTCCAGCTGTTGAGACAATGCATCGTGTGGTTGCTCCCCTTGTTGGTATTTTTCATAGATGGGCAAAACCCAAAGGTGGAGCACTTGTTGCAGTTGGTGATATTGTGAAAGTTGGGCAGCTCGTAGGAACAATTCAATCACTCAATGTAATCAATGAGGTAGAAACGTCAAAGGCGGGACGTGTGGTAGATATCCTTGTGCAAGAGGGTCAGGCTGTAGAATATGGACAACATCTCATGACTATTGATAGTGCAGAAGGAGCATAAGCATATGCTTGACTATACAGAAACCTCTTCTGTCGTCAGCGTCTCAGAACTTTCGCTTTATTTAAAAGAACTGATGGAGCGGAACGATATTTTACAGAATATCTGGGTACACGGAGAGATTTCTAACTGCAAGGTGTATAGCTCTGGACATTGCTATTTTACATTAAAAGAGGGTGATGCACAGCTTTCATGTGTATTCTTTAAGCAGTCACGGCTACGTTCGTCAGCCCCTTCTCTGCATGATGGTATGGCGGTAGCTGTTAATGGGCGTGTCGCCTTTTATGAGCGAGATGGCAGGCTACAGTTCTATGTTGATGCCGTCAAACTTCTCGGTGAAGGCGTTCTCTTTCAGCGTTTTGAACAGTTGAAAGCGCAATTAGCCGCCGAGGGTCTTTTTGATGCAGAGCGTAAGCGTCCTCTTCCTCTTCAGCCAACTCTTATCGGTATTGTTACCTCGCCACAAGCAGCTGCACTTCGTGATATGGTGCGTGTGTTACGTACCCGTTATCCTCTCTCGTCTGTCCTTCTTTCTCCATCTCTTGTGCAGGGGGCAGAAGCTCCTACCTCAATTGCGGCAGCTTTAGACTTGTTAAACGAGCATGGCGAAGCTGATGTTGTGATCGTCGGACGCGGTGGTGGCTCTATTGAAGAGCTATGGGCGTTCAACGAAGAAGTAGTTGCACGAGCTATTGCCCGTTCGCGTATTCCTGTCATTAGTGGTGTTGGGCATGAAACTGATTTTACCATTGCTGATTTCGTCGCGGATCATCGTGCTTCAACCCCGACAGCCGCCGCAACAGCCGCTGTACCAGATATAGCGGAGTGGCGCGACGACATACGTGAAAAACAACAGGTGCTCTATGATGTGATGGAAGAACACCTTTTCAATCTTGGCGAAGAACTTGAACGTACGAAACGTGACTTGCAGCGTGCCAGCCCTCTCACATTAATTAATAATCGGCGTCAGCAGCTAGATGATACGATAGAGCGTTTACAGGGACGTATGCAGCATACTCTTGCCTTACAACGCGAACGTATGCGTGGTGTGGCACTACAGTTACATTCGCTGAGTCCTCTCCTCACGATAGCTCGTGGCTATGCGGTTGTAAGACGAGATAGGAACCAAATAGTTGTTACAAGTGTACACCAAGTTCTTCCAGGTGATACACTCACCATTCAGGTTCAAGATGGACACATTCCTGTCGAAGTTCGTCCTTTCTCTGAATAACAAAACTCTTTTATACGAAGGGGTGGAAGCCATATGGAATCATTATCTTACGAAGAAGCCTTTGCGCAACTAGAAGCGGCAGTTACAGCATTACAAGATGGAAAACTTCCACTTGAGCGTGCCTTGCAGTACTATGAGGAGGGCATGAAACTGGCGCAGCAATGTGATACACTGCTCCAAAAAGCTGAACTATCGGTTCAACAACTTAGTGTATCTGGCGATGGAACACTGAATATTCAACCAATCGAAATCTAAAAAGGACGGCTATGCTACAAAATTCATTGCTGGACAATCGGATTCTGCTTTCGTCATTTCTAGCTTGGGCTGTTGCACAGGTCTCTAAGACGATTCTTGATTTGTTTCGACAACGTAAACTCGTCTTGAGTCGGCTGGTCTCTTCAGGTGGTATGCCAAGTTCACACTCGGCACTTGTAACAGGGTTGGCAACAGCTACAGGTCGCGTTGTAGGACTCGGCTCTGCCCCATTTGCTATTGCTGTGGTTGTTGCGAGTATTGTTATGTACGATGCAGCAGGTGTGCGTCGCGCGGTAAGTATTCAAGCTCGTATTCTCAATCAAATGATTGAAGAGGCTTTTCAAGGAAGCCCAATGGCAGAAAAGCGATTGCGCGAACTCATCGGTCATACGCCAATTCAGGTACTTGTTGGTGCTCTTCTAGGTATCGGTGTTGCCTTACTTATGACCGCTTAACCGCATATATTTTGTAGGAAATGAGATATTAGGAAGTGTGATACAGACGTTTTGTACTTCCTCAAGAAAGAACCTCAGCATAAATTTTTCCCTCCTATCTATAAAATGTGAAGAAATACCGTTCTAAGCATTGAAAACTACTACGTGATGTATTATAGTTCTTTTAGGGAAATAGAAAGTATGCAGAATAACCAATAGTCCTACAGATATTGCTTGTACTGTAGTGTTTTTGGCATTGAGATACTTCGTGTGTTGCATCTCGTTCTTCATATAGGAAGATATGCATGTGTGCATACTATCTATCTCTGGCTCACAAGCAACGAGAATGTAGGATTGTACGAGAAAAAGGAACAGTGCTGGATGTGTTATGATGGTGTGACAAGAATGCTTCGTTCCTAATTGTACATAGTATATATTGTAGAGTTTTTATGATGAAAAATATATTACGGCGAATAATCGGTAGAGGGGAGACACGATGAAGTTACTCGTCATCGACAGCGACCGTGATCTTGTTGAAATGCTTACAAGCTGGTTGAAAACGCTCGGCTATGAAGTCTATCGTGCATATACAGCAGACCGCGCTAAGATTGAGTGGTTAGAGCGTAAACCTGATCTTGTCATTCTTGATACATCCCTTAAAGGGGTAGACATGCTGGGTATGTGCCGGGATCTACGCATAAAGCACGATGCACTCATTTTAGTCGTTACAGATGGCAAAGACGTACAAGATGAGGTTCGATGTTTAGACGCCGGTGCGGATGATTATTTACGCAAACCATTTTTTCCTTCTCAACTTCTGGCACGCATTCGTGCCGTAAGCCGTAGAGCACGTTCAACACTGGAACAACGCCCCTCGTCTATTGTAACTGTTGGGCCTATTCATGTTGATTCGCTTCACAACGAAGTAACTGTTCACGGAAAAACTGCCCGTCTGACACCAACTGAGAGTAAGCTACTTCATTTTCTTGCTGTGAATGCAAATGATGTATGTACCGCAAACCAAATTGTTACTCATGTTTGGGGCTATGATACAGAGGGGGACGCTGGCTTAATTAAGGCGCATGTGCGTCATTTGCGTCAAAAAGTAGAACCCGACGCAAGTAATCCACGCTACATCTTAACTGTTCCTGGAGTAGGCTACACTATGATTCGCCGCTCTGCTGAGGAAGTTGAAGAAGTTACGCGTCCTCTTCGTGTTGTCTCCTTGTAATAGAAAACGTCTGTTTTTGACAGCGAGAAAGACATATCTTTAGTACAAATAGAGATATGTCTTTCTCGCTGTTAATAAATAATACGTTAAAGTCTTTACCTCGGTGTTCGCTCATTTCTTCTACGCACCACCACGAGCAAAGACCATAACTGGCACTGTAAGAACGATGAGCTTGATATCTTTCCAGAGCGATTGATCTTGAAGATACTCGATATCCATCTCAACCATATTTTGAAATGTGACACGTGAACGACCATATACTTGCCATGTCCCTGTTAAACCGGGCTTTCCCGAAAGACGCAGCCAATCACGTGAGCTATACATCTCCACTTCAAAAGGCAGAGGTGGGCGAGGGCCAACTAACGTCATCTCACCACGTAGTACATTCAAGAACTGCGGAAGTTCATCCAAGCTTGTTTTCCGAATGAACCGTCCTACAGGCGTAATACGAGGGTCTTTCACGTCCTTATAAGCGAGCTTGCCAGTGCCATCTTCATTTAATTTCTCTCCACTCATATATTTCTTAATCTTTTCACGATGAGCAGCTGAGTCGCTATTTGTATACATTGAACGGAACTTAAGCATTTCAAATTCTGTTCCATCCTGCCCGATACGTTTCTGACGATAAAAAATAGGACCTTCTGAATTCAGTTTAATGCAGAGCGCAATAACGATACATACAAGAAGAACGAATGGTGAAATAAGTAGTGTAAACGCAAAATCCAGCACACGCTTCGATTTGAGATAACCCGTGCGTATGCTGATTGCTTCGATTGAAGCTGTCTGAACAGCCATTGTTTCCTCCCCAGTTGATTGCTAGCCTTTGCCCCCAGCTACATGCGTCTTATAGCCACACTCACTATGATATGCGAGGCAGGTGTAGAACAAGTGAGCAATCACATGGAGATGTGGTGAAGAGTTGAGATTACGGTAAAAAATTGAGCACACGCTTCTGGTCCGGTTACGTCTTCTCTACTCAATAAGACAAGCTTAACCTGTTTTCTACCCATACTGTTATAGCGTAACTACCAATGAGTGATACGATATATGAGAAGTATGAAGATTTTCTATTGTTTAGTTAAAAGGAGTGGCAACGTGGCAGTGCCTTTAAAAGTGCCTCTTGTTGATTTACGAGCGCAGTATCTTGCATTAAAACCAGAGATTATGGCAGCATTTGAAGAGGTTCTTGATGGTATGCATCTTTTCCTAGGGCCACAACTACATGCGTTTGAGCATTCATTTGCTTTATATAGCGGATGTCATCACGGAGTTGGTGTTTCATCGGGCACTGACGCTCTTGCTTTGGCATTACGTGCCTGTGACATCGGTGCTGGTGATGAAGTCATCACCGTATCAAACACCTTTATCGCAACTGCAGAAGCCATCGCACTTGTTGGAGCAAAACCCGTCTTTGTTGACATCGATCCTGAAACATATCTCATGAATTGGAGCTTGCTAGAGGATGCTATCACAGCTCGCACTCGTGCTATAATGCCAGTCCATCTTTATGGACATGCGGCAGAGATGCAATCTATCATGGATATCGCGCGTGTGCACAATCTGCGTGTTATCGAAGACGCGTCGCAGGCGCATGGTTCTACTTATATGGATCAGCGCGTTGGAAGCTTTGGTGACATTGGGTGCTTTAGTCTGTACTATAGTAAAAATCTTGGTGCCTTTGGTGAAGCGGGTATTTGTACAACAAACGATGTAGCACTCGCGGAGAGAATGCGTATGTTCCGCGACCACGGTTCACGCGAAAAATATCATCACGAGGTAATGGGCGTGAACGCACGGCTTGACGAATTACAGGCTGCTGTCCTAAATCTGAAAATGCCATATGTAGAACAATGGAATGGTGCTCGTCAAGCTCATGCAGAGGCATACAACGCGCAATTACGGGATGTTGTTGAAGCCGTTCCTGTGGTAAAACCTTGGGCAACACATGTCTATTGCTATTATGTTATACGTGTGCCAGAGCGCGATGCATTCCGTGGAGCTATGGAACAAGAGGGTATAGCAACAACCATTCACTATCCTGTGCCTATTCACTTGCAGCGTGCTGCCGCTCAATATGGCTATACACGCGGTCTGTTACCACAGACGGAAGCGTTAGCGGAACGTATTGTCTCGCTTCCTATGTATCCAGAAATGACCGAGGAGCAGCGACAACTTGTGGTGGATGCTGTCAAGAAACACGTTGTATCAAGTGTATCAAGGGCAGTCTAAGACTATTAGTACGCGCAATCTATGCATAAATAAGTAACAAAGGAACTATAAAAAATGACAAACACACGCTTTGGTATTATCGGGTGGGGATACTGGGGACCGAAGATTGCTCGTAACCTGGAGAGCTTACCACAAGCAGAAGTGGCTATGATTGCAGACACTGATATACGTCGTCTTGTTTCGGCTAAAGGCGTTTCAGGCGTGCAGTTGACAACGCAAGTGCAGGATGTGTTTCTTTCAAATGCCGTTGACGCGGTTGTCATTGCAACACCTGTACGAACTCACTATCGCCTCGCGCGGGAGGCACTACTGCATGGAAAACATGTCCTCGTCGAAAAACCGCTCACTGCAAGCGTTACGGAGGCCGAAGACTTGATTGCCCTTGCACGGCAGCAGGATCGTGTGTTGATGGTAGGCCATACGTTTGAGTATAGTCCAGCCGTGAACGAACTGCGTAAGTTGGTACAAAGCGGCGAGCTGGGAAAAATATACTGCGTTGAGACCGAACGTGTGAACTTAGGATTGTTTCGCAACGATATTAACGTGATCTGGGACCTTGCACCACATGATGTATCGATACTTCTGTATCTCTTTGGCAAAGCTCCAGAACAGATTAAAGTACAGGCGAACGCACATCTCCAACCTAATATTCACGATATCGCCCATCTTGATTTAAGTTATACTGATGGGATGAACGCACACATCCATGTTAGTTGGCTTCATCCTTGCAAAATCCGTCGTGTGACCATTATTGGGGACGCACGCATGGTGGTATATGATGACACTAACCCATCGGAGATGATAAAGGTTTATAACAAAGGTGCTGATGTTGACGCTGATCCAGTTGTGTCCTATCGCTACGGTGCGATCACGATTCCGCATATCGATTGGATTGAACCACTACGGCTCGAATGTGAAGACTTTGTTTCAGCTATTCGCAATGGTACACAGCCGCGAGCACATGGGGGCGTGGGTCTAGCTGTGGTACAGGTTCTGGCAGCAGCGCAGGATGCGCTCGAAAAACAAGAGCGATTGAACGTTGCGGTGCCTGTTCGCTAAACCGCACAAGTTTTTTGAGGAGTGCGTAGTGAGCGAAACTATGCTACTTATTGGTACTATTATACTGGTAGCTATTGTTACCAGTGTCTTCTTCGTACTTCTGGTGCAGAGACGCTATGTTAAGACACTCTCTACGCGTCAGGAAGAATGGGAGAGTACGCAGAAGCGTTCATTGCAAACTTGGGAAATTCAACAAGAGAAGCGGGCGATTGAGTTAGAGAACTCCCTTACTGCGCATGTCCAACATGTAGAGGTACAGTGGAAGGAGTGGGAGGCAAAAGATACATCTCTTATTGCCTCCGCTGTTCAGCAGTCTCAATCTGCGCTTCGGCGTACAAAACTGGAACAGGAGGTAGTTCGGCTTCCATACATAGACGAGGTGCCACTGAAAGCGCCTGATTAAGCTATACTAGCACGTAACGAAGCAAGAGTTCGTTCCAGTCCTTCTTTGAAAGAGATCATAGGAGTATAGTTAAGCAATAGTCGTGCTTTGCTAATGTCTGCTAGGCTATCGTGTACATCTCCTGGACGGGCATCCCGATAGTCTATATCAAGCGTTCTACGAAGCAATTCGCCTGTTATTTGAAGGACACCATTGAGCGAGATGAGTGTTCCACAGCCAATATTCATTGCCTCTCCAACAGCTTTTGTTGCGGTAGCTGCCAGAAGGTTTGCCTGTACAACATTCTCAATATAGGTGAAGTCACGTGTTTGTTCTCCATCACCAAACACAATTGGACGCTGTTGTTCAATTGCTGCTGTAAGGAAGCGGGGAATGACTGCCGCGTACTCTGACGTTGGGTCTTGTCGTGGTCCGAAGACATTAAAATAGCGCAATGCGACAGTTTCTAGTCCGTATATTCTTGTGAATACACCGCATAGAAGCTCTCCTGTAAGTTTTTGCACTGCGTAAGGAGACATAGGAGCCGTTGGCATCCCTTCGTGCTTTGGAAGCGTTGGTGTATTTCCGTATACTGACGAGGAACTTGCATAGACGACCCGATGCACACCAGCATCACGTGCCGCTAGAAGAACGTGTTGTGTACCGTTGATATTGGTTTCTAGTGAGGTTGTGGGGTCAGAGATTGAACGTGGCACAGATGCTAACGCTCCCTGGTGAAAGACCACTTCCACACCTGTAACAGCACGTTTGACAGCTTCTGCATTGCGGAGGTCGCCATGAACGATTTCAACCTGCTCAGAATACTCTTGTAGAACGTTCAGGTTGCTGGTACGACCTGTGGCAAGGTTATCAAATACGCGTACTGTGTGTCCTTGTTTGAGAAGCGTCTCGGCGATATGTGAACCGATAAAGCCAGCACCACCTGTGACAAGATATGTTGCTTTTATCATAAGTTACTCTCGGTATGTCTTCATTGATAGAGCCGTTTGCGTGGAGAATAAGGACAGCTATGTATGAAGTCATGTTTCTTTCTATATACGTAATGTTCCACGTAATCTTACTGTACCAGATTACTAACGGTTTGAATAGTGATTCTGAACTAGACTTGTGCTATACTTGCGTCAATTATTTATGCTTTGTTGTTACTGAAAAATAGGGTGTGCCCATTCAATTGTCTGTAACGCGTTTAGGAGTATCTCTCATGTTTGTGCGTTTATTTGAGAAACGATTAATCCTTTTTCTTGCATTTCTCCCACTTTCTCTTTTATTGAGTGGTTGTATACCGCTTGGGTCTCAAGGTAGTTCAAAAACGGATGTGACTCCCACGGCGGCACCCATCAGTGTCACAATTCCAGCATGTCAGTCAACATGTACCACGCCTGGCCTGCGGGAAATCCCTGATACTTGGAATAATATTCATCTCTTTCAAAGCTTCGACTATCGTATTCAAAACCCAACTCCTATTTCACAGTACTACGATTTCATATGGGGAGCTGTTCCCAGCAAAGTCGCAGCTTTTCGCGCAGGTAATCCAAAGGTGCTTATTAGTTACTATATTCCTTTTCACCGTGATAATGGTACGTTTGCAAACACAGCACTTGGTCAACAGCATGGTCTGGACTATTGGCATTCTACACATCCTGACTGGGTGTTATACAAATGTGATCGTACAACACCTGCCCTAGAATATGGCGATCCAAATATTCCGCTTGACTTCACAAATCCTGACGTTGTGCAATGGCAAGTACAAACCTATGCTCAGCCAGCTAGTACAAATGGCTATGATGCTATTGCTGCCGATAATCTCAATCTGGAAAATCTCTTTGGTGCTTGTGGCTTCTACAAGAATGGACAATGGGTTCAACGTTATACAGGAGAGACGATTGACAAGCAGTGGCAAAACGATATCCTTTCCTGGGTAACTGCGATGCAAACAGCACTTCATGCATTACCTCACCCTCTTGCCCTCATCCCTAACCTGAGTCCAGGTCCTATTCCTTTAACCGATTCCGTTGTTGCGAAAATTGTGACACATGTTGATGGTGTACTCGATGAAGGCGGTTTCACCAATTATGGTAGTGGTTATTTAACTGGAAGCAACTGGTTACACGAGATTCAATTCATCAGAAATGTGCAGATACAACAACATAAGCCGTATTACATTTCTAACGAGTTTAAGACGGATGCACTGAGTCATGATCAAATTCAGTGGGCACTTGCCTCATATCTGATTAGTAAGGAGCATTATGCTTCACTGTACATCACGAATAATACGAATAGCACTCAAAATTATGGTGCTGATAGACGGTACAGCGAATATGAGACGAGGATAGGCAGCCCGAACAGTGAGATGTATTTTTCACAAAATGTGTACTGGCGCGATTATAGTAATGGAATTGTTGTTGTCAACTCAAGTGATACAAACACCTATACGGTAAAAACGAGTGCATCCACTTATGTAGACCTATACGGCAATCGTGTAAATCAAACATTTTCAATTCCTCCTCATTCTGGAATGGTGCTTATTCCCGGATAGCATTTCTGATAGTCATGAAGAACAGGAGTTTTATACTCAAAGAGTTGGGTATAGACTTCTGTTCTTGTGTTTTCTGGTATATCTCATATTTAACCATCAACAAAGGACCCATTAATGCAACCTACTCTCAACCTCTATCAACATACATTCTCACCTCTTTATGAAGTATTATCTATTTCATTAACTATTGAGAGTCGGCAGTAGCTTGTCTTATTTGATGGAGTATATATGCTGTCTCGATTAAAGAAGAGAATGCTTTATGCAGAAAAAATTTCAAGTAGATGTTGCGCTGAAGAGTCGGTCGCTTATACAAGAGCAAGCGGTACATCAATCTTCAAAAGCTAAGTACCATGCGCTGATTCTCGATGCCCGTTTACGGCAGGCGTTAGTGACAATCCGTTCGTTGGGAGTACGAGGACTTAATACTATTGCACTTGAACATACAACTGTCCCGACGTTTGCATCACGGTGGTGTCAGCGAAGTATTGTATGCCCTGCCGATGAAGGGACAGAAGACTATCTCGTATTTCTTGAAAAGGTACTTAACTACACGGGTGCGCAAGTACTCATTCCATCATCTGATGGGACAATAGCGTTGCTTCGTCAACATCGTGCTCGGTTAGAGCAATACGTACATCTCGCTCTAGCTAGTGAACCTGCGATGAGCATTGCTGTGAATAAGGAGCAAACTCTGGCGGTCGCCAAACAGCTTGGTTTAGGTATTCCAGAGGGAGTGACTGTGCGTACTCTTGATGAAATTCCAGAGGCATTGCGCGCTATTGGGTTACCTGCTGTGGTAAAGCCAGTTGAGTCATGGTTGTGGAGCAACGAACAAGGAACTCGGCTGGTCTCGCGTTTAGTGACGACACCAGAGGAGGCACGTCGAGCCGTGGACGAATTGACACAGTTTGGTGGTACAACGCTTTTTCAAAAGTTTCTTTCTGGCAAACGTGAGGCGGTTAGTTTTCTTTATGCGCGTGGAACAATACATGCACGTTTCGCACAGTGGGCCAAGCGTACCGAACCACCGCTTGGTGGACAATCTGTGTTGCGGCAAAGCATTGCTATTCCTACAGACATTGGCGAGCAGGCTGAACGTCTGATACGTGAAATTGATTTAGAAGGATACTCAGAAGTTGAGTTTCGTCGTGACAGTAGCGGCATTCCCTATCTAATGGAGATAAATCCTCGACTGTCTGCCTCCGTTGAGATTGCGGTACGTTCGGGGGTTGATTTTCCCTATCTTTTGTATCAATGGGCGAATGGTGAACCTATTGATACTGTAACGAGCTATCGTACTGGAAATTGGATGCGCTATCTCAAGGGCGACATTATGACGACTATTGCAGCACTTCAGCAACGTGGTCGCCCCGGTGTAACACCTCCTGCGCAAGCTCTTATGGGCTTTTGTCTCTCTTTCCTCGTTCCAATGAGCTATGATTATTTAGACTGGAAAGACCCAGTTCCAGCACTACAAGCTACAGCCTCCTTTACTGGTAGCTGGGTTGGGGGCGCGATAAAGAAACGTCTGTTTCATGTATGACGCAAAGTATGTTGGTTCTAGTATGTCCTAAGAATATCCTGGCGTATAGGCGAAAAGAAATGAGTTACGGTCATGCGTGAACGCTTACGTATGTTACTGGCAGCATGCTTTTATTATAGTGGGCTAGTATTTTTAGCCAATAGACGTATGCAGCGCTCGGCTCGGCGGTTGATTATTCTCAACTATCATAGTGCTACCGGAGAAAATTTGCGTCAGCAAATGCATTACTTAAGCCGTCACTACCATGTTATGCATCTTGAGGATGCATTGGAGGAACTCTTCCAGCCTTCACAGAATGTATTACACGATAAACGTGTTCCGGTTGTGTTGGCGTTTGACGATGGCTACCTCGATAACTATACCTATGGCTTACAACTTGCGCGTGAGTTGCACCTTCCCATTACAGTGTTTCTCGTTCCCGGCTATATTGAGAGTGGAACGTGCTTTTGGTGGTTAGCAGGCGAGTTTTTGCTCAATCATACTAGACTGGAAAAGGTTACGATTGAAGAGAAGACGTACAACCTGCCCGCTGATCGACGAGCAGTAGCAGAAGTGATCGATAGACAACTACGCTTTGCTGAGTCGGTAGAGAGCCGAGAAACGTTTCTTGTGCAGTTACAAGAAGCTTTGGAAGTTTCTCTTCCTACACGCTTAGAAGAGGGATACGAGAATACACTCCTCCCATTAAATTGGGACGAAATTCATGAAATGAAAGCGAGTGGTCTTGTCTCGTTTGGAGCACATACAATGCATCATCCCGTGTTGGCACATGTAACAGATGCTGAGGAAGTTTTGTATGAGGTGAAAGAGGCTCGTAACGTCTTAGAGCAGCATCTGGGGCAACCCATTCGTACTTTCGCGTATCCAATTGGAAAAATGAAAGATATTGGTGATGCTGCATTATCTGCTGTATCAACAGCAGGATACACGTGGGCATTAACCACTATCGAAGAGGTAAATACGGTTGACACAAACCCTCATCTTTTGTGCCGCCTACCTGGAGACCTTTCACAACATTGGCTTATCATGGCTTCAGAACTTGCTGGTTTACTAGGTGTAGTCTCAAAATTCAAACGGAAGAGAAACAAGCTGTAAAAAAGCATCGTTATCTATTGGTTTTTGCAAAAGAACGCAATAGATAACGATGCGTTGTTAGCCAATAAATGTCGGCGTTGCTTCTTCCATTGTACGCAGGGTAGGTGTGGCAATCTCTGGAAAGAGCGCATCATAAGCGAGCAACAAGTTACCCTTTGTCCGTTCCCAACACAACACCTCTTCGACACGTTTTCGTCCCAAGGCACCTATATGTGAACGCAGTGCTTCATCATTAAGTAGTGTCTCTATCGCGTCTGCGAACGAAGCTACTTCATTTGGTGTAGCATAGAGTGCCGCATCTTGAGCAGAAAAACGTGTCTCTAGCAAGTCAAAGGCCACAATAGGCTTGCCCATTGCCATATATTCCATTGTTTTGAGCATGGTACTATGGTCGTTTAGCTCATTACTAGGATCAGGTGAAAGACCAATATCTGCGACAGTGAGATAGCGCAACATATCAGCCTTGGCAACCCAACCCGCAAAATGCACAACATCTTCCAGGTCAAGTGTGTGTGTGAGTGCTTTGAGCATAGGCAATTGATCGCCGTCTCCCATAAGTACAAGCGATATATCTTGTCGCTGCCGAATGCGAACAAGCTCATGAAGGGCGTGCAATACAAGCTCTACGCCATCCTGTGCACCCATGACGCCAACATAGGCAAGCAGAAATTGTTTTCCCCGTTTCAACGCGAGTTCGGGCGTGACCTCTGCAAAACGCGTAAGGTCGGGACCGTTACGCACAACAAAAACTTTTCCCTCGGTGCATCCTCCTCTTTGTAGCGCGATCCGTTTCTGTGACTCATTTGTTGTAATGACGACATTGGCCGTTTTATATGAGAGTCGTTCAAAAAGAAGATGCAATTTATACAACGTCTTCATGCGATTTTGAAACTTAGCACGAAATATTTCAGGTGCTAAATCGTGCTGATCGAAGACATATTTTTTGCGTAGGAGCTTATAGAACAATCCAAGGGCGAAAAACGTATCGGGTGGATTCGCGGCGTGAATAACGTCAAAGCCGTGACGAAAAAGAACACGTACGCTGAGCAGAAACGTCATGAGCATCGCTACACTGTATTCTTTTATATAGTCGCTCGACTTTTCGATAGTAGTTGAAAAACGATAGCGATAGATATGAATCCCTTCGAGGCAAACATATGACTCCTGGTCACGTGTCTCTCCTTTGGGACAAATGATGGCAACTTGAAACCCATAGCGACGAAGTGTACATGCCTCGCGCCATACACGTGGGTCTGCAGGTACAGAGAGGTTTTCAACGAGCATCAACACTTTACGAGATGCTGGCATGAGATACCTCCTGCTGTACCACCTTTACATCTTGTTTCTTCGATTTTCTTGCTTTTTTCTGTATCGCTTGTGCATACATAGCGAGTACATGCTTTAACGTGACCATGTGATCTGACTGTAGAATATCTGTCCGGCCTGTTGTACGTTCTGTGTGTAGGAGTGCTCTTTCAAGACCGTCAGCCAGTGCATCAACGTCACGCGTACAAACAGAGCATCCTTCTGTTTGCGAGATAACTTGTTCGACATCACCAACATTTGTTGCAACAACTGGCACATTACACGCCATCGCTTCCTTCACAACATTTGGTGCGCCCTCTGCAATAGACGGAAGGATGAGGGCATTGCTTGCATTAATGTACTGCACCACTTTTGACTGTGGCAAGCCTGTGGCAACCACCAACTCTGCCTCCATGTTGCGCTCACGTAAACGCTCAACCGCAGCTTGTGCCATCTTAAAATTTTTGACAGGAATAGCAGGATTGTTTGCAAAGACGACATAGTATTTATTCTGGTCCCAACCTAGTAGCAATCGTGCCTCAGCACGAGGCATTGGCTGAAACAGGTCAAAGTTAATCCCATCAGCAAGAACAATAGCGTCATCTGTCAGCGATGCTTTTTTCATTTGCTCAGACTTTACGGTGACAACTTCAACATGACGACATAACCACTGACTAACATGCACAACAAGCAAACTCTTTTTGCTAATGCTCTCGTCTTCTGTAATGGTTCCTAATAGATCATCACCAAGGTATGCTGCTACAACGGGTGTTGTCCATTGCATGCGTGCTACAAGACACCATAAACCATAGTGCCCATGAACAATGTCAAAACGTCCTGTCAATGTCTTGAAAAAAACTTGGAGCGTTGCCGATAGGTAGCGAAGTGGCATCGGATGGCTTGGGTTTGGATGCACAATTTCTACATTGTGACCATCAGCAAGAAGTGCATCAACGATAGGTTTTACAAAGGTTCCTTTATGTGGTCGTTCCGGTGTAGGATAAATTCCTGTCACCATCAATACACGATATTTTTTCGGAGTAGTTTGCTCTTCTATAGTTGTAGAAGATGACATAGTAGGAGTCCCTCCTTTTATTAAGCTTTGATGTAAAACATTGTCTGATGAATATTGACAACCAAAAACGGGAATTCTTCTCGGCAGGGGCAGCAATGCATTGCGCCCAAAGATGGGGGTGGCGGGCAACGCGTCGGCAACGAACCATTCACGCTCCCAATGCGAACCCCTTCCAACCCATCCTTGGGCGCAATGCATTGCTGCCCCTACCGCCATTGCAGTGTTCGAGTGTCAACGTTCATTAGGGACCGATGTATCACGTCCTCGTCGGTATTGACAGACCAACAGGACGCGATACATCGGTCCCTACTTCATCATCCAGCAGAGTTTCAACTGACCCTTGTGGTATTGCAAGCTGTGGACTATCAATGAAGACTCGAAACCAGAGTTCCAGACTTGCAAGTGTGAATAGCTGTGCCTGATAGTTTGTTGTACCTTCCATGTGGTCGTGTACCATCCGTGCGATAAAATCATTATTAAAATAGCCACGGCTTCGTGTGCGCTCAGAAAGTAAGAGATTGGTGATAATGCCGCGCTGTCCCTCGCGGAACCAAAGGCCAGTTGGGACATTAAAGCCCATCTTCTTACGTGTCAGAATAGTCTCTGGAAGAAAATCAGCAAATGCTTGTTTGAGCATATACTTTGCGCGAAACGACTTTATTTTGAGATGTGATGGAATACTTGCGGCATATTCTGTGAGCTTATCGTCAAGCAGGGGAATACGTGCTTCTAACGAAGCTGCCATTGTCATCTTGTCACCTTTCATCAAAAGATTATCAGGCAGCCAGATTTTTGTGTCCAGATATAACATTGATGAGAGATCGTCGCGCTGTGGATTTTTCTGCAACCATGTTTGGAACACACGACTGGCATCAAGGTCAATCTCCGCTTTTGTCGTCTCTGAGAGCAGTTGTTCCTTCAATGAACCATTAAAAACGCCAAACCAGTTCATCCAGCGTTGCGGTGCAGGTTGTGAAAGATTACGAGCCGCCGTTTTAAGTTTACGCATACTGTAAGGAAGGCGATCTAGCAGTGACTGAATCACGTTGTTCCGTATAGATGCAGGAAGAATATGATAATAGGTCGCCATCCAATCAACGACGTATTTAGGATAGCCAGCGAATAGTTCATCGCCACCTTCACCAGATAGAACAACTTTCACATGTTGCCGTGCTAACTTCGAGACCAAATAGACCCCCAAATCTGACGGCTCGCTAACAGGTTCGTCACGATGCCATGTGAGTAGAGGCCAGTATTGGGTGAGATCGGACGACTGTACAACCAGTTCATGGTGTTCTGTTCCGAAATGATCGGCTACGAGTTTCGCATAGGGCAACTCACTATATTCAGGGTGATCGAAGCCAACCGAGAACGTTTTGACTTTATGGTTTGTCAAGGTGCTCATGATGCCTGATATAATGCTGGAGTCTACGCCTCCACTTAACATAGCCCCTACGGGTACATCTGCCATCATGCGCTCTTCTACAGCACGATGAACATGCTCACGAATGCCCTGTAAATATTCGGCTTCGCTATGATGCTCTGTTGGACCAAAGGTGTAATCCCAATAGCATTCTTCATGTATCGAGCCATTCTCGTACAGGAGCCAGTGCCCAGGAAGTACCTTGTAAACATTCTTAAAAAGTGTTGCAGGTGCTGGTACATAGCGAACACTAAGAAAGTCTGCGAGTGCCTGTGTATCGGCCTCTCGCTTCACGTGCGGATGACAGAGAAGCGACTTAATTTCTGATGCAAAAAGTAGGTCTCCATCAACACGCGTGTAGTAAAGCGGCTTCTTCCCTGCACGATCCCGTGCCAACAGAAGACGTTGACGCGGACCATCCCAGATAGCGAAGCCAAACATACCATGCAGACGTGCTACACAGTCAACGCCGTATTCCTCGTAAGCATGAACAATAGTTTCGGTATCACAATTCGTGCGGAAATGGTGGCCTTTTTCGAGTAATTCGGCCCGCAACGTCTTGTAGTTCCATATCTCACCGTTGAAGACAATCCAAATATCACCCGTTTCATTACACATTGGTTGATGACCGCCACTCAAGTCAATGATACTAAGCCGTGCAAAGCCCAAGCCAACTGGCCCATCAATGTACGCTCCATTATCGTCTGGTCCGCGATGTGCTATCAGACGTGTCATTTGCTCAATAAGAGAAGGTGAAATCGGTTCATGACTTTGGGCATTGTAGATACCACAAATACCACACATAGAATGTACCTCTTTTCTAACGGACGCCGTAAACATGATCCCTATCGACATTTTGTACGTGTGGCCCAGATGTAACATCCAATGCAGGTTCATCTATATAGACGCGGAACCAGAGTTCCAGGCAGAGCAGAGTCCAGATAGCAGAACTATGATTAACAAGCGTTGTCGTTGCATGTTCTTTTAAAATGTTGCGAATAAAGGCCGGGTTGAATATGCCACGTTGTTGTGCGCGTGGCGAGTCAAGCACTTCTCGCGCGTATTCAGTAAGGTCGCCCCGGAACCAGTGCTTAATTGGTACTCCAAAGCCCTGCTTGGGGCGTGAGAGAATATTGTCCGGTAGGAAATCTTTTGCCACCTGTTTCAGCAAATATTTTAATGTGCCATTATGTATGCGTAGCGATGGGTCAAGTGAGGTGACATATTCAGCTAGTTGATGGTCGAGAAGCGGACAACGCGCTTCCAACGAATTAAGCATGCTTGCCCTGTCAACTTTGACCAGGATATCGTCAGGAAGATAGACTTGAACGTCAACAGATTGCATCTGTGTGAGAATATCAAGGTGCGAAACCTCTTTATAAAGATTGAGATGTCGTGCGTATGGATCGTTTTCTCGCAAAGAAGCAAAATAATCCTGTGTGTACATTGTTGGGCGCGTGTCATTGGGAAAGCGTGAGATAAGGCGTATACAGCGCGTTGCGAGGTCGCGGTGCATGTTCCCAAAGCGTTTTTTGCCACGCATGCCGTTAGGAATAAGCATACTTCCATATGCTAGAAGATAACGCATGAGGGGCGAAATACGACTGATATTGTATTCTCGTTCATAGTGATCGTAACCACCGAAGATTTCATCACCACCATCACCTGTAAGCACAACCGTGACATGTTCTCGTGCTAATTTAGAAACATAGTATGTTGGCAGCATTGACGAGTCGGCAAAGGGTTCGTCATATTCCCAAACGAGTTCTGGTAATACCGAAATAAGGTCGGATTTGACAAGAAACTCATGATGTTCTGTTCCAAAGTGCTTTGCAACCTGACGCGCGTAGGGTAACTCCGTGAATTCCTCTTCCTCAAAGCCGATAGAGAATGTTTTGACAGGTTGAGACATGGCTTGGCTCATCAAACCAACAACGACGCTAGAATCTACGCCGCCGCTCAAGAACGCGCCGAGTGGCACCTCACTCATGAGGCGTACGCGCACGGCGTCTTCTAGCAGTGCTCTTGTACGCTCTATCGCCGTCGCTTCATCATCATGACAGGTGTTTTCAAAAGGAAGGTTCCAATAGCGTTTTGTGCGAATCTGCCCATGCTCGTATGTAAGGATGGAAGCGGGAGGAAGTTTCATTACATTTTTAAAAAGTGTGTTAGGTGCTAGTACATAGCCGTAGACAAGATACTCGTCGAGCGCGACACGGTTCACCTCACGTGGAATACCTGCCTGAAGGAGCGATTTTATTTCTGAGCCAAAAAAGAGACGCTGTCCATCCCAATAATAGCTCAATGGTTTTTTGCCGAAGCGATCACGTGCTGCTAGAAGTCGTTGTCGTTTTCTGTCCCAAAGAGCGAAGGCAAACATCCCACGAAGATGCGTTACGCAATCATCACCAAATTCTTCATAGGCATGTACTATAGCCTCTGTGTCACTATTTGTCTCGAATGTATGCCCCTGAGCTTGCAACGTTTGGCGTAACTCTTGATAATTGTAAATCTCGCCATTAAAGACAATCACGATACTACGGTCTTCATTAAAAATTGGCTGGTGTCCGCCACTCACGTCAATAATGGAGAGACGACGCATACCAAGTGCTATGCCGGAGTCAGCACCATCTCCAACCCACACGCCTTGATCGTCCGGCCCACGGTGACGAATAATTTTACACATTCCATCTATGAGATGTGCTGGATTATCGCGCTGCGTATCAATAAACCCTGCTATTCCACACATAAAGAAAATATCCTTTCGCAAACGCCTTATGCAGTGTAGCTTTTAGATGGTGACACATGCTCTACATAATTTGTTTGCGGTGTAATCATCTTTTGATAAAGCTCTATATATATGTCCGTGATATATTCAAGGCTGTAGCGTTGCTCAACAGTTGCACGTGCTGCTTGTCCATACTGCTTGGCGAGAGTCGCATTGTTGAGCAACGTTAAGAGGGCTTCTGCCATTGCCTCGTAGTCTTCAATTTCGACGAGTAAGCCGTTAACATCTTGTTGAATGATGTCTTCACTTCCACTCACGCGTGTTGCTATACATGGAATACCACAAGCCATTGCCTCTAACACAGCGTTGGGCATCCCCTCCCAACGCGATGGCAGAATTGCAATGCCTGCCCTATGCAGTTGTGCTACTACATCATCTTGCAATCCCGCAAACTCGATACTCTCTCTGATATCAAGAGCCTCTGCCATCTGTGTTAGTTGCGGCTGTATCGGACCACTGCCTACAAGTATGAGGCGTGCCTGTGGCACCTGCTGCTGAACGAGATGCCATGCTTGCAGAAGTACATCTACTCCCTTCTCGTAACGCAATTTTGAGACACAGACAACCGTGTGCATTCTCGTTTCTTGTATAGATGTGTCGTTGGGTACAGGATAGAAGCGTTTTGTATCTACTCCATTAGGAATGAGCTGCGTATTGGGTAACAAAAAATCATGTGCCGCTACATACTCTTTCATCCGTGAGCTAAGTACCACAACCACTGCATGTATCTGAAGTAAGAGCATCCGTGTATAGCGAACAAATGGTTTACCCATGCGTACAAGAGCTTCTAAATCTCCATCTACCCATGTCTGTGCATCTACGCGTAACCATGATGATGTTGGATCGAGGGGACCCGCTAGCAGCGATGCTGTATGATGTGAGCCTGAAACCTTGCCTGATGAACCGGAACTACGAACTGCTACTATCAAGGGTTTGCCGCTAAGCTTACATACGATTGCTGCTGGCAATGCGAGTAGACTAAGCTGATAGACATGTAAGAGGTCATACTTATGACGTTCACGCCACAACGTCCAGCCCATAACTACCAAGGCGAGCAAGTATAATGCTTGCTGAAACACCCTCATCTGTTTTTTCCTGTCACCGAGCAGAAGGCCAGCAACACGTATAATTGGTACTCCTGCCATTGATTCATGTTTCGCCCATTGCTTGTTATGACGAAATGTTACGATTGTTGCTTCATGACCACGCTCACGCAGTACGCGCCCTTGTGCATGCGCCTGTTTTTCGGCACCCCCAACAAAAGGATGAAACGTCGAGATAGCAATGTAAATGCGTAGCTTATTTGAGGTATTACTTCGCTTGCTCATACTCCGCCCCTTTTTCTAAAACTACGGGCAAGAACGTTTTACCTTCTTGCGCCAGGAGACGATAGTAAAGCTGTAAACTCTGTTCCGCAATTGTCCTCAGTTGATATTCATTCATAACCGTTATGTATGCTTCCTGTGCTAACGCTTGTGCAAGCGAGGTATCTTCCAAAATACGGCGTAATGCCACAGCCAGTTCGACAGGGTTCTCAGGCTCTACTAGGAGGCCGTTGATACCATCATGAATAATATCTTCACTACCGCTCACCTGTGTTGCTACACATGGGAGACGACATGCCATTGCCTCTAAAAGGGCATTAGGCATGCCCTCCCAGCGTGAAGGAAGTACAAAGCCCCAGGATTGGTGTAACAAATCCACCACATCGCGGCGCAGACCTAGAAACTCAACGCTGTCCTGAATACCTAACTCATCGACAATGCGTTGCATTTGAGGCAGAAATATTCCTTGTCCAACTATACGCAAACGGAGTTTGAGGGAAGTACGCCATGTAGATGGAGCGTGCATCATGCGTCCCCATGCATGTAGGAGTATATCCACCCCTTTCGGGTATTCCAAACGTGAGACACACAGAATAGTGCGCTCTGACTGCGACAAGTCGAGAACGTGAGCAGCAGGTCGAAATTTATCAATATCAACGCCATTAGGAATTCGTTCGATGTGCTCTGGTTGAAAGCCATGTGTTATTAAATAGGCTCGGCAACGAGTACTGAGTACCTGATAAAATGCGTTCGAGTGTTTAAGAAAGCGAAGGATAGCATGACCACCTAATGTAGAAGAAGATAAATTTTCAATATCACCAGCCGTCCAATCATTTGTTCCCACTTTTAAATAGTTGGGATTGAGTGTTGTAAGGGTATCAGACATAAGCGATGGACCGTGAAGCTTAATACGTGCTTGCTGTTGCTCGTTTGGTCCCGCACTTTGAACGCTAAGAATAATGGGTTTTCTTGTAAACTGACACACAAGTGCCGCCGTCGCCCCTATAGATGAAAGTTGCATGCAGTGAATGACATCGTACTGGTCACGCATGTTCCATAAAGTAATAAACATTGCAATGTCAAGAAATGGATGTCCAAACCGCCCAATGTGTAACGTTCCGTTACGCCGATACCAACCCTCTACACGTACAACGGGCAATCCGGCCAGCAGTTCTGTTTTAGGCCACTGCTTATTATGACGTAGCGTTACGACGGTAACATCATGACCGAGGGCTTGTAGTTGACGAGCATGTTTCTCAGCTTGTACCTCTGAGCCACCTACAAGAGGAGAGAACATAAAACAAATGACACAGACGCGCAGGCGACTCCCCTTTAAAGACTTAGGCATGAACGAGTTGCTCCTCTTCCACTTCTTGCACAGCTTTCTGCGGCGTTGTCATCATCTCTGTAACGTCTTTTGAAGCATCTGTACGCGCTGTATTCCAGTAAAGCGCGAAGGGAAGTGCTAAAATCATCCATACATAGACACCGACCTGCTGGTTCCATACAACTGTCACTTCCAACGATTGTATGAAGATGCTAATGTATGCAGCAAGTGCAGTCGCTAGAATAAGACGATGTTCTGCTGTCGCTCTCCTCATACGTCTAAGCAGTGTTACTGGAATAGCAATCAAGACCAGCGAAAGGAGTGTAACGCCGATGATACCATGATCGTAGAGTGTTCCAAGGAAAATATTATGAGGTGCTGTGCCAATAACACCGCGTCCTACACCAACTTGTAAGTTGGTCAACAAAACGTCGGAAGCTGTCAATCCTTGACCGAGAAGTTGTGTTGGATCAAAATGATCGAGGAGTGCTTGCCAAAGGTATGTACGTCCATTAAGTGTTGTGATATCTCCATTAAGGAAACGGCTAAAAATAGGCAAATTACTAAAGAGTGCTAGAAGAACTATTGCAATCGCTACGACACCAATACCGCTTAACATGCCAATTTTTAACTTGCGTGAGGGAAGGAAAAGAATCATGACGATGATACTGAGAGGAACGCTAATAAGCGCACCTCGTGTGAAGGTCAAACCAAGTGCTGCTAGAAACACAAGCGTATAAAATATGCCAATAATACGCTTCCAACCTTGCAAAGTGATTGTGCGATACAGTGCAAGGGGAATAATCATTGACAAAAAGAATGCAAGTGTTGGAGGAGCAGCGAAGACGGAACCAATACGATACAGCGATGCAATATTTGTATCGTAGAGTCCATTTTGTTTTGTGAAGAAGCCATAAATACCATAGAACGAGATGAAAAGAGAAAGTATCATTATCGAGTCGATCAAGCCCATAAATCTTTTGCGCGTCGTAAGCAAATTGACGATCAACACTCCAACTGCAACATAGTCCAGATACACCAACCAGTAGGTGAGAAACTGTCCAACACCTATCTCGGAGATACCTATACTCGCAAAAACCCACATAAAATACGCAAAGAGGAAAGGCAAAATAGGCATTTGCTTGAATGATGCTTTGATTGGCATTACAAACATCAATAAAAGTGTAGGCACTGTTAATCCTGAAAGAAGGTTGTTGCCGCTAAAGATAGTAATTGTGGAGCCGATAAGGGCATCGACTGCTACCCAAACAATCAAAAGCGCGTATTTATAACGGAGTAATGCAAGGACTACAAGGGAGCCTAGTGCGATGCGAAGCGCATAAAGTGAGTTAATAACAGTCATCGTAATACCAGCAATAAAGACAATACTGATGATAGTTGCACGTATAATTTTTTTCTGCAAAGTATACGAAAGCTGTGAACCATTAAGGTTTTGATTTTTCCAGGTGATCCAATCCATATAATATTGCCCTAACCCAAGCCGCCAGATTACGTTTAATACCTCACGAGGTGGCGTAAAAAGATATAGTTTACCGATTGAACTTCGCAGTGTGAAGAGCAAGATAAACATTGTGCAAGCATACACAGCTGATGTCGAAAGTGCAATTCCAAAGCTCTGCCAAAGCTTTCCAAAGATATAATCAAATACTGCGTTCGCTATAACGCTAAAGATCGTCACGTAGAGCAAGACGCGCGTTTTTTTCAGTGCGCTAAATGCACGTGAGGTGATGAAGCCAAACGCCATTGGTGTGAGACCAATAGCGAAACCAATGACCGTAATTGCTGTTCTACTCGTATCCTCGTCTGTGAACGCCCCATGCTCAAAGATAATTTTTACAATGAGGTGGGCAAAGATAATCATTCCTGCTGTAAGTGCCAGTGTACTAATGCCTACAGCCCAGAGGTAGAGACGCAGCGTTTCTTTGAATGATCGCATGTCCTTCACTGCCGCTTGTCTTGCAAGATAAGGAAGTGCGGCGCGCCCAACGGATGCGAAGATAACACCAATTGGCACGCTAATGAGCTTGAGCGCATTATTGAGCACTGCAATGCTACCAACGCTAAGTGTTGATGCAAAGATTTGGTCTACGAAAGGACTGGCTTGACTAATCAGGCCACTAAAAAGCGCAGGCCAGGCAACGATACCAATAGCCATGATCTCAGGACTACGTAAGTCTAATACAGGTTTATAAACAAACTTGGCTTTGTGTGCGCGAAAAATAATGGCGACGAGTTGTAATGCTTGACCGAGTAATGTTC
Source organism: uncultured Ktedonobacteraceae bacterium (assembly GCA_964250915.1). GTDB lineage: Bacteria > Chloroflexota > Ktedonobacteria > Ktedonobacterales > Ktedonobacteraceae > JBBQVS01. The sequence continues at coordinate 13,696 of CAXUIS010000012.1, read as the reverse complement.
CAATACAAAGAATGAGTACACCGTGCGATTTGCCTGCAAGTACCACCAGAGTAGCCGTTGTAATCGGAACCAGGATACCGGCGTAGGCAGGCCAGCCGAATTGACCCTCGGTGTTGAGCAAGCATTCCATAAAGCTATTCAACACCATGAAAATGAGCACCGGAAAGATATAGGGGGTTAAACTTGCTGCAAGTGCAAGAGAATCGGGTTTCAGTCCTGGTCCTGAAAATGCGACAAGCTGGTTATGTAAAACAAGCATGCCTAGCGTGACAACAACCATACTAATGAGCAAGAGATTTAAGAGCGTGCTAAAGAGACGGGAAGCCTGCTCTTGCTTCCCCTTTCCACGCAGACTGGCGTATATTGGAATAACTGACGCTTCTAAGGAACTTGCAAGTAGTTGTGCCAACAATACGGGTAAGCCAGAAGCAACAAAATAGGCATCCATCTGCGCTCCTTGTCCGAAGCGAGCCGCCACGACAACCTGATTTAGCATGCCCATGATGCGAATGAGCAGATTCGCGGAGGCAAGGCTGAGCAATGCCCGAAAAATCTGCTTATTAGCAGATTTTAAACGGACTGCTGCAAGATGAGCACTTGTTGTACTAAGGGGCTGGCTTGTGCCAGTACCTAAAGGCTGAGACATTCTTTCTTAACCGTTCTGCATAATAGAGTAGAGAGAAAACAAGCATGAAAATTGCGAGAGGCGATTACAAACGGACAATCTTTCTATCTTCATGTCCTTGCGTCATGTTACGCGTATCCACAATACTGCGTGCCTCTTGCACTATCCAGGATGTGTCATAATAGCTATGATCAGTGATAATTACTACGCAATCTACCGACTGTAAAAGTTCTTTACTCAGCGACTGTGAGTACAGCGTATGATTGGGAAGAGTGAGCGAAGGCACATATTCATCGTTATAAAGTACAACTGCTTTACGTAACTGCAATTCTTGAATAATATCGAGTGCTGGCGATTCTCGCACATCTCCCACATTGCGTTTGTATGCAACACCGAGTACAAGAAGTGTTGAGCCATTGAAGCTCATTTTTTGCTCGTTAAGTGCCTCACTTATTTTGTTTACTACGTAATGAGGCATACTGCTATTTATCTCTGCCGCAAGTTCTATAAAACGAGCAGTATAATCAAGCGTTTTCAGTTTCCATGATAGATAGTGTGGGTCAATAGGAATGCAATGTCCACCTAACCCAGGACCTGGAAGGAAGCGCATGAAGCCAAAGGGCTTTGTAGCTGCCGCATCAATAACTTCCCATACATTGATATTGAGCTTTTCACAGATGATAGCAATTTCGTTGACCAATCCAATATTGACCGCACGGAAAGTGTTTTCAAGTAGTTTCGTCATCTCAGCTACGCGTGCTGAAGAGACAGGAACAATTTGCTTGATTGCAGCACCATAAAAGGCATGTGCTAGTTCTGTACAATCTGCCGTAATACCACCAACAACCTTCGGTGTATTGCTTGTATCAAAATGTACGTTTCCAGGGTCGATACGCTCAGGTGAAAATGCCAGAAAAAAGTCTTCTCCCACTTCGAGACCTGTGGCAAGAAGTTCTGGTAATACTAACTCATCTGTTGTGCCTGGGTAAGTTGTGCTCTCCAGGACGACCATTTGTCCTTTGTGAAGATGCTCACGTACATGTTGTGTTGCTGAGAGAATATACGAAATGTCAGGATCGCGTGTTTTTCTTAAGGGCGTTGGAACACAAATGCTGATGGCATCAACATCTTCTAGTGCAGCGAAGTCTGTAGTAAAATGAAGATGCTTCGACTCAACTAATGTTTGCAACATATGACTCGGGATGTCAGGAATATAGCTTTCGCCTTTATTCGCGGCGTCAACCTTCAACTGATCCACATCAATTCCTGTTACATCGAAACCTACTTCGGCGAATGTTGTCGCAAGCGGCAGTCCAACATAGCCAAGCCCTATAACTGCCACCCGCAACGAACGAGCTTTTATCTTCCTTAGTAATTCTTGCTTCATTCTTGTACCTTTCGATGTCGTGAGGACATGTCAGCAATGTGTCAGGGAATATTAGTTTTCAGTATTTTTTAGGCCACGAATAGATACTGTAACGCTTGTGTCCTCGATTTTTCCATTAGAAAGTGGCTTGGTCTCCGTATCCTCAATGGGTGGTGTTTGAGGTGGAGTGGACATCGAGATGTCAGCGCGAGGTCTTACTTGCTGAATGCCACCTAGGTACTCACGTGTGGCGTTATCGTCCAACCATTGGCTCTTATTTAGTGCGACACCTAGTACTCGGACTCCTGTTCTTGTCAAAATTTGTCTTGCTCGCACAAGCATTTTGCGTGACGTTGTTGATGCATCAACAACGAGGATTGCAGCCTGTACATTCGATGCGATAATTTGCGCGTCTGCAATAGGGAGAAGTGGCGGTGTATCAAAAATGATGTAGTCAAAGTGCTCTGAAGCTTTGAAATGCTGAAAAAGCTGTTGAGCAAGTTGTGATTGTAGCAACTCTGATGGGTTTGAAGGAAGCACGCCAGCAGTTAAAACACGCAGCGAAGGAATTTCAGTTGGCTGACCCTCTAACTCTACCTCGATGCGTGCCCACATTTCAAGAAATGCATTCGAGAGACCTCTGTTGTTGCTCAATTGAAAGTGCTGATCGAGTACAGGGTGGCGCAGGTCAGCATCAACGAGAAGTACACGCTTTCCTGTCATGGCTAGAAATGATGCAAGATTAGCCGCGATAGTGCTTTTTCCCTCACCTGCAAGAGCACTTGTAACCATAACGAGCTTAAATGGATGCTCTGCTTGTGCTCTGTTCAAATTAGCACACAGTATACGACACCCTTCAGCAAGCGCAGGAGTCTCCTCCGCGTTTTTCAGACGTTCCTTCGCAGACAATTCAGGAATAGTGGTTAATGTCTCAGCTTGGAGCAGTTCCTGTATTTCCTCTGGGCGAGTCATACGGTCATCGACCCATTCAAATATGACGATGATTGCTAACGCAAGACCTAAGCCGACTAATGCGCCAATAAGAGCATCGAACGAGGGTTTGGGATGATCAGCGTCTACAGGTGGAAGTGCGGGCAAAACCTTCACTTGCATGACACCATTAAGCTGTATATTTGTATATTGTGCGAAACTACCACCTATGTCGTTTGCCAGTTGCGCGGCAAGACGAGAGTCATTGTTTTGAACATCAAGCTGGATGATTTGCGTATTCGACTGCGGTTTGACCGTAATCATTCCACTCAACTGTTTCACTGTAAGATGATGTTGTGATGCAACAGGTTGCAGTATTTCTGGGTTACTAATAAATTGAGCATACGTAGGAAGAGCCTCTAAGACTGCTGTTGTATTGTCGTATGCTGATTGTGATGCTGATGTTGTTAGTACTAGAAGTGCTGTAGCTTTATAAACAGGATGCATAAGTTTTGTTATAACATATGTAGTACCACCACAAATGACCACCCCAAGCAAGACAATCCATAACCAGCGTTTGGCGATTAACATATAGCGGTTGAGCCAACCTCGCATTGTATTACCATCCTTTAAAAATAGAAATGCCGAGAACTACTATTACTCAGACCTATAAAGGTCTCTCTTTGTAACATCTATGCCTACAAATAGCCAAGTCTTCTTGACGGCAATTAGTGTACTTTACAAACTCATAGCATTATAAAGATACACCTCTGTCTATGAGAATGTGGTTGTTACTGATGTTGAGATGGCGTTGAGAACAGGGTTCTTTGGTGTACATCCCTATCTATGGCAGAAATCATTAAAGAGTACAAAACTCTTTCTTTACAGTTAGAAGAAGCGTGAGTTTCTCCACACCAAAGAGCATTGCTTTACTAATTCTCTACCTAAATGTACATGTTCTCTACATAGGTAGTATGGTATTTTCTGCATGGGGTACTTTCTATCTATATATTTTGTTATGCTCGTTTGTCTCTGGGTGAAGAAGTGCTTACTCCCTTTAAAGTGAAATAGTTATGCTACAAAGGCTCTTGGTGAAACGACAAATCTCCAAATAGTGCTGAAACAGATGAGTAAGTCATAATGTCTATAATCTGGGAGAGAACATATGCGCAAACGGGTAGGTATATTTGTGGCTGCGTGTCTCTATTATAGTGGTCTAGTAGCTTTGTCACGGTGGTTCGTGCAACGTACAAAGCGACAATTGATTATTCTTAACTATCATCGTGCGCGAGGCGGAGATATTCGCCGTCATTTGCTCTACCTACGCCGTCATTACAGAATATTACATCTTGAAGAGGCACTACAAGAGTTGTATATGCCATTCAGTGAAAATACGCAGAGGAAAGATAAGCGTACTCCATTAGTGCTCACCTTCGATGATGGCTATTATGATAACTATACTCATCTTTTCCCAGATGTCAGCCGACTTCACATACCTGTAACGCTCTTTCTTATTCCTGGATATCTTGAAAGTGGAGAATACTTCTGGTGGGGTGAGGGTCGTCGCCTTGTACGTCGTGCTGAAGTTGAAGAAGTGACACTGGATGAGAAAGTATATCGTTTAAGCCAAGCAGATGAACGTAATGCATTATCGCAAGCTATTGATGCTTGTCTCCGCCATGCAGAGTCTGTGGCTGAACGCGAAAAGTCCTTAATTTCTTTTCGTCAGATGCTAGCCGTTCCCTCAAGCGTTACAGTAGAGGAAGAGGGTGATAGACCGTTGACATGGGCGGAAGTTCATAAGATGGAGGAAAGTGGTTGGGTTTCATATGGAGCGCACACAATGCATCATCCCGTTCTCGCGTATCTTGCTAATCCCGATGAGGTCACTGCTGAAGTAGGAATATGTCGTACTCTTCTGGAAGAGCGACTTGGACATCCTGTTCGCACATTTGCCTATCCAGTTGGACGAACTGAACATATTGGTGATGAAGCTGTGCGAGCTGTGAAAGCAGCAGGGTATGAGTGGGCTGTAACAACACAAGCAGGTGTGAACACATCAAAAAATGATCCCCTATGCTTGCAACGTGTGTTAGGTGATGTGAGCCGACATTGGCTCGTTATGGCTGCTGAAACGTCTGGAATTTGGCATCTATTTTCTCCACTTTGGAAAGCCGTCATAGGAAAAGGTGAAAGTGCATAGCTTTATCGGTGAAAGTATTTCTTACATACCTTACAGAGAAGAGAACGAATAGCAAACACATATTGAGGAGAAACATAAAATTATGAGCGTGGTGTCAGAGAGAGAGCAAGTACAAGAAACATCTCCTGTTACACAGTATGACGTAGTTGTAGTAGGCGCAGGTCCCTATGGTATAACTACAGCAGCACACCTGCGCGGGCGAGGTTTAAAAGTCGCCATCTTTGGAAAACCATTAGAGTTATGGCGTGATCACATGCCTAAAGGATTGTATTTGCGTTCTCATTGGTGGGCTACTAACCTTTCTGACCCTAAGAGGAAGTATAGCTTTGACCGCTTCTTTCGTCAGTCATCGGTGTATACTAAAGGCTATCCTGTACCCGCACAAGCGTTTATTGACTACGCTGATTGGTTTCAGAAGAATGCCGTTCCTGATGTAGATGAGACCTATGTATCTTCTGTTACACGCGAGAATGAACAGTTTGTATTGACTCTTGCGGATGGACGCGTGGTGCAGAGTAGCGCAGTCGTTATGGCTGTTGGACTGTACTACTATGGTCGTCGTCCTGCTGAATTTAGCCATATGCCCGCCGAACTCGTTTCACATTCGTTTGAGCATAACGATTTTAGTTGCTTCGCAGGGAAGCATCTCGCTATCATTGGGGGTGGGCAAAGTGCGGTTGAGTACACAGCCTTGCTCGTTGAAGCTGGTGCTACTGTAGACCTCATTGCAAGGCGTCCAATTCATTGGCTTGCCCCTGATAGAGCGCATGAGCGGTCTTTATGGGAGAAAATCAAAGCTCCCGATTCTGGTATAGCACCTGGCTGGAAAAATTGGGTGCTTGAATATATACCCTATCTTTTCTATCGCTTTCCACAGGCTAAAAAAGATAGATACATTCGCAATCATTACAATGCAGCTGCTTCTGATTGGTTGCGGGATCGCGTTCTTGGCAAGGCAACGTTGCATGAGAGCCAGACTGTTCAGGAGATACAAGAGGTAGAAGGCCATGCTGCGCTAACGCTCTCAAATGGTGAAAGCTTGACTGTTGATCACGTTATGCTCTCGACAGGTTACAACGTAGATGTAACACAACTACCAATGATTGCTCCATCACTTCTTGCTCAAATAGAATCAGATAATGGAGTACCTACTCTCAATCATTGGTTTCAGAGTAATGTGCCTAGCCTCTACTTCGTTGGACTAACGTCTGTACGAGGCTTCGGTCCGCTCTTCCGTTTCGTTGTAGGCAATAAGGCAACGGCACAACGTGTTGCTAGTGCTGTAGCACGAAAAATAGGTCGGTTTAGACAAGCAGCTCGATAATAGTGCTTGCCCAACTGAGATACGAAGAATGTATTGGAAATTTCATGATAAATGCAAAAACAAACAGCAGAGAGTCTATACAAAACAATAATCTCATGACGCAAAAGCATTTTGACACATTTGATGTCCTTGTATTAGATGCAAAACTTCGTCAATCGCTGGTCACTGTGCGCTCCCTTGGTTCAAGAGGAATGCGTGTTGCGGCATTGGACGTGGCTGCTAGTCTGCAAAAAGCTAAAAGTGTTCCCACATTCTCTTCGCGTTGGTGTGAGCGTTCAGGTGTAGTTCCATCATATGAGCAAAATGCAGAACCTTTTTTGACCTACCTGAGACAATTTGTGGATACTATTGGGTCTAAGGTGCTGATTACCTCCTCTGATGGCACACTCGCTGTTTTGCGTGAACATCGTGTGGAGTTTGAGCGCAAAACACGTATCGCTCTGGCAAACGAAGCCGCCCTATCGATAGCGATCAACAAAGACAAGACATTTGAAATCGCTGAGCAACTCGGCATTGGAGTTCCCAAAGGGGTAACAGTTGTTTCAGTGAATGAAGTCGCGGAGGCTATTCGAGACATCGGACTTCCTGCCGTTGTGAAGCCGGTTGAGTCGTGGCTTTGGGGAGAACAACAAGGTGTAAGACTGATCTCTGAATTAGTGACAACGCCTGATGAGGCTCGTCGTGCTGTGGAGAAGTTAACGCAATTTGGTGGAACAGTACAATTTCAACAATTTCTTCCTGGTAAACGCGAGGCTATGAGTTTTCTCTATGCGCATGGAACAATGTATGCACGCTTTGCACAGTGGGCAAAACGTACTCAACCACCATTAGGTGGAACTTCCGTATATCGTCAGAGTATAGACATTCCGCACGATATCGGGGATCAAGCAGAGCGTCTAGTACGCGAGATAGACCTTGATGGCTACTCAGAAGTGGAGTTTCGACGTGGAAGTGATGGGAAAGCATATCTAATGGAAATTAACCCACGTCTTTCTGCATCCGTTGAAGTCGCGGTGCGCGCTGGCGTAGATTTTCCTTATCTACTTTATCAGTGGGCACTTGGAGAACGTATCGAGCCTGTTGAGGGTTATCGTCCTGGAGGCTGGATGCGCTATTTAGAAGGCGACATTATCACTACAATGCAAACAATAACACAACGTGGTAGACCTGGCGTTACGCCAGTACCACAGGCATTTTGGGAGTTTTTTACAGCTTTTCTTGTTCCAACAGGGTATGATTATGTTGATTGGCGAGACCCACTGCCAGCGTTAGCGGCAACAACTGAGTTCGCACAACGAACTCGGCAGCGGCTGGAAAAAGGTCTTGTAAGGAGGACTTCACAATGAGTGTATCACTAGATATACAGAAACCACAAGGCTCCACTCCATCTGTGGATTATGACGTGGTTGTAATGGGAGCTGGCCCATATGGACTTTCCGCTGCTGCACATCTACAAGGTCAAGGTTTAAAAGTCGCAACCTTTGGCAAACCTATTTACTTTTGGCGAGAAAACATGCCGGAAGGAATGTTGTTACGCTCTTATTGGTGGGCAACAGACTTGTCTGATCCTGGCAAAAAGTATAGCTTTAAAGAATATTTTAAGGAAAAAGGAATAGAGGGCACAGACCCACTTCCTGTCGAAGTGTTTATTGAGTATGCTCTTTGGTTCCAAAAACATGCAGTACCAAATCTTGACGAAACATATATCAAAAATATAGAGCGCGAAAATAGTCAATTTGTCGTCACGTTGGAAGACGGACGCGTTATTATTGCAAGAGCGGTAGTACTTGCGCCTGGACTTCACTATTATGCCTACTATCCAACTGAATATACGCATATGCCACATACGCTGGTTTCTCACTCCTCTGACCACCATTTAATGAATGAATTTTCTGGAAAACAGGTTGCTGTGGTTGGTGCAGGGCAGGCTGCCTTGGAAACATCGGCTTTGTTACACGAGCATAATACAGAAGTACACGTTCTGGCGCGTCATTCTGTACACTGGACTAGAGTGACAAATTCACACATTCCTGAGTTTTTGAGAGAGTTACGTGCTCCACAGGCTGGTATGGGTAACGGTTGGCTTAACTGGCTGCATGAGCATTTCCCGTATAGCTTTCATTGGCTTCCTCGTAACACAAGAGATCATTTTCTTGACACTCGTCACGGCTCCACCGGTTCTCCTTGGTTACAACCACGTATCATTAATAAAGTAACGTTGCACGAAGGTGCCATTGTGAAAAGCGTCGAAGAGGTAAATGGTCGTGTCGTTATAACCTTTACAGATGAGAAGGTGCTAGAAGTCGATCATGTGATTTTAGCGACTGGCTATAAAACAGATACGAAACGCTTACCAATGTTAGCACCATCGATAGTGAATAAGCTTCAAACATACTTACATGCACCTGTCTTGAATAGTCATTTCGAGAGTAGCGTGCCCGGACTCTATTTCGTCGGTTTCACAGCGGCACGTAGCTTTGGGTTTCTCTACCGCTTTGTGATTGGTGATGCCGCGGCTGCCAAGCGTGTGGCACGAGCTGTAGCTAAGCGTGTGGCACGAGTGAAATAGAGATATAATAACAACAATACTCGTGGTAAAAAGACGCTAGCATGACATATTTGCTCTCCGCAAAGAAAAATAAAGTGAGTTTCGTGGATGCGTAGGTATATACTTGTTGGTATTGCAGCCCTATTTTATTATAGTGGTCTTGTACATCTTGCTCGTTGGTGGACACGACGTTCATCACAACATCTTATTATTTTGAACTATCATCATGCGTCGGAAGGAAGTCTTCGACGCCATTTTTCATACTTGAAAAAGCACTATCGTATCGTACATATAGACACAGCACTCGATGAACTGTACAACTTGACTAAGAAGAATCAACCGCAAAATATGGAGCGTTTAACCACACTGTCGATAACATTTGACGACGGATATCGCGATAATTATACCTACGCATACCCTCTTGCTTCTGAACTAAAAGTTCCATTCACAATTTATCTTGTTCCAGGGTATATTGAAAGCGGTTCGCACTTTTGGTGGGAAGAAGGGAAGCGTCTGGTATCTCGAACGCAGATGAGTAACGCGAACATTGAGGAACGATCCTATGATTTAGAAAAGTCTCATGAACGAGCAGCATTAGCAACGGCTATTGATAGATATGTGCGTCACGCGCAATCGGTTGCTGAACGGGAAACATTTCTTCTATCTGCGCGTAAGATGCTTTCTGTACCTTCTACGCCTCTTAAAGAGGATGTATCTTCTCTTCCGTTAACATGGGAACAAGTGAAGGAAATGGATATGAGTGGGTGGGTAACATTTGGAGCACACACGATGAATCATCCTATCCTGGCATATCTTACGGATTATAGCGAAATGCAGCAAGAGATTAAGGAATGTCGTACTGTATTAGAACAACAACTAGGACATTCGGTCTATTCATTTGCGTATCCTGTTGGGCAGATGCAACATATAGGAAGTGATGTACGTCATGCGGTGTGCAAAGTAGGATACAAATGGGCTGTAACGACGAATTATGGTATAAACGGTCCTCAATCTGATCCCTATATGCTGCGGCGTATTGAAGTCGATGTTGATCAACATTGGCTACTTGTAGCGGCAGAGGCTGCGGGCTTGTGGAGTTTCTTTTCACGTTTGCGTTGGTTGCCCTTTGTACGAAAGTATTTCACCAACTCTAAGTAGCGAACGCAGTGTGTAAGGCATTGCGTAGTGGAGGATGTAGTAAGATGTCTGATACACCATTTTATGTTCACTCGACAGCAGAAGTTTCTCCTGATGCACATATTGGTAGAGGAACGCGTATCTGGCGACAGGTGCATATACGAGAGCACGCTTCTATCGGTGAAATGTGTAGTATTGGGAAGGGGGTCTACATTGATAGCAATGTGTCTATTGGCTCTCGTGTAAAAATTCAAAATCATACTTCAATCTTTGAAGGGGTAACATTGGAGGATGGTATCTTTGTTGGCCCTCACGTCTGTTTTACAAATGATTTGTTTCCCAGAGCAATCACACCTGATGGAGCATTGAAAAGTGGTGACGATTGGCAGATAACTCCTACACTTGTAAAGTATGGAGCTTCGATTGGTGCTGGCTCTGTTATTGTGTGTGGGATAACTATCGGAATGTTTGCCCTTATCGGGGCAGGCTCGGTTGTTACGAAAGATGTTCCACCATACACTCTTGTCTTTGGTAATCCCGCGCGTTTTCACGGCTATGTCTGCCGTTGTGCACATAGATTAATAAATGTGGAGGAAGTAGAGGGAAAATTAGTAGGGTGGTGTGAGGTTTGCGCTAAAAGATGCTCTATACAGCCCTAATGTTCCTGCGTAACGGCGACAGAAAGTGATACATATTGTGCCTCAAACTAGTTCGTTTGGATCTTCATGGAGAGGTTCTCTGCGCGAACTGGCACGCGTCGTTTACCATATTAGGCGTTCTAAAGCCTTCGGTCGTCTTTCACTTCGCAATACTGAACGTCTAAGTGTCGCGCATCTCTATTTTAGAGCTGGCAAATTGGTCCAAATTGTAGGGAACCGTGGGGATAATCGTGGGATTCTGCTAGAATTAAAAGAGTGGACATACGCTACTGTACGCTTTGATCGTGGTACAACACCTCATGTACTTGAATTGGGCGAGATATACGAACAGCTATTAGATGAAGTGTTGCTAACTCTGCATAAACGTGGCCTCATTGCTATGCCTGAAAAAACAAACATCATTGAAGGCCAGCTGACTCCCACACCAGTGGTAAAACAACTTATCACACCATGGGAGTGGAGAGTGCTTATCGAAGGGACACGGCGGATCTCTTTTGCTGTTACCCATCTTGTCGGTCCCAAAGAAGCATTTAGTGTCCTACGCGACATCCTTGAGGATTGCTCATCTGCATTCCCAGCTTTCGCAAGCTTAAGAATTGTACCTTCTGGTTATCTTGAGGTGACTGATGGCTCACACTTGGACCGTATGCCCCGCGAAGACCTACTAGAGGGATTTGCTGCGTTGTTCGCTATCTGTCAATATTTTTGCGTTCCTCTTATTGGCGAACAAAATGCACACAGATTGCTGGTGCAGGCACTACGTGATGTTGGTCCGGCTCTTGTCAGTCTAGGTGTATTTCATCTCGATAATCGTCTCCTTTCACGGAGGGATACATAAGGGAAATTGGACTGATGAGATGAAAAATCTTTTTTCATCTCATCAGTCCAATTTCTCCTAATCACACATCTTGGTGGTTCATGTAATATGAAAAGTTTCCTGAGTATACTCGTACCTTTCTATCATTTCCAATCGCTACAATTTTTGTCGTGACCTTATCCAAAAAGTAGCGGTCATGTGAGATAGTGAGAACGGTGCCGTCAAACATGTCTAGTGCCTTTTCCAGTACTTCTGTTGAGGCAATATCAAGATTGTTAGTTGGCTCATCAAGCAACAAGAAGTTGGCATTTGTGAGGCGTAAACGAGCGATCTGGAGACGACTTTTCTCACCTCCACTTAGTTGACCAATAGGAATATGGATGTCTTCAAATGAGAAGAGTAGGCTGTGTAAGAAGGAAATGGCTTGTGGTTCAGTCATGTTTTTTAACCTACGTACAAAGTCTAAGGGTGTACTTTCAAACGGCAATGTCTCCTGTTCTTGTGCATAATAACCTAGTATGACACTTGACCCAATCTTCACTGTTCCACGCATTGCCGGAAGAAGTTTCATCATTGTTTTCAACAATGTTGTTTTGCCGCTACCATTAGCACCTACAATGCCAATTCGTTCACCATAGAGGATTGCTAAATCGAATGGCTCAAACAGTGTATAACCATCAATGGAGGTACTTAACCCCTGAACCTCAAGCACTTTTTTTCCACTACGCTCTGCGTCTAGCCCAACTTTGATGCGGTCACGAACAAGCGTTGGTTTATCTACGGCTTCTTCGCGCGCTTGCTCAACACGTTTCGCCATATATTCGGCTTTGCCCGCGAATTTAGAATTCACCTTTGCCCAACTCTTGAGCCGATGCATACTGATTTCCAAGCGTTTGATTTCATCGCGTTGTGCTGCATACAGCTCTTGTAGCTTTTCCAGGCGTCGCTGCCGCTCTACCACAAAGTAACTATAGTTGCCCGCATACGATGAAATCTCGCCATCTTCAAGCTCGAAAATCTTGTTGACCGCAGAATCTAAGAGATGACGATCATGGGAGATAATGAGTACAGTGCCTGGATAGTCCTGAATGTAATACTCTAACCATGCTTTTGCTTGTAGGTCGAGGTGATTGTCTGGCTCATCAAGAAGAAGGAGATCAGGCATCTGTAACAGAATGCGGGCTAGGTTCACGAGTTTCTTTTCGCCACCACTCAGTGAGCGAATCTGTAGTTCATACGTGCTTGACGGAAACCCTAAACCACTCAAGATAGCTTCAACTTTATGACTGAGGGTATAGCCACCTAGTGCATCGTAACGTTCTTGCGCTTTGCCGTATGTTTCGAGTATACGTGTCATTGCGCCAGCATCGGAGGCAATTGTTGGGTCTGACATCTTTTCTTCAAGCTCACTAAGAAGACGTTGAAGCGTAACAAGCTCTGGCGATGTCTCCGATACAATCTCATACAAGGTTTTTGTGTGCATTGTCTCATCTATCTCTTGTGTGAGATAGCCGATGGTCAGATTGCGGCGACGTGTAATAGTGCCTTGCGTTGGCGTATCTAGTCCAGCTAGCAACTTGAAGAGTGTTGATTTGCCACTTCCATTCTCGCCCACGAGTCCAATGCGTTCGTGTTCAAGTATCTCTAAATCAACCTCTTGAAAAATGGGATTGCCACCAAAGTCTTTACTGACCTGAGAAAAATTTGCGAGCAACATGATGTGTACTTCTCCTTGCAATAGGTATAAAAAGGGTGAGAGAACGGACGGAGTGAGTCCTAACGTCAACTGCATGCGGAGAAGAGAAGCGTAAAATGAAGTTGTGAAAAAAGGGGGAAGAGTAGCACGGATGACACACATCAAGGCACCGCTTACATACTTTTGTAAGTATAAGCATGTGTTCAATCGACGCCACTTTCCGCCGCATAAGCAACTGCGTCAGGCTTATGCGGCGAAACCATGTGACCGGTATTTACTGGGGTGATCGGTAGCCAGCAAATAATTGAACTGGCCCACAAATATGTAATTCATGAGGAAATGTTATCATAGCTTGGTGAGGCATGTCAAGCAAAAACATTAGAAAAATATA
>CAXUIS010000011.1:23363-43138 GCA_964250915.1 uncultured Ktedonobacteraceae bacterium | reverse complement strand
TCTATACACAGGCACAGGGTGCGTTAGCAGGGGCCGAACGTATCTTCGAGCTTGTAGATGAACCAGTCGAGCAGAAAGACACTCCCGGAGCGCAACCACTTCCGCGCATAGTTGGTCGTGTTGTATACGATTCGGTGAATTTTGCCTATAACGCGAACGCTGATAAGCCAGATTTTGTGTTGCATGATATCAACCTTGATGTGAGGGCTGGCGAAACGATTGCGCTTGTCGGCGAAACTGGCGCGGGCAAATCATCGCTGGTCAATCTGTTACCACGCTTCTATGACGCGACTATGGGTAAAGTGAAAATTGATGGATATGATGTAAAGAATGTAACGCTGGCAAGTCTGCGTTCACAGGTAGGTATTGTACAACAGGACACATTTCTCTTTTCGGGCACTGTCGCCGACAACATCCGTTATGGACGTTTGGATGCAACCGATGCCGAGGTCGAGGCGGCGGCGCGTACCGTTAGTGTTCATGAGTTTATCAAGAATCTGCCAGAGGGCTATAAAACAAAACTGGGCGAGCGTGGTAGTGGTCTCAGTCAAGGTCAGCGTCAACTTCTTGCCTTCGCACGTACCGTTCTCGCGGACACGCCCCTCCTTATTCTCGACGAGGCCACGTCCAGTATCGACACGCAAACGGAGCAGCTTATTCAGGATGCGCTCAAAAAACTCTTGCAAAATCGAACTGCCTTCATCATCGCGCATCGTCTGACAACCATCCGTGATGCTGACCGTGTACTCGTCCTCGACCAAGGCCGCATTATCGAAAGCGGCACGCACGACGAATTATTAGCACGCAACGGACACTATGCTGATTTGTATAGGCGTCAATTTCCGTGAGATGAAACGGCTGTAGTAGTCTGTCAAAGTACATTTGGGACCGAAACTAGGGCGCCCGCAAGGGGACGCCCCTCCCATATGACATGGCTCCTCATGCGCGTTCGCATATGGGAGGGGCGTCCCCGAAGCCGCATTCGGGGAATGAGAAAGGCAGCGGGCGCCCTTGCCCCAGCCACATCAAGATTGACAGACTAGTAGGGGTCTAATTCTATTACACCCTGTCGGCAATCAACAATGTTGGAGGACATGTTAAAACGTTTCATCAATCCTGTAGACGTACTCAATCGCCAACAGGGTGTAATAGAAGTAGACCCCTATAAGGTTCTTCAGAGTAGATGATGTGATATACTATACCAGAAAACATTTTCCACATGTATAAAACTTTACCCAAAACGCAACGTAGATAACAATTGGAAGACACTATTCACGTATTCTAATAATAAGAAGCCATTATTAAAAGAAAAGCGGAGGAAACGGAACGGATGGACGCACGCTTTTATAACTCAGATGAAATAGATATTGAACGCCTTTCGCAGGACCTAATGAACGTCTATACGGCGCAGGGCTATCAGACGCAGCAGATTGGTACCAAAGATCAGATGCTGGTACAGATCAAGAAGGGCGGTGATCTGGAAGCACTTGTTGGTCTACAAGCTGCTCTATCGCTGACGCTTCAGCGCACAAGTGGTGGCACACTTGCCATGATCGGACAGCAAAAATGGCTAGATAAAGCAGCTGTCGGTGCGGTAGGCATCATCGGTTTTGCTGTCTTGTGGCCTCTTGCGCTCACCGCGGGTGCGGGAGCGTTGCGTCAGGCTAGTTTGGGTAATCAGGTTCTCAACGTTGTTGATGGGCTTGTACGTCAGCAGCGTCCAAACGTGCAAATGGGTCCTATTCCTGCCCAGTTTATGCCACAGGCACAGCAGCAGTGGGGTACTCCACCTGCACAACAGATGCCCTACTATACGCCGCCAGCACAACAGCAACCGCAGACGCCACCGATGTATACACCACCACAACCGACGGTGCAACCAATGCAAGCAGCACAACCTGCTGCACCCACGCAATTGCGTTGTCAATACTGTAACACGCCCTATGAAGCTGGCGACACCTTCTGTACTGGTTGTGGACGCTCGTTGACGCCCGCGAAAGTGTATTGTGCTAACTGTCATGCCGAAATCAAACCTGGCATGTCATTCTGCGCGAATTGTGGTTCATCGACATTTGAGCAAACGGTAAAGCCTGCTGGTAATGCTGCGCCACAACAACCTGCGCGCTCAGCCGCTCCCGCGTATACGCCACCGCCAGCACCGCCTGTACAACCAAAGCCAGTGGTACCCGTGTATACGCCACCAGCGACACCACCAACGCCACCTGTACAACGTGTGGAGCAATCTTATGTACCACCGGCACGGCCACAGCCAGCACCAGAACCACTCTATGTCCCACCTGTGACGCAGAATCCGGCGGTGCAGCCACAGCCAAAAGTGACAATGGTGCCATCAACACAACAGGATGCACCCGTTGCGCCATCACAACCAAGACCGCAACCACAGTATTACATACCGTCAAACTCGCAAACGTCAGCACAGCAACAAGCTGCGGCATCGGAGCCAACAATTGCTAATCAACCTGCTCAAGGGCAACAAGCTATTGATACCACTGTACCGTGGGGCGTTCTCACCTTCGCAAGCGGCGAACAGGTGTCACTAACAGGCGCGAGTGCGCTCGTTGGACGCTATGACCATGACTTAGGCGGAGAAAAGCCAGCCGTTGACCTGAGCGATCAACAGGGGGCCGACACAACTTCACGCGTGCATGCCGTGTTTGAACATGCCAGCAACGTCTATACGCTGACTGACCTGAATAGCACCAACTCGACCCGTATCAACAACACTCGACTCGATCCCGACAAAGCTACACCTCTCAATGATGGAGATACAATTTTGTTTGGCAAGGTTAGTTGCACATTTAAGAAATTATAAATGTCAGGTATGAATGATGCAATGGTGCTGGCTGCATGCAGCCAGCACCATTGCATCATTCATACCTGACATTTATAATTTCTTAAATGTGCAACTAACCTTGCCAAACAAAATTGTATCTCCATCATTGAGAGGTGTAGCTTTGTCGGGATCGAGTCGAGTGTTGTTGATACGGGTCGAGTTGGTGCTATTCAGGTCAGTCAGCGTATAGACGTTGCTGGCATGTTCAAACACGGCATGCACGCGTGAAGTTGTGTCGGCCCCCTGTTGATCGCTCAGGTCAACGGCTGGCTTTTCTCCGCCTAAGTCATGGTCATAGCGTCCAACGAGCGCACTCGCGCCTGTTAGTGACACCTGTTCGCCGCTTGCGAAGGTGAGAACGCCCCACGGTACAGTGGTATCAATAGCTTGTTGCCCTTGAGCAGGTTGATTAGCAATTGTTGGCTCCGATGCCGCAGCTTGTTGCTGTGCTGACGTTTGCGAGTTTGACGGTATGTAATACTGTGGTTGCGGTCTTGGTTGTGATGGCGCAACGGGTGCATCCTGTTGTGTTGATGGCACCATTGTCACTTTTGGCTGTGGCTGCACCGCCGGATTCTGCGTCACAGGTGGGACATAGAGTGGTTCTGGTGCTGGCTGTGGCCGTGCCGGTGGTACATAAGATTGCTCCACACGTTGTACAGGTGGCGTTGGTGGTGTCGCTGGTGGCGTATACACGGGTACCACTGGCTTTGGTTGTACAGGCGGTGCTGGCGGTGGCGTATACGCGGGAGCGGCTGAGCGCGCAGGTTGTTGTGGCGCAGCATTACCAGCAGGCTTTACCGTTTGCTCAAATGTCGATGAACCACAATTCGCGCAGAATGACATGCCAGGTTTGATTTCGGCATGACAGTTAGCACAATACACTTTCGCGGGCGTCAACGAGCGTCCACAACCAGTACAGAAGGTGTCGCCAGCTTCATAGGGCGTGTTACAGTATTGACAACGCAATTGCGTGGGTGCAGCAGGTTGTGCTGCTTGCATTGGTTGCACCGTCGGTTGTGGTGGTGTATACATCGGTGGCGTCTGCGGTTGCTGTTGTGCTGGCGGCGTATAGTAGGGCATCTGTTGTGCAGGTGGAGTACCCCACTGCTGCTGTGCCTGTGGCATAAACTGGGCAGGAATAGGACCCATTTGCACGTTTGGACGCTGCTGACGTACAAGCCCATCAACAACGTTGAGAACCTGATTACCCAAACTAGCCTGACGCAACGCTCCCGCACCCGCGGTGAGCGCAAGAGGCCACAAGACAGCAAAACCGATGATGCCTACCGCACCGACAGCTGCTTTATCTAGCCATTTTTGCTGTCCGATCATGGCAAGTGTGCCACCACTTGTGCGCTGAAGCGTCAGCGATAGAGCAGCTTGTAGACCAACAAGTGCTTCCAGATCACCGCCCTTCTTGATCTGTACCAGCATCTGATCTTTGGTACCAATCTGCTGCGTCTGATAGCCCTGCGCCGTATAGACGTTCATTAGGTCCTGCGAAAGGCGTTCAATATCTATTTCATCTGAGTTATAAAAGCGTGCGTCCATCCGTTCCGTTTCCTCCGCTTTTCTTTTAATAATGGCTTCTTATTATTAGAATACGTGAATAGTGTCTTCCAATTGTTATCTACGTTGCGTTTTGGGTAAAGTTTTATACATGTGGAAAATGTTTTCTGGTATAGTATATCACATCATCTACTCTGAAGAACCTTATAGGGGTCTACTTCTATTACACCCTGTTGGCGATTGAGTACGTCTACAGGATTGATGAAACGTTTTAACATGTCCTCCAACATTGTTGATTGCCGACAGGGTGTAATAGAATTAGACCCCTACTAGTCTGTCAATCTTGATGTGGCTGGGGCAAGGGCGCCCGCTGCCTTTCTCATTCCCCGAATGCGGCTTCGGGGACGCCCCTCCCATATGCGAACGCGCATGAGGAGCCATGTCATATGGGAGGGGCGTCCCCTTGCGGGCGCCCTAGTTTCGGTCCCAAATGTACTTTGACAGACTACTACAGCCGTTTCATCTCACGGAAATTGACGCCTATACAAATCAGCATAGTGTCCGTTGCGTGCTAATAATTCGTCGTGCGTGCCGCTTTCGATAATGCGGCCTTGGTCGAGGACGAGTACACGGTCAGCATCACGGATGGTTGTCAGACGATGCGCGATGATGAAGGCAGTTCGATTTTGCAAGAGTTTTTTGAGCGCATCCTGAATAAGCTGCTCCGTTTGCGTGTCGATACTGGACGTGGCCTCGTCGAGAATAAGGAGGGGCGTGTCCGCGAGAACGGTACGTGCGAAGGCAAGAAGTTGACGCTGACCTTGACTGAGACCACTACCACGCTCGCCCAGTTTTGTTTTATAGCCCTCTGGCAGATTCTTGATAAACTCATGAACACTAACGGTACGCGCCGCCGCCTCGACCTCGGCATCGGTTGCATCCAAACGTCCATAACGGATGTTGTCGGCGACAGTGCCCGAAAAGAGAAATGTGTCCTGTTGTACAATACCTACCTGTGAACGCAGACTTGCCAGCGTTACATTCTTTACATCATATCCATCAATTTTCACTTTACCCATAGTCGCGTCATAGAAGCGTGGTAACAGATTGACCAGCGATGATTTGCCCGCGCCAGTTTCGCCGACAAGCGCAATCGTTTCGCCAGCCCTCACATCAAGGTTGATATCATGCAACACAAAATCTGGCTTATCAGCGTTCGCGTTATAGGCAAAATTCACCGAATCGTATACAACACGACCAACTATGCGCGGAAGTGGTTGCGCTCCGGGAGTGTCTTTCTGCTCGACTGGTTCATCTACAAGCTCGAAGATACGTTCGGCCCCTGCTAACGCACCCTGTGCCTGTGTATAGATGCTACTGATAATCTGGATAGGACGGAAAAACTGTTGTACGTAGATGAAAAACGCGACAACCACGCCTACAGGAATAGTGCCACGAATAGCCAGCCAGCCACCAAAACCCGCGACGATAGCCGTTGCCAGCGTACTGATGATGTCGATGGTGGGCGTGAAGGCTGAGGTGATCGCCACGGCATGCACGTTGACATCACGGTTGACCGCGTTGTGTGCCGCGAAGTGTTCGATATTGGCATCCGTGCGGTTGAACGCTTGCGCGACACGCACTCCAACCAGTTCCTCCTCTAGTTCAGAAGAAACGATACCGATGACAGAGCGCGTGTCACGAAAGGCACTACGTGAGCGTTGCGCGAAGAGAATTGTAATCCATACCATAATTGGCACAGTTAAAAAGCTTAATAGTGCCAATGGGACATTCAGGACAAGCATTGCGATGAGAATGCCAACAAGTGAGAAGACGCTACCAATCACCTGTGTTACGCCCTGACTGAGCAGTTGGTTGATAACCTGGATATCGTTGACGAGGCGTGACATAAGGTCGCCAGCTTTGTTCTGGTCAAAAAAAGCGATTGAGAGCGATTGCACCTTATCAAATATTTGTGTACGTAATGCCGAGAGGAAGCGTTGACCGATCCTACCAATCAACGATGTTTGTCCAAATTGTGACGCAAAGCCCACAATGTAAACGCCGAGCAGGAGCAGCATAATCTGTGCTAAGCCAGCACCATTTTTGCCTGTGATATACACGTCAATCGCTTGTCCAATCAGTGCTGGTCCCACCGCTTGCGTTCCCGCCGAAATGATGACAAGTACCAACGCCCCTAGTAGTTGCACACGAAATGGTGCGAAATATGTGAGTAATCGGCCTAAGACGGCACCTGTGTTGACGCGCTCACCATCGGAAGCCTTATCCTGCGTCGGACCATAAAAATGTGTCTTGTCTTCGGCTACGATGCGTTGGCTCATACGTATTTATCCTTTATATGTACCGACAACAAAAAACGGTAGGGGCCGCAATTCATTGCGCCCAAAGATGGGGGCGGTAGAGGAGCAATGTGTCGGCAACGATTTCTTTCCTCAACGCGAACCCCACCCAGCCCATCTTTGGGCGCAATGAATTGCGGCCCCTACCGTTCGTATTTACGTTCATCATCACGCTCCCACTGCCTCTAATTTTTCGTTGTTCACGAGTTGTGATTCGAGCAATTCGCAATACAGGCCGCTTGTTCTTTGTAGCTCTTCATGCGTGCCCTGTGCTACGAGTTTGCCACCGTCAATAAGGAGTACAAGGTCAGCGTTACGCACTGTACTAATCCTTTGAGCGATAATAAAGGAGGTACGGTTCTTCATCAGGTGCAACAACGCTTGCTGAATTTGAAATTCGGTCTCGGCATCGACAGCTGATGTGCTATCATCCAGAATGAGTAGCGCGGGATTGAGTATAAGTGCACGTGCAATGGCGATACGCTGTTTCTGTCCACCGCTCAGTCCGACACCGCGCTCACCTACGAGCGTGTCATAACCTGCGGGAAAACTCATAATGAAGCTATGCGCTTGTGCAGCTTGTGCAGCGTCCTCAACCTCTTGTTGAGTTGCATCGGGGCGACCATAAGCGATATTCTCACGGATGGTGCCGCTAAAAAGATTGGTTTCCTGTAGCACAATGCCGATTTGTGAACGCAAACTTGCAAGTGTGACCGTACGTACATCATCACCATCGACCAGTACGCGACCCTCTGTGACATCGTAGAAACGTGGAATAAGATTGATGATACTCGATTTACCGGAACCTGTACGTCCCAGGATAGCCACGGTTTGCCCAGGTTGTGCTACGAATGAGATATCGTCAAGCGTGGGTGTCTCGCTACCTGCGTAACGGAAGACCACTCTTTCAAAGTTGACACGTCCCTGTAGAGGTGGCAACGTAATTGCGTCGGGCGCATCTTTGACTTCAATCGGTGCATCGACGACCTCGAAGACGCGCTTAGCGGAAGCGGCGGACTGTGTGAGTGACGTAATGGTGCTACCGAGAATAAAGACAGGCATGAGCAGGAAACTGAGGTAACTGTTGAAGGCCACTAATGCGCCAATACTCAGACTACCACTAATGACCTGTGAACCACCAAACCAGATGACCGCTAGCGTACCGAGATTGGAAATAAAGAAGATGAGTGGGAAGGCCAACGAGGAACTACGCACAATACCAAGGTTTTCCTGTAACAGGTCGTCATTGCCTGTGAAGTAACGATCATGCTCGTATGGTTCACGCACAAACGCCTTGACGACGCGCACACCCGCCAGATTTTCCTGTAAGATGGTATTGAGGTTGCCTAACTTTTGCTGCACAATACGAAAACGTGGCCCGACACGTATCAAAAACACAAAGAATACGGCGAAAATAGCTGGAACCATGAGCAAGGCGAGCGATGCCAGTCGCCAGTTGGAGATGAGCAGAATGGTAGCACTACCCAACAACATCACGATAGCATTGAGGAGTTGCAGAATGCCCGCGCCTGTAAAATTTCGTACGTTCTCCACGTCGCTTGTGATGCGCGTCATCAATTGACCCGTTTGCGCTTTGTCGTGATAGCTGAAACTAAGACGTTCAAGGCGCGCAAAAAGCGCGTTACGCATATCATAGGCTGCACCCTGACTCGCCTTCTCGCTCCAATAGCTCTGCGTAAATGAGCAGAGGTCACGAACAATAGCGATGGCGAGTAAACCGAGGGATGCGTACAACACGACTAGCAAGTTTTTCGCGCTAATACCCTGATCGATCACAATGCGTAGAACTTGTGGAGTAACAAGATTTGTCGCCGTGACAATGAGGAGGCTAAGAAACGCACCTAATGCTGTAGCCCAATATTTGCGTAAATAGCCAAGTGCTCGCCAGAGATCGCTCATACTGTCTCTCTTCCGCTCACAGCCTGAGGTTTTTAAAGAAATAACGTCAGGTGTTTTCTATCATGTTGCCATTCTACACGAAGAGAAAGAGAGAATGCTAGGGTTACATATATTTGTCTCTCTTAATAAAGTACGCATTCCAACAATGGCTGTCAGAGACCAGACAGCACAAAATGTGTCATCCGTAAGAAACCAAATACGGCACGCGCCGATTGCTAGCGCGTGCACAGAACTAGTACGCCCATCAGGTCGAAGCCAAGCATAGTTAGCATCAGACAGAGGCTACCATAGAGAAGCGCACGTTGAAAGGAACTACGAAACATGAAGAGTTTTTTCGGTTGCTTTGTTATAACGGGAAGCACGTCCGTCTCATACCAACGGGATTGTGTATAGGGCAATGGACCACTTATGCGGTCCATTTGTGTACGCATAGCTGAAAGACGGCTGCTGATCGCCGACTCGAATAGTGTGTGTAATTCCTCTTCTTCGGAGTTAGCGGGTCGCACTACAACCATCGGAGCAGTTGCGTAAGACTCTTCGTATTGTGCTACATTCATATTCATCTTATCGGACTCAAGCGGGCACTTATTCAACGCCGCATCAGTTGTTCTACACAAAACACTATTCATCACCGCAACCTCCTAACGTTCTTTATGTTCTTATTCTTTATACGTCCATAATACCAGAAGCAAGACATGAAAACATGGGACAAATGACCTGTTTTGGCTCCAAGCACAAACTTTAAGTTTACTCTAATAATACGTCAAGTGATTGCTAATGTTGAAACATATAAATGCATGGATAAATGAATATGCATTATAATGTTATTTAACAAATGAGCGAGATTGTAGGGGCTTTAATGATGCGGTTTAACAAATTACTATGGATATCCTCTAAAGCTTTTTCGGCTGAGCCTCACAAAAGATGCTTTGCTGTCTCAGCATTGCCTTTTGTGAAGCTATGCTGAAAATCTTTATCTTCTACCACTCTGCTCGATAACTGCTACAGCCTGAGCAATGCCATTCTCGGCTCGAATGCGTTCTCCAAGAGCGGCAGCCTTCTTCCTCATCTCTACATCTGACACTGCACGCCTAATGGCTTCCGTTAGATTGTCAACCGTCAACCGTCGGCGTGCAATAGGTTTAGGACCAACGCCCAATTCATACACACGTCGTCCCCAGAACGGTTGATCGGCAAAGAAGGGCGTGATAATTGACGGAATGCCTGCCGCCAAACCTGCGGCGGTTGTCCCAACTCCACCATGATGCACTACAGCCGCCATACGAGGGAAGAGCCAAGTATGTGGGATCGAGCCAGTCATAAACACAGATTCCGGCAACTGTTCTTTCTTTAAACCACCCCAGCCTTCATAAAGCACACCACGCTGGCCTGTACGTGTGAGAGCCTGCAAAACCATATCAGCGGCCTCCTCTGGTTTGCTACTACTCATACTGCCAAAACCGATATAGATAGGTGGCGGCCCCGACTGAAGAAAATGTAGCAAATCGGCAGGAGGTTCCCATCCGACCGGAGGTTCCAGAAACCAGTACCCGGTGACATGCTGAGTGTCATCCCAATCGCGCGGATGAGGTAGGACGTAAGAACTGTAGCCGTAGAGGACAGGCTGCTTTTGTCGCCTCAAAGAGGAGAATGGTCCCCACAAAGAGGCTGAAGGTATGTGTAAGACCTCAGCTCGTGCTTTGCTATCTGCTGAACGGAATGATTGCCACATGGTTTGCTGCGCTAGAAGATGTGATGGCTTGTTCATCCATTGAGTCAGAGGTGTTTGTGGTATTGGCGTTAAAGCACTGGGGAACGCGCTGGTCGGCGTAAAGGGAACTAAGTAGGCTAGCAGCAAGGGAATGCCCAATTTTTCTGAAAGAGCTTGCCCACTAAATAGTCCGCTTAGTCCGCCAAGAATGAGATCAGAGCCTTGGCAGGCAACTAATCCCTTTTCGGCAGCTTGAATTGCCTGTTGTTGTGAAGCATGACTCATCTGCGAAAGAATTTTGAGCATCTTACCCTGCTCCAAGAGGACTTGTAGACTTTGAGCCACAGCTTGCGAACTACCTCCTGTAGTAAAGAAGTCCAGGCCATAGTCCGTCACCAAGTCGTGGAAATCGCCGGAGGACAAAATGCGTACTGTATGTCCTACCTCCTTTAATCCCTTGCCTAAGGCCACATAAGGCTGAACATCACCACGACTCCCGCCAGCAATAATAGTTATCTGCATAGTAGGATACTCTCCTATATAGTATACTTGTACGTTGATAAGTTTGACTGGTCGTCAGTATGACAAAACGAATTCGTCTTTTCCTTTATGAGATAGACATTGTGCTCTTTTTAGAAATGCTGCTGGTCTTATTCACACCGACCTCCATACTGTAGTAGGCGAACATGTACCACAAAGCTAGTGAACACACAACGAAGACAAACAATCCGGGCAGGATGAACAGTACCAATCCTATGGTTGTAGCAATAATTGCCATAGCATACAGAAGAATGATGTTGAGGAGAAGCATGCCTGTGAGTGCGCGGTTCTTCAAAAGTAGTTTGGCATTAGTCATTGGAGCAAGAAGACCCTTGTTTTCTATAGAGTAGCGCACTCCTCCTACATACAGCACGATCCCTATTAAAAAGAGAAGGAAAGCGAACACAACGAGCAGAAGTATACTAAGTCCATTCGGCTTCCCAGTGTCAATGCCAGAACTAGATACGAGAGTCCTCAGTATGAAAATCGACGCGATGGTTAAGAATATTGGCAAAAGCCAGCTTAGTAAAGATCGGAGACCACCTCCACGTGTCTGAGACCGTTGAACAGAAGGTGAACTAGTTCGTCTAACGAGAACTATTCGTATTAAAAAGAGGAGGAGAGGAAGACCAACGGCCAGAAATATGCCAAGGACACCCAGATTGCCGAAGCTGCTACTCGAACTCATTCTACTGGCTCCTACCACTCCAATCGTCACGAAAATTGGTAGGAGATAGACGAAACCAGCAAGGAAAAAGCGGAAGCCATTGCCGAGTGCTGATAGCCATCGAATAGGGGGTAAGCTAGTTTGTCCAGCGTACAGTGCTCGCGCAATGTCCATACCGTAGCCAAGCAAAATCAACTGTCCGACAATCGGTAGTAGTTGCACCAATGCCAGAATGAGGATACAGCGAAACCAGCCTTTTCCTTGAAAGGGATATTGTAATGCTTTATAAAGCATCATGTTCTCATTCTCCTAAAGAATACGTACGACAAAACTTTCGTGAGCCAATCACAGATGTTTTTATCCTTTATCATCCTGAAGTCCATGTAAGATCAGATCGGTGAGAAAATCTGGAAGTTCTTCCCACTGTGCTGCAAGAGTGCTGTCGCCCATGATGTATTCCAATGTGAGACCCATTACCATACTGGAGATGGCACGAATAGTTAGACGGGCATCGGTTAGATTGAGTCCGCGTTTCACCGCCTCTTCTTGAAAAAATGGCTCCGCTAGAAGCAGCGTTGGTTCCAAAATTTGTTTGTAGTACAGCGTTCTGAGTTCTTCATTGACCATCATCTCCGAAACAATAATGCGAAACAAGGCAAAGTTATCTTGTTTCAGACCCATTAATGGAAGGCGTATGAATGTACGTATGGACGTGCGAAAGTCAATGCCATCGGGAGCAAGTGGCATATTTTCCTGAATGATTGATGCTTTCATACGGTCAAAAATGCCGAGCAGCAATGCTGGCTTGTTCTCAAAGTAGTTATAGATGGTGCCGTGCGCAATGCCCGCCTCAACCGCAATATCTTTGATCGTTGTAGGATGAAAACCTTTCTCGGCAAATACTTTTGCGGCAGCATCAAGAATCTGATTGCGCCGTGCGACAATAAGTTGTGCCTGAATGGGATCGGGTGAGAGTGTCATATACCTTTCCTTTTTGATTGACTAACCATTCATTTGGATGACTATACAATCATTATACTGACCAACATGTACGATGTCAAGTCAAACAGATGGGAGACTGCAAGGGTCTCCCCTACATTTTTGTTGTTCACGCCGCACTTTTTTCTGGTACAATAGACATCATCTATATAAATGGAAGAGGAACTATCGTGTTTCGTACTCATGGCATCCGTATTCTGCTCGCTCTCATACTGTGTGTCTATGTGCTTTCACAAGTAACCTATGCACAGACGACCTATGTTCAAGCATCGCCACGACAAATGACAATTTCACAAGCGTCATCTTCTCCACCCCCCACGATTCAACTGGATAGCCGTCTTCCTGTTCAAACAATTAAGGCACAGGGCCAATTTACTAATATCAATACAAAGTTTGGGTCGCGTTTCAACTTCACCATCAATCCCGCAACATCCTCTGTTTCGAGTGGGACCGATGGTATCTTTCATGACAATACCGCGAGTTATGTTGTTGGTATCGCGCCGACTCATCAGCAAAAAACGTATATGTTTCATATGGGAACGCCTAATACAGCACGAGGTGACAGCTATCTGCTCAACGAGCAATGGACACAGGGTCTTAACACAACCCGTTGGGAAGGCGATGCTACGGATGGCGAAGGAATGCATGTTGGCGTTGACTTTATCGACACGTTTCGCGGTGAACCCGGTTGTATCGAACTTGAACTATGTGAACATGCTGTTCGTGACGATATCGTCCCGACGCTTATCGTCGGCATACATCTACAAAACAATGGCTCTACGACGTTAAATGGCAACTTTCTCTTTGGTAGTAATCGTCTACTTCCACCCAGCAATGCCTGTGTTGCTCATACAACTCCTGCTGGTACTCCTGTCTCACTACTCTCCTACGACCCCAAAGCCGATGTTACGGCTGGCACACTCTTTCTCGCGGGCGACTCACAACACTGGTCATGCAATACGAGCAGTAGTGATCGTGCGGGTCTGGCATGGGCGTATAACGTAGCGGCGGGACAAAGTAGCACAGCTTATCTTCTTTTGGGAGGATGGAATCCGAGTCAGCAGCTTTTCGCCAACACAATGCTACCAGCAGGTTGTCAAAATGAGGGTTTGTATGCTACGCACGAATGGTCTTCGGAGCAGGATGTGGTCGATTTTGCGGTTGACAATCTTTCGACGCACGATAATTTGCTAGCACAGGCGCAAACGATGGAAAACTATCTTATTCATAATAATGCGCTTACACCGGCACAACGCTGGCTACTAGGGAATACTCTACGCAGTTATAAGGCAAGTAGCTGGCTGACAGCACGATCAGCATGTGCAGGTGGTGGCTATGATGCGACCGTCTACGAGGGAACCTACGGCTTCTTGAGTACGGTTGATGTCATGCATGAGTACGGCTATTTCGAGATTACGCGTGCCCCGTGGTTCTTCAAGTCAGCAATGGCGACGGTTCTTAAAAACGCGACCAGCAACACCTTCGGCACTTACTTTCAGCACGATCAAGGTGGTGATGTGGCTAGTAATGGTCAATGTGTTGCACCGGGGCATGGCATACCTACTATTCGGGCAACCTGTTATACTCCTCCCTATATCAAAACAGGTATCCCTATGCCGACGGAAGAGAATGATAACGTTGCGCTATTACTAGCCTATTATGAGTATATTACGAGGGATAGTGACCTGTTACATAGTGCTATTGGGTTGGTTGATGCCGCGATGCATCACAATCTCAATGTGGGTGATCCCACAACGGGCATTGCCTATAATGCTCAAGACACAAACACAACGTATGACGCCGCGAGTGATTGTCTGCACAATAGTGGTGCTGGCGCAGGCAACCAATATTATCAAGGCTTGAAAGAGGCGACGGGCTACCGCGCCACTGCGTATCTTGATGGCTTAGTGCAAGGTAACACAAATGGGTCCCTTTGGAACGAGGCCGCCACAAAAATTGAAGGCGCGATGGTGCAGGAACACAATACGCATGGCTTCCTGCCTATCGCGGACAATACCACGTTCAGCAATTGCTCTGGACGTACCATTATGTTGGGCGAGGGCTTATTGTACCTGCATCTTATAGGACAAGATGGCACCATGAATCAGACGTTGCTTCACGACCTTGCCCAGCAATATCCTGCGGACTTAGCGGCTGATACACTCTCTTCACCTACTATGATCGTGCTGACCTCAACAGCTGCTCATGGTCAGCAATGTGACGCAGGGCATTGTCTACGTTATGAATGGTTCAGTAAAGTGATGCTTTCAGGCATTGTAGCCGATCTCGTCTATACAAAAAATGGCTGCTCCTCTTGTGCACAACTGAATATAACAGAGGCTGCCTACACCTACAATGTCAATTTCTCTAAAACCTTCAGCGACGGCTTTCACGACGATAATAGTGATTGGGGAGGTCATTTCTACCCACGTGGCATCATTTGCTGGGCCTATTTGAGCGTCCTCTATTAAGTAGGGACCGATGTACGCGTCCTTGTCGGCGATTGAAGAGGCTGAAAGGACGCGATACATCGGTCCCTACAATAGTACCTTTTATGTGTAATACTCTTGCTTTTGTAAACATAATGCAGTATCTTCATGTGGGACCTAAAAGGCGTAGTTTTCTCTACTAGGGTATTTGAGGTCAAGGACATGAATGACCGCGTAGGACAGCATTTAGGAAATTATCGTTTACTCTACAGATTGGGGAGTGGTGGTTTTGCAGAGGTATATCTAGGCGAGCATATCTATCTCAAACGTCAGGCTGCAATTAAAGTTTTGCCGATGCGCCTGACAAATGACGAAATGGAAAGCTTTTCTAACGAGGCACGCACAATTGCCGCATTAAAACATCCAAATATTATATCGGTCCTCGACTTTGGCATACAGGATAGTACAAGCACGCCCTATCTTGTCATGGATTTTGCCCCCAATGGCACACTTCGACAACGCTACAGTAAGGGCACAAAACTTTCTCCTGATACAATGCTTCCTTATATCAAACAGGTCGCCGAAGCACTTCAATATGCTCATGATAATAAAACTATTCACCGTGATGTGAAGCCTGAAAATATCTTATTAGATAAGCACAATAACGTACTACTGAGTGATTTTGGCCTTGCAACCGTAGCACAAAGCACACAAAATCAGCAATCACAAAAAAACTTGGGTGTTGGCACTATTGCATATACCGCTCCTGAACAGAGCAAGGGCAAACCGTGCTTCGCCAGCGACCAATATTCACTGGGCGTCATTGTCTATGAAATGCTTTGTGGAGTGCGTCCTTTTAACGGAACTCTCATAGAAGTTACCATACAACACGCGCAGAACACACCCGCACCGATGCGTGACCATGTACCACTCCTCTCACCTGCCCTAGAAGCTGTGGTACAACAGGCATTAGCAAAAGACCCTAAGAGACGTTTCACAACAATACGTGACTTTGCGCAAGCGTTAGAGGAGGCATGTCAACAAGAAGAACAGGATCATCGCACCGTGCTAGTATTGACTGGACAGGCTGTGATTCCGCCTGTTGAAGACATACATACTCCCTCAGCAGTAGCGACACCTCCACAAGATTCCTCTGTCATTTGGAATGTTCCCTATCGACGCAACCCTTTTTTCACTGGTCGAGAATCGGTTCTTACACTGCTTCACGAGAATTTTCATTCCGGCAAGGCAACGACACTTGTGCAAGCGATGAGCGGTTTGGCTGGAAGTGGCAAAACTCAGATAGCGGTAGAATACGCGTACCGTCACCATCGTGACTATAGTGTTATTCTGTGGTTACGCGGAGATAAGCGTGAGGTGTTACGTGAAGATTGGAATACTATCGCTCCACAACTTCAGCTTCCTATAAAGGAGAAGGGAGAGCGGGTTGCTGACGCTGTAAAGTCATGGTTAAAGGGGCATACACGCTGGCTACTCATTCTCGATAACGATGAAGACCTTGCGCTATTGAATACACTCGTACCATCAAATGTACGTGGACACATCCTGCTTACCACCCGGACTCAGACGACGGGTTCAATGGCACAACGCATAAATCTCTGTCACATGGCACGAGATGAAGCCGTACTATTTCTCCTGCGACGCGTCAAGAAGTTGTCACAAGATGCATTGCTTCCAGAAGCACAGTCCATTGATAGAAAAAGAGCGAATGAGCTTGCGGTATTACTAGGCGATCATCCCCTGGCACTCGATCAGGCTGGCGCATATATAGAAGAAACTGGATGCAGCCTTGATGATTATCTTTGTCGTTATAGCACTAGCCGCGCGAAACTGCTCAGCATGCGTGGTGGCCTGGGTGTGGACCATTCGGCATCAGTGAGAACAACTTTCGTTCATTCGTTTGAAAAACTCGCTCAAATACGTTCGATTGGTCCGGCAGCACTCGAACTCCTTTGTTTTTGCGCCTTCCTCGATTCAAGTGCAATTCCAGAGGAGCTTATTCGCTTTGCAGCTCCTGAACTAGGAACCGTCCTTCAACCTGTTGCGAGCGATCCCCTGACACTAGACACTGCGATTGCGCTGTTGCGCAAGTTCTCACTAGTTAACCGCACCTCTGAAACTAAATTGCTGTCTCTCCATCCACTCGTACAGGTTGTGCTACAAGATTGGATGAGCGAAAATATTCGTTACGAATGGGTGGTACGAACGATACGCGCAGTCAATACAGCATTTCCTGATATCGAAGAGGTGCAGCATTGGCATCGGTGCCAGCAAGCAATGCCCCATGTCCAGGCTTGCCTCACGTTGATTACATCCTATGCCTTGCATTCGGTAGAGGCGGCACGACTTCTGTATCAAGCAGGACTCTATTTTCGTGTACAAGCACAATATGATAAAGCCGAAGACTTGCTTGCTAAAGCCATAGCAATGCATCAGCTTGTACCAGAAGCGAAAGAGATAGCAACTGATCTTCGTACTGCCTTTTGGCGTCACCACACACGTGGTATCTATGGAGAAGCGAAATCACAGCTACAAAAAGAACTTTCTCATGCTGAACGTGTACTCGGTCCAGCACATCAACACGTTGCCACAGTACGCCTCAAACTGGCTGAACTCCGCTATAAGCAAGGAAATTACGACGCTGCTGAGCAGTTGTTTCTACAATCACTTTCTATCAAAGAGCAAAATGTGAACTTATTACATCCATATGTCGCATGTAATTTCAATGGGCTAGGACTCATCTACTTTACAATGGGTAAATATCCCCTAGCCAGATCATATTTTCTCTATGCACTCACCATCTGGGAGCGACTACCGGAACCACAACATCCCTTTATGGGAAGTACGTTAGGAGCACTAGCACGTCTTGCTATCGTGCTGGGCAACTACGATGTAGCAGAGGCATATTTGCAACGAGAACGTGTACATTTGGAACTTACCCTGCAACCACTCCATCCTGCTCTTGTGGCAAGCTTTAATGATTGGGCTGTCTTATGTATGGCCCAAGGAAGATACGATCAGGTTGAAATACTGTTGGATTCAGCACAATCTATTCTTGTGCAAACTGTTGGACTCAAACACGTGAGCGCGGCCCGTGTTTTGTATACACGCGCACAATTTTATGTGCTATGCGGTAAGTATGGACAGGCCGAGCAACTTCTGCAAGAGGTATTAAACATTCGTGAGCAGGCGTTTGGCTTTAAGCATCTCGATGTTGCCAGTACGGTAAATATGCTTGCCGATGTCTATGTTGCACAACGACGCTATGGACTCGCTAGTGAATTATACAAACAGGCAATTGAGGTCCGTGAGAGTATCCTGGGAGCAGAGCATTCTGATGTGGCTCAAACGCTCAATGGAATGGCTCACCTCTCTTTCATCCAAACAGCATACAAGGATGCTGAGTACTATTATATTCAAGCACTGAGGATACGTGAAAAAGTATTTGGAGATGAACATCCCGATGTAGCCCAAACACTCAATGATCTTGCAAAACTCTACAGCGACCGCAAGCAGTTTGAGAGAGCTGAACCACTTTATAGAAGAGCACTGGCTATTCGTGAGAAGACATTAGGGCCAACACATCTTGAGGTAGGAGCGAGTGCAAAGAGTTTTGTGCTCACTCTATGGGCACTTGGGAACAAAGAAGAAGCGACGGAATGGCTCAAAAAAGCAAAACAGATACGGGAAAAATATGCGTATCTTCATCTAATGGATGACTAAGACTTCTGTTATGACCTCTTCGATATACTGGACTCACAATACTTTATCTATCTGTAAGGAGTCCTTTTATGCCATTGTCTATTGCTACACCATCACCTATTATGTTTTGCGCAACACGCGACCTCACGATATATCTCACTTCTATTTGGCAACACTATTTTTTTGATGTTCCTCATGCAAACGAGGTACAGATCGCCTACTGTCGTCCTTGGAAGAGTCGCCTAGGTCTTATTCGTATGTCACTTGACACCACGCGTTCATTTATTGGCATTAATTCACTGTTACAACACAAGAATGTGCCTGATTGTGTGCTGGTGACAACCATCGCACATGAGTTAGTCCACTATACACATGGTTTTGGCTCACCTCTACCACAATTGTTTGAACATCCACATGCTAACAAGATCGTTGATAAAGAGCTTGAGCAACGTGGACTCGGTAGTGCTCTTTCTGATTGCAACGCGTGGATTGACGAACACTGGTATGCATTTTATGAAGAACAACGCTTAACAAAAACCAGACGTTCCACTATTCAGAAGGCTGGATGAAGGGTATGCTAAAGCAGACCCGTACAGGACTCACGAAGGTTGTAGGCGTGGGGTGAAAGTCCTGTACGGGTC
Source organism: uncultured Ktedonobacteraceae bacterium (assembly GCA_964250915.1). GTDB lineage: Bacteria > Chloroflexota > Ktedonobacteria > Ktedonobacterales > Ktedonobacteraceae > JBBQVS01. The sequence continues at coordinate 23,782 of CAXUIS010000011.1, read as the reverse complement.
TGCTTTAGCACACCTTTGCGATCTCATGAATAAAACATACCCTACAATTCATATATAACATCTCTACTGTAACATTGCTACTGTTTATCCACATTTTTAGGAAGATGTATCGGCTCGATGCACATTATCCACATTGTTTATCCACAATTTGTCCACGTTTTTAAAGATATACATCGGCACGATATAACTTATCCACAGAATTATCCACAAGTTATCCTCTTTTCCACAACTGTTTTTAAGTTATCCTCTTTTCCACATAGTTTATCCACAAGTTATCCCCATTCCTACTTTATGACAGTACAACTGTAACATTACTACTGTTTATCCACACAAAATGTGGAAAACTTATCCACATTTTTAGGAGGATGTATCGGCTCGATGCACATTATCCACATTGTTTATCCACAACTTTTCCACAC
>CAXUIS010000011.1:18330-23263 GCA_964250915.1 uncultured Ktedonobacteraceae bacterium | reverse complement strand
GATGTATCGGCTCGATGCACATTATCCACATTGTTTATCCACAACTTTTCCACACTATCGGTTCGATATATCAGTACGATATAATTTATCCACAGAACTATCCACAAGTTATCCCCATCTCCACAATGCTCATTTTTGCTTGTAACTTATCCACAACATATGTGGATAAGTTATCCCCATTTCCACATCGTAACAGTGCTACTGTAACATTGCTACTGTTTATCCACATAAAATGTGGATAAGTTTTCCACATTTTTAGAGCAGTATATCGGTGCGATGTGTTTTTTCCACGTTCTGTGTGGATAAGTTTTCCACATTATTTAACATGAGGGATAACTTTAGAATAAATTTTAGAAGGCTTATCTTGCTATCTATCGGGCATAGTAAGCAAAAAGTGGATAAACTAGCTAAAAATGTGGACAAGTCCTAGAAATTGTGGATAAGTGTATTTAGCTCCTTTTCACCTTTTGTTATCCACAAAAAGTGTGGATAAGTTTTCCACATTCTTCATAGCATAGGGATAAGTTAGAATTACTTTCCACATTCTGTGTGGAAAACTTATCCACACTTTTCTTATCTAGGGGATAAGTCGGAAAGTTATCCTCATAGAGTGTGGACAAGTTATCCCCATTTCTTTTAAGACAAAGATGATGGGGATAACTTATCCGCATTTTGACCCAAAGTTATCCTCATTATTTGTAAGTTATCCACAGCTTTCCCTCTGAAAAAATGCGTGTAAATAAGTTATCCACACATGCTAGCATGGCTTCTGAGGCTTCTTGAGCATTAACACAAAAATATACCACACAATTTTTGACGTAAGTTATCCGCTTTTCCACATCCCCTACTACTACTACGATCTTATATATTTTTATATAAATAAGAATCATAGTATATAGAGCATGTGGAAAAGTGGATAACTTTTTCTGAGGAGGAGTTTTTGAGAATTTTATTTTGACTTAGTACATGCGTCCTAGTATTAATAGGTAAGCCTATATGTCCCATGCTCTTATCAATAAAAAGTAAGAACGAGTACAATGTATGAAGATACAACATATTTTTTCGTCTTTTCAAGCGTTCTATGTAATGTGGTATAGTGAATGGCTACGGTGTTTTCTACTCATGCGTTCTTATGCAGTTGGCTAAGGAATAACAATGTCTGCGTCTCCCATTGAGGCAATTAAAGCAAAGGTTGATATAGCCGACGAGATCGGTCTGGTCGTTCGCTTACAAAAATCGGGTAAGGCTCTCAAAGGGCTGTGTCCGTTTCATAATGAGCGCACCCCCTCGTTTTATGTGTTTCCTGAAGCACAAACGTTTCGTTGTTTTGGCTGTAACGAGGGTGGTGATATCTTTTCTTTTGTGCAGAAGCAGCAAGGGCTAGAATTCCGTGATACACTCCACTACCTCGCGGAAAAAGCTGGTGTTCCTGTTGAGGATACCCCTGGACGGAACCCGGAAGAGGAGCGTGAACGGAGTGCTGTCAAAGAGCGATTGCGCAAACTGAATGAAGACGCACTCCTTTGGTTTCATCAAGCATTGCTACGCTCCAAAGAGGCATCAGAGGCTCGCGCATATGTGCAGAGTCGTGGTATATCATCTGAAACTGTACTCGCGTTTAGCCTCGGCTATGCTCCTGAATCGTGGGATGGCTTATCGCGTTACCTTTTGACGCAGGGCTACACAGAGCGCGAACTTGTCATGGGTGGACTTGCACGCGAACGAGAAGGCTCGATTACTCAGGAGGGCGGAAACGGTATTTATGATTACTTCCGTAACCGTTTGATCTTTCCCATTCGGAATACGCGTGGGCATGTGATTGGTTTTGGCGGACGCGCGTTAGGCGATGGTAAACCTAAGTATCTGAACTCGCCACAAACACCACTGTTTGAAAAGAATACGGTATTGTATGCCATAGATATGGCACGTGATGCAATAAAACAGGCTGGACAAGTTGTTATAGTAGAAGGCTATGTTGACGCGGTAATTGCGCACCAATATGGGACGAAGCAGACGGTAGCGTGTATTGGAAGCGCGATTACCGAAAAGCATATTCAGCAAATTAAGAAGCTCACTAAACAGGTAACACTCGCTCTCGATCCTGACGCAGCTGGCAGTGCAGCAACCGAACACGGTATCCAAGAAGCTCAGAAGGGCTTTGATAAAAAGGTTGTCGCGGTCCCACTCGCTGGTAGTGCTACACTCCAACGTCGGGGTAAAAGTGGACCAGCATCACGTGGCATGATTATGCTCGAAGAGCAGGTTGATGCCGAGATCAACGTTCTGCAATTGCCAGCAGGAGAAGACCCAGACGAGGTGATTCGGCGCGACTTTTCGCTTTGGTTATACGCTGTATCGCATCCTTTGCCACTTATTGACTACTATTTCGTAGTAAAAACAGAGGACCTCAACCTACGTGAACCACATGGGAAGACGGAGGCTGCGAAGCGTTTACTTCCTGTAATTGGCATGATGAGTGATCGTATCAAGCGTGATGCTTATATGCGTAAGCTCGCAACAATGATTAGTATTGACGAACGTACATTGTATGAAGAGTTGCAACGTGTCTTACGAGGTCAAAAGACGCAGGGTGTAAAGGCTGTTTTTGCTGATCCAATGACACAGAGGCAAGGAAGAGTAGGGGAATTAGAGCCTACTGAGCCGGAATGGTTGAATGACGGAAATACTGGGAAGCCGAGTGGCAAAAGAGAAGAGTCCTATACACAAAGTACTAGTGTTACCAATTCTACTGTTTCATACGTTAGTATTGACAAGAGTAAGGCTGATAAGCTACAATGGGAGGACTACCTGATTGGGCTACTCTTGCAAAATCCTGGTTTAAGTCCGTATGTATGTGGTATAATACATGATGGTGACTTTGCTGGGACAGACACGCGAGAGTTGTACCACATACTAAACGCTCTGTACCAACGTAGTTCTTCCCCCTCATATCAATCCTTAGAGCAACTTGTGCCCATGGAACTGCAAGCCGCAGTCGCCAGGGTGCAACAGTCCGTTGAGTCGAGGTCCCCTTTAGATGGGGCAGGACAGGTAAAAGCAGCCGTCCAATGCGCTACACGACTCAAACGAACACGCTTGGTACAACTGAATACGGAATTGCAATACTTACTGCGTGAAGCAGTCGATTCGGGCGATAGAGCCGGAGTACAGCAGCTTCAGCAACGGCTAAAAGAAGTACATCAGCAAGTACGAACAATCGACTCTGCAACACACCTCCAAGGGTGATTTTATATTGTTAGTCAATGAGTGCAATCATTTTACCAAGTCGGAATCGGAGAGCAGGAATTTTTTCCTTTATTATAATGCTTACCTGTTTTCTGAAGGGGGATGCCAGAATGGTGAATCGGGAACAAGATGTGATGGATCGCGTAGAGGAAGAGCGTGGGAGTGAGATTGTGGTGGGGAGTTTGGGGCACACAGAACCCCTACGAGACGTGTTTTTATTGGATACTTTTGATGAGTCTATGTTAAGAGATGCGGAAAATGTTTTTGGTGTTGAAGCCGTAGGTCATTCTACTCACACTGCTGAAGGAAGCTATAAGACTTCTCTTGAGGCACCTGAGCATTTTGACTTGTTTAAGCTACAGGACGAAGAGCCTATGGATGCCCTGGACCCAACCAAAGAGCCGCCAGCAGACTGGGAGCCGGGACCTGAAGATGTCGAGGTAATCGCGGATGCAGAAGTGATGGTTGACCCTAAATGGGAAGAACTACAAGATGGCTTTGGAATCGTGGTTGCTGATTTAGAAAGCAGCCTTGACGATCCCGTGCGCATGTATCTGCGTGAAATAGGGCGTGTGCCCTTGCTTAATGCAGAAGAAGAGGTACGCCTTGCACAACGCATGGAGCGTGGCAAAGCGGAACGAGCAAAGCCAGAACAGAATAGAGCCACACGCCGTTATATTGATGACGGTGAGGAGGCACAGCGCCGTTTGACCGAAGCAAACTTGCGCCTCGTTGTGAGTGTAGCGAAAAAATATATCGGGCGTGGTATGAGCTTGCTGGACTTGATCCAGGAAGGTAATATCGGCTTGATTCGTGCAGTCGAGAAGTTTGACTACACAAAGGGCTACAAGTTCAGTACCTATGCAACCTGGTGGATTCGTCAGGCGATCACCCGCGCTATCGCGGATCAGGCGCGCACAATCCGTATTCCAGTGCATATGGTCGAGACAATCAACCGTTTGATTCGTATCAGTCGTCGTTTGCTGCAAGAACTGGGCCGTGAACCCACGTCCGAAGAGATCGCGGAGCAGATGGAAATTAGCGCGGAGAAAGTGCGTGAGATCATCAAAGTCAGCCAGGAACCTGTAAGCCTTGAGACACCTATTGGTGAAGAGGATGACAGTCATCTTGGAGACTTCATCGAAGATCATACCGCGCTCGCACCAGCTGAGGCTGCGAGCCATCAGTTGCTCAAAGAGCAGGTTGAGGATGTCCTCGACAGCCTGACCGAGCGTGAGCGCAAGGTGCTACAATTGCGTTTTGGACTTGATGATGGACGTAGCCGCACGTTAGAAGAGGTCGGAAAAGAGTTTCACGTTACGCGTGAGCGCATCCGCCAAATCGAGGCGAAGGCACTTCGTAAATTACGCCATCCCAGTCGTAGCCGCAAATTAAAAGATTACCTGGACTAAGAGCGATAATAAAAAGCGCACTGGAAGAACTTCTTCCAGTGTGCTTTTTGTTGCTCTACTCACCATTTCGCTTGGGTCGCTATACTGAAAAAGAGACATCACTCCCTACTCTCACAGTCACAGTTCACTTGTCACTTCTCAAAAGCGGGGATGCAAGGGGTGGTAGCCCTTTGACTGGGGTCTGGGGCTGTGCCCCAGTTTTACCATACACTTTACCCCCCAGGCGGGCAGTGGAAAATGAAAGAGGGAGACCAAAACCCATCCAACGAAAAAAA
>CAXUIS010000011.1:4604-18320 GCA_964250915.1 uncultured Ktedonobacteraceae bacterium | reverse complement strand
GGCGCGGGCGGGTCGTCGTGGGGGGGTGGGCGCCCCCCCCCCCCCCCTTTTCCCTTCCACTTGCCGCCGAAGGCGGCAAGTGACAAATGAAGGAGGAAGAACTAGACTATGCAAGCGAAAAAATATTCAATACCTTCGGCACGCTCAAGAACACTCATTCGGCGCAATATATTAAGCACTCTCGAAACACGAGAAGACTCGGACGCTACGTGGTTGAATGATGTTCATTCTGGATCACCCGTAGCAGCGACACAAACGCAAGAACACACGGTGTGCTATGAAGACTTGCCCACTATGCCACTCTCCGTTCTCAGTCCTTCTGTAGCTATACAAGAGGAATTGCTTGATGACGACAAAACAGTTCAATTTAACAAACGAAAAATAGAACACAATGCGAATCCTCTTGCAACTCTTCTCTGTGATGAAACAATCTCACTCATAACCGCGCTTGGCCCGCGTCGCATCTATGTCGAAAGGCATGGCGAGATACAACAAACGGCATTGCATTTTTCAAATGAGCAACATATGTTGCGTGTTATCGAACAACTCTTACATACGGCTAAACAGTCTCTACCTATGCACGGTCCTCTTGCCGACGTGTGCTTACCTGATGGCTCCTTGCTCACAATCGCTTTGCCTCCAAATGCAGTGAACGGGCCAGCATTGATGATTCGTAAACACGCAAAAAATCTATCAACTTTATCCGGTTTGGTGAAACAAGGGTCTATGAGTCAAGCGATGGCGGATATGCTGTATGACTGTGTACAAGCGCGTCTGAACATACTTATCTGTGGCCCTATAGGGTCGGGACGAACAACACTGCTCAACGCGCTTTGTGCTGCCATTCCTCCACATGAACGCGTCGTGACTATTGAAGATAGTGCCGAATTACGACCGAATCAATCTCATACAGTTGTGCTACAGACGAATAGAGGAAATTCTACAACGATGAGCGACTTAATCGCTTATGCCGAACGTATGCATGGAAATCGTGTGATTGTTGGCGAGTGTCGTAGCCAAGAGGCAGAAACGTTGCTACAAGCTCTGTACAACGGTCTGAACGGTGTTATGACTACAATGTATGCTCAGAACGTGCGAGACTGTCTGACGCGCTTTGAGATGCTTTGTGCGCTAGCAAGCAAAGAACAATCCTCTTCACAAACAAAATTGCTACGTACTCAAATTGCGCAGTCCATCAATATCGTGATATCGCTCTCACCGGAACACAAGGTGACAAACATTATAGAAGTACAGCCGACAGACGAAGATGGTTGGAAGATACAAAGCCTCTTTTAAAGCAAATAAGTTTCAATCAACACTTTTAAAGCAGTATAAGCTGAGAGATATAGACATTCCAGGTGGAACATTTATGTTATAAGCTGCTCTATTAAGAGTAATATCTTTATATAGATGAACTATAAGCACAAAATTTAACAAAAACATCTTGATTTTCGCGCTTCTTTCGAGTACGATAGTTGTTAGGTAGAAAGGAGTCTGTGAATTCCTCTACTGTAGTCTACGTAGACGAAACTGGAGATGTTTCCGCTTGTTTCATGGATGTGTATACAGGTCGAGACATGTAGTACGCTTTTACCATTTTTCTAGTCCATGAGAAAGGCTTACTTCATAATGGCTGAATACGAACGTTCCATAACGATCAACGCGACAAGGCAACAGATCGAAGATTTCGTCTCAGATGTAGCGAACTTGCCTAAATATGTACCAACAACGAAACACGCCGAGCCACAACAACGCGAACGTGTACGTGTCCAAGGCGAGACACCAAACGGTCATAAGTATGATGCGGATGGCTACTTTCATAAAGATGATAGTAAACACCGATTGGAATGGGGTTCCGATGGTGAAAATAACTATAAAGGCTGGCTAGAGTTCAAGGGATCGAGCGAGAGTACACCATCGCAAGTGACTGTGCATCTTACTATTGATCCACCACCACAAGTGAGTCAGCAAATGGCTCAACAAAAGGGTAGTCAGGATGCAGCGATTGAGGAAGGATTGGACAAATCTTTACAATCAATCAAGAATCTACTCGAAGGAACAGGTGGCAAAGAAGAAGTTTCGCCTTCCTAATTGTTAAGAGATAACTCAAAACAAGAGTATCAATGTAGTGCTGAGCACTACATTGATACTCTTGTTTTATGTGTTTTCCACGACTTTACGCACAATCTCGACAAAATCAGGCTTGATACTTGCTCCACCGACGAGTGCTCCGTCTATGTCAGGATGGGCCATAAATTCGTTGATGTTGTCTGATGTGACGCTCCCACCATACAAAACGCGCAATGTAGTGGCAACTTCTTCGTTGTACATGTCACGGTATAACTGACGAATGATTTGTGCAACTCTCCCTGCATCATCTACCGTTGCTGCTTTACCGCTTCCAATAGCCCAGACTGGCTCGTATGCCACAACGATATTTTGCAAATGTTCTGTAGGAAAATCGCACAGACAACCCTGGATTTGTGTTTGGATGATGTGCTCTGTCTGATCTGACGCGTGTTGCTCCTCGTTTTCGCCTACGCACACAATTGGACGTAAGTCATGCTGTAGGGCAGATAACACTTTTTTGTTGACGAGTTCGTTGGTCTCACCAAAGTGCATACGGCGTTCGGAGTGGCCGAGTATAACGGTGCTACACAGTTCACGCACCATGAGTGGCGATGTTTCGCCTGTGAAGGCTCCCTTCTCCTCAAAGTACATATTTTGCGCACCAAGTTCGACGTAATTTTGTAGTGATGACGGAAGTGTATCGAGAGCCGTCCGTACCGCACCCAACGAGATTGTTGGCGGACAGAGAATACAGAGCGTTTGTGTACTGTTATACAGCACTTGTCCAAGCTCTGGCAGTATCTCTTTCACAAAACGCTTCGCCTCGGTAGGACCATAATTCATCTTCCAATTACCCGCGAGAATTGCGGTACGGGCGCGTGCCATGCCTAATCCTCCATCATTCTTTGTCTTGTAGTGCTGCTACTCCTGGTAGTGTGCGGCCTTCGAGAAACTCTAACGACGCCCCCCCGCCAGTTGAAACATGCGTCATTTTGTCGGCTGCTCCTGCGTGTTCCACGGCTGCCGCCGAGTCGCCACCTCCGATAATAGTCGTCGCACCCTCTTGTGTGCGGTCTGCCAGAATCTGTATTATGCTATTGGTACCCTCAGCAAACACAGGCATTTCCGCAACTCCTAACGTACCATTCCAGATAATTGTGTTGGCATCCGCGAGCGTTTCGCGGAAGTTAGCGATGGTTGCAGGACCGATATCAAGAATGCGCCATCCCTGCTCTGGAACTTGATAGCAGGTAACTGTTCTATGTTGAGCATCAGCCGCGAAGCGGTCTGCTATGACCACATCTGACGGTAAGTGTAGCTTGACGTTGTGTTGATGCGCCTTTGAAATTAATTCACGTGCAACATCCAACTTGCTCTCTTCAAACAACGACTCCCCGATCTCGTAGTTCTCGGCGGCGAGAAAGGTGTTTGCCATACCACCCCCAATTAAGAGTACGTCAGCAAGTTCAATCAGTCGTTCCAGAACGGCGATCTTATCAGAAACCTTCGCTCCTCCTATGATTGCTACGAAAGGACGCTTTGGATTTTCTAATGTCGAGCCGAGAAAGTTCAGCTCTTTTTCCATTAAGAGGCCAGCGGCTCCTGGTAGCAGATGTGCGACTCCCTCCGTTGAGGCATGTGCACGATGTGCAGTGCCAAAGGCGTCGTTGACGTAGATATCACCGAGGTGCGCTAACTGTTGGGCAAAGGCTGCATCATTTTTCTCTTCTTCCTTGTGGAAGCGAAGATTTTCTAGCAACAGCACTTGACCCGCTTGTAGAGTCTTTGCCTGAGCCTCAACTTCTGGTCCTACACTATCGCTCGCTGTCTGTACAGGGTGCTGCAAGAGTTCACTCAGGCGGTGTGCAATTGGAGTCATGCGCAGCGTCTCGACAACCTTACCGTCGGGTCTGCCGAGATGCGACATGAGGACGACTGAAGCTCCACCATCCAGCAACGCATGAATAGTGGGAAGTGCGGCAACGATACGTGTGTCATCGGTGATATGCTGCTCTGCATCTAAAGGAACATTGAAGTCAACACGCACTAATACGCGTTTACCCGCAACGTCGATATCGCGTAATGTCTTCTTGTTCATTAGAAACCCTTTTGCCCCACGAAGTTTGCGAGATCAGCGACACGGCTAGAATAGCCCCATTCGTTGTCATACCACGCGATCACCTTCACCATGTTGTTGCCAAGAACCATTGTCGAGAGACCATCAACGATAGCCGAATGCGAGTCACCGCGATAGTCTGTAGAAACCAAAGGCTCTTCGTTGATATCCAGAATACCCTTGAGTGGACCGTCGGCCGCTACTTTGAAGGCTGCATTGATGCTATCACGTGTGATATCTTTTCGGGTCGTTGCCACAAAATCGACGACTGAAACTGTAACGGTTGGCACACGCAGTGACATACCATCAAAACGGCCTTTGAGTTCTGGAATGACCAGTGCAAGAGCACGAGCCGCTCCGCTAGTGGTAGGAATGATGTTCGCACCAGCCGAGCGTGCGCGCCGCAAGTCCGAGTGTACTTGGTCAAGAATACGCTGATCATTCGTATATGAGTGAATGGTGTTCATCAATCCGTACTCGATACCAAAGCCGTCGTTCAGCACCTTAGCTGTGGGGGCGAGGCAGTTTGTGGTGCATGATGCGTTCGAGATGATGTTATGTTTGGCAGGATCATACATGTTGTCATTCACACCAAGAACGATAGTCAGGTCTTCACCCTTAGCGGGAGCGGAAATAATGACCTTCTTTGCACCACCACGCAGATGTGCTGCCGCTTTATCTGCATCGGTGAAAAAGCCGGTTGACTCAATTACAAGCTGTACGCCGAGATCTCCCCAGGGAATTTGTGCTGGGTCACGCTGTGCAATAACTTTGATGTTGTGTCCATTAACGATAAGTGCTTCAGGCGTTGCCTCGACTTCACCTGGGAAACGGCCATAGGTGGAGTCATATTTCAGCAGGTGTGCATTTGTTTGTGTATCGGTAAGATCGTTGATTGCCACAACCTCTATGTCACGTGGATAGCGTTCAAGCATTGCCTTCATCGACTGACGCCCAATACGTCCAAAACCATTGATGCCTACACGAAGAGCCATTCTTATTTCTCCAATTCTGTTTGTTCAGTACAATAGAAATGTTTCACGTGAAACATTCCCCCAACGCGTTCGATAGGGACCGATGTATCACGTCCTTGTTGGCACTCAAGACGCCAAGAGGACGCGATACATCGGTCCCTACAGAACATGTTACCTGATTGTTTTGTCGAATCGCATAATGGGTTCCTACATAAGGGTACCATCTGAATGTGTAACTAGCAAGGTTAAGCGATAGGCGGTATAACACCAATAGAAAAGCGGATGTACTCATCTGTATAACCAAAACCTGAACCGGGTACACCTGCAATACCTGTTTTCTCGAAGAGCGAAAATGCATCCTCTCCTGGTTGCAGTTGGCTCCAATTGTAAACTGTTGCGCCGTCATCAAGATAGATGCGTTTGAAGAGGTGTTGCTCTTCGTCAATATGTTGTAGTTGTGCGATAAGGCGTTGACGACGCAAACCATAGAATGCACGGAGTTTCTCCGAGAGCCACGGACGCATATCAAAGAGACGAAGGTAGGCCATGAAGCGCAGTTGCCATTCGCCAGGAAGTGAGGCCATTGTATTTGTCCAACAAGGAGCAAGTTTGGGCATAATTGCTGGATCGCCAACTGTTACCCAGCCAAAGCGTTCTCCTGTAAGACTGTGAGTTTTTGAGAAGCTACCCACAAAGATAGTATGCTGTAACACATCCGGCTCGCAAAACGTCTCCATACGTGCAGCGTCATCTACTGGTTTCCCTGTACCAATATAAGCAAGGTCAGCGAGGATGTATATGGAACGTCCAGCTTTCCAGTACTTTCTCAATGTATCGTGAAGGCTATTCAATTCGTCGGCTGTATATGCAAATGCTGTAGGATTATTGGTAATAGTAAGATAGAGGACATGAATATCTTGATGTTCAGCGAGTAGCGAGTCAAGTTGTGTACCAGTCAGCTTAAAATTATTCTCCTCTAATGTATGAAAACGATGCAAGCGATAGCCAAAAGAGCACGCCTGCCATTCTGGAATACCAAATCCCGGTTCTGGAAAAAGAATTACAACGTCAGGAACGCCCTGTGCAAGATATTGAATATGCAACCCTCGCAACACTTTATCTATACCATCCATCGCACCCAAACTCGCTGCGACTTGTTCCATGCTAATTGTTAACCCCCATTGCTGCATTTCTTGTGCCAGACGTTCACGTAGAAGGGGATTGCCAATACCGTAGATATCGTACATACGCGGGTCAATGTATTTGGATAGTAAGAGATGTTCACATTCCATCATCTGCTCACGTAACCAGAGATACGTTGCTCCTGTCGCTGTATACCCTGCTAAATGCTCTCCTGGAAGCGCAACTCCAACTTCGTCAGCAAGGGTACGATAGTCGCTAAAACTTCCTACCTCATCTTCGCGTTCAGTAATTAGGCGTAAATTAATATCACCAATTGTGCGGTTCACTATCTCAGATTTTATAATATCTTCAGGAATACCCTGTTCGCGGCACTCTTTTTCGAGTTCTGTTACAATACGTGCCATCATCCGAATCGGGCCAGGGCCTTCTTGAATGTGAGGACGATAACGAACTAGAATATCATGTCGTAGTTGTCGTAGTAGCGTATGATAGTCTGAATGAGTAGGAGAGGAAGAGGGATATAGAGAATCCTCATGGGTGATCACCGTGTATGCTCCCTTCATATACGCGCAACGTGGCTTACTTTCAAACTACATCATCGTGGTTTCTTTCAGTGTAGCACATTGATATTACACACGACAATGTATCAAATTTCATATCGAAAAGCAGGGAGACCACCAGGGTCTCCCCTACACGTAGGGCATTCACAAAGATGTAGGGGAGACCCTGGTGGTCTCCCTGCTTTCCTGTTGTATATAGCAATGTTTCACATGAAACATTGCAAAAAGGAGTCTTATGCTTAAAGGAAAAACAGTGGTTATCACAGGAGCAGGACATGGTATAGGTCGTACGATGGCAATGGGTTTTGCTGCCGAGGGTGCAAGCGTGCTTGTACATTATCATCACTCACGGCAGGGTGCGGAGGATGTCGTGCGTCAGATAGAGACACAAGGCGGACAGGCAGTACTGGTGCAAGCTGATTTGAGTCAACTAGATGCAATACCTCAATTTGTCACAGATGCTCATTCACTGCTTGGACCTTTCGATGTATGGATTAATAATGCAGGTGCAAGCGCGAATTCTAAAGAGACACAGGGTATGAGCGAGATTGCGATGTTTGAGCGGATGATGGCGGTTGATGTTATGGGCACGTGGCAATGTTGTCGCAACATCAAACCGTTTATGCGAAACGGTGGGTGCATTCTCACTATTGGTTGGGATGGTGCGCTCTCTGGTGCTATCGGTTTAACCAGTCAGTTATACGCTATGAGTAAAGGTGCAATCATCTCGTTGACGCGCTGTCTGGCATTAGAATTTGCACCGCATATTCGCGTAAACTGTATCGCCCCAGGTTGGATTGAGAACGACTGGTCCCAACATCTCTCAGAGAGCACTCATCAAAAGTTGATACAAAATGTGCTAATGCAGCGTTGGGGAACGGCAGAGGATGTCCTTGGCGTGGCACTTTTTCTAGCATCACCTGCCGCCACATATATCACTGCACATATTATTCCATTAAACGTAGTAAAAGTTTTGCATTGATGTTTCACGTGAAACATCAATGCATCACTTGCTCTATACAAAAATGTTTCACGTGAAACATTACACCTCTGAAAACATGCCGCTTTTGACTGCTTGCGCTAATGTTGCCATGTCTGGTGCGAGAATACGGTCTTGCTCAAGTTTGGCAACAAGAGAACGCACACGCTCGTAGGCGTCGTATACACCTAAACCAGGCTGAAGTGGTTTACGGAATTCTAGCATTTGTGCCGCACAGAGCAATTCGATTCCAACGACCTGTTGCACCTGTTCGATGATGCGCAACAGTTTATGAGCACTCGTTACACCCATACTGACAAAATCTTCCATCCCTGCTGAGGTTGGAATAGAGTCGATACTGGCTGGGTGTGCCAGTATCTTAATTTCGTTTACAAGTGCCGCCGCTGCATATTGCGTAATCATCAAGCCCGAATTGAGACCAGGATTGGGCGTCAAGAATAAAGGTGCACCCCCTTGATCCCATTCATGTGGCCCGACAAGATCATAGATGCGTCTTTCGGAGAAACTTGCTAATTGTGCAAGAGCTATAGCCATCATATCAAGTGCAAGGGCTAGGGGTTGTCCATGAAAATTTCCTCCACTAATGACATCACGTTCCTCTGCAAAGACGAGCGGATTGTCTGTTACGGCACCTAACTCACGTTCAAAAACGTTTGTGCAATACTCAAGAACATCACGAATAGCACCGAAAACTTGCGGCGCACAACGTAGTGTATACGGGTCTTGCACACGTGGACAATCGCGGTGGCTTTCGTGTATCTCGCTATCGCGTACAAGTTCACGCAGGTGTGTGGCACTCGTTTGTTGCCCTATCTGCCCACGTCGCCTATGAATACGCTCGTCAAGTGGTGCGTGACTACCCAATAGTCCTTCGAGGCTCATCGCGCAGGCAACTTCGGCGGTATGCACCAGTGTATTCGCGTCCGCGAGTGCCAATATCGCGATTGCCTCCATCAGATGAGTACCATTGATGAGTGCTAGACCTTCTTTCGCTTGCAAGCGTAAGGGTGCTAGCTCGATGCGTTGCAGTATCTCTGTCCCTGCAACGCGTTGACCTGCAATAAATGCCTCACCCTCTCCCACAAGAAGTAAGCCGAGATGCGCTAGTGGAGCAAGATCACCACTCGCACCTACCGAACCACGCGATGGCACAAATGGATATACGCGTGCATTCAGCAGTGCAAGCAACGACTGCACAATCTCGACCCGCACTCCTGAATGACCACGAGCAAGGCTAGCGGCTAACAAAAGCATCATTGCCCGTGTAGTCTCTTCACTCAATGGCTCCCCAACGCCAGCAGCGTGACTACGCAACAGATTGTGTTGTAGTTCTACAAGTTGCTCTTGTGGAATACGTACGCTACTAAGGTGTCCAAACCCAGTTGTCACACCATAAACTTTTTTACCTTGAACCGCGATATCATTAATTACGGAACGTGCGGCTTGTATGAGTGCGATGGACTCATTGCCTAGTTCCACTCGTGTATAGTGGCGCGCAACGGCGAGTACATTGACGGCAGTAAGTGCTTGTCCGTTGAGGATTACATTAGAGCCGGAAGTATTCTGTATAGATATGGTCTTCGTCATGAAGATTCCTTTCTGAGCGACATTGCTCATATTCTAACATAGATACGATACACTCTTTGAAAACGTACATGTTTCACGTGAAACATTCGTGATTTTCAATGCTGGAATGGAGTTATAACGAACAATTGTAGGGACCGATGTATCACGTCCTCGTCTGCGATTGATACGCCAATGAGGACGTGATACATCGGTCCCTACAGGTGATGCATTTCCATTATCGTGTCCCTACGTAAATTTACCATGATCTGTGCTATGGGTGCCACAATAGTAAAAACAAGTGTAGCAATAAGTAACGGAGGATTAGCTACGTGTGTAATAAACATCATTCGTGGTGGTGCCAGTAACACGAAAAAGTAGAGACATTGTGCGAGTCCCGCACACTTACCCCAAATTGTTGACCCGAAGCGTACAGGTTGTGCGAATAAGAAATAACTTGCTAATGCTGCTATAAATGGTACAAAAAAGCGTAGTATCAGCACTATAGCCAACCATAGTGGCAAAACGCCGTTTTGTACAAGGATTATGCTCAATGCGAGATAAAGACAAAAATCGGTTTCACCATCTGTAATCTGACCGAGCCTGCTCTGTGTATACGTCCTGCGTGCAACCTGTCCATCGAGTATATCAGTGACTACACCAAAAAGAAATATAGCCAGTGCTAGCCATGTAGGAGTAATAAGTCCAGCTAGAAGTCGTCCTAAAAGAAACGATGCACTTAGCCCACGTAAGCCTGTCAGTATATTAGCTATTCCAATAGTGGGTAGGAGTTTACCGGTTTTTATGTGTCTGTTTAAGCCTAAGTGCCAGAAAGTATCGCTTTGTTGCCATGCAACGCAAAAAGTAAATCCAGGTAAAAGACGAAGTGCTACAACAGGACCTTTAAGAACACCTACAGTGATACAGATACCAAATACGAGCACGCCCATCAAAATTGTGATACGAAACCACGAGCGTGTAAGTGAAGGTGAATTTTTCGCGGTTTCATATGACATATTCCATGAACGAACGAGAAAACGCCACCATGCGATGAAACTAAAATGACCCTTTTGCAAGGTTGTCAACAGATCAACAACGAACGAATTTTCATTGCCTATTGATTGTTTCATATCTCATCCCTGTTATTGTTTCACGTGAAACATTGCTCCTGTGAAACAAACGCTTAGTTTTGTATAAGTACAGATTGTACAAGATTTCCGCCAAAGTGATAGCCGATTTCATGATAGTCGTCAATTGACCAGAGGGCAAGTTCACAGCGCTTCCCTACTTCAATGCTTCCAATGAAGTCTTGCTGGGCCAGTGCTTTTGCGCCGTTTATTGTCGTTGCTAGCAACGCTTCTTCAAGCGTCATATCCATCGCCGACATTGCTAGACCAAGAATCATCTGCATGTTTTCACAGTATGAGGTACCGGGGTTAAAGTCTGTTGCTAACGCGACTGTAAGACCACGATCTATATAACGCCTTGCTGATGGATAAGGGCTTCTCAACGTGTAAGAGCAACCAGGAAGAAGAGTAGCGATGACTCCGGCGTTCCGCAATGCATCAAGATCGGTATCCGTTGCATGATCGAGATGATCGGCGGAGACCGCTCCTAGTTCTGCCGCAAGTCGTGTACCACCAGATGGACTAAGTTGATCGGCATGCACTTTAAGGCGATAGCCTAACTCTTTTGCTCGTACAAGAATACGCCGACTCTCCTGCTCCGAGAAAGCTTCTCGCTCACAAAAGACATCACAAAAATGCGCAAGTGTTGCAAATTTGGGCAACATTTCGTCGATAACAAGATTTACATAGTCGCTTCTCCTTCCCTTATACTCAGGTGGCACACTATGAGCACCAAGAAATGTGGGAACAACTCGTGTTGGCTGCATCAAACCATCATCTACTTGTGTGTTCAACATATTAATGATGGAAAGACACGCTTCTTCCGTCGCCACATCTAAACCATAGCCAGTTTTGACTTCAACAGTTGTTGTGCCATAGTCGCGCATTGTAAGAAGGCGTGCACGTGCTAGGGTAAGCAATGTTTGTGTATCAGCAGTACGGGTGGCGTTCATTGTTGTGAGAATACCACGTCCTTGTGTAAGCAATTCACCATAACTTACACCATTACGTCGAAGGTGAAATTCCTCGGCTCGATTTCCAGCAAAAACAAGATGCGTATGTGAATCGACGAAGCCAGGTGTAACCACCGCTCCTTGTGCATCAATGAGCTTTATATCACTTATAGGAAAAAGAGACACTGCATCGGTATCTAAGCCAAGCCAAATAATGACACCTTCGTGAACAGCAATTGCCGCATGTTCGAGCACTTGTAGCTGTCCGATAGCTCCCGTTATCGGTTGTTGTGCCATTGTAACCAGTTGTCCAATATTGCGAATAATCGTGCTCGCTTGGATATCTTGTACTTGTGATTGATCTTCTTCATACATTATGAGTTATTCTCCTTCGTTACATGCCTGCTAACGTTATAACATATAACAATCGTGTCTGATGAATTTCAACGACCAAATACAGAAATGTCGGTAGGGGCAGCAATTCATTGCGCCCAATGATGGGTCGGGGGAGGATCGCATAGGGGAAATGAATCGTTATTGACACGTTGCCCCACCACCCCCATCATTGGGCGCAATGAATTGCTGCCCCTACCGATGCTATAGAAACCTTGGACGTATCAATCATCAGACCTATACAGACATTGTGCTATAATGGGACATGTTGAATAGGAGAAAGGAAGGGATAGTCTATGCGCGTGGTTGATGATGGCAGTCCGAAATATGCTGCCGTTCTCGGTGTGCTTTTAGATTGGAACCAGTTGCCAGAAAGCGACATAACACGCATGCTTCGCACCTACTATCTCACCACAGACGATTTTCGTGAAATGGAAGATCAGGGCTTGCTTACAATGGCATTTGTAGGCGATGAATACATGATTACGCCAACTCTTTTAAGCCGCATCTGGCTAGAACAATATAAGAGCGAGTTTCAAGAATAGAAAAAGTAAGGGGATAATAGGCATGGCATACGAAGATGAGAACGAAGCGTTACCATACACAACGATTGGCACGGATGACGCAAAACGTATGATCGACTCTGGTACACGCGTAATAGATGTGCGTACACCAGAGGAGTGGAATCGCGGGCACATTGCCGAGGCAGAACTTGTGACGATTGATGGCATTTACAGTTTTGGCAAGGCACTCAAAGATTTGAATTTGCCATCAGATGAAGATGTAATCTTTGTCTGTGCCTCAGGGCAGCGTAGCTCAACTGCATCTGAAATCGCGCTACTGACAGGTCTCAACAAAGTTCATAATCTAGCAAATGGCATGAACGGCTGGGTTGGTCGTCGCTATCCAATCGAACGATAGTTGAAGCTAAGAGTGTGCAAAGATAAGCAACGAAGGTTGTCTATCTTTGCACACTCTTATTTAGTAAAGGAGGAAGAATATGGCTTTATTAGAGGGTAAGAAAGCACTTATTTTTGGCGTGGCGAACCATCGCTCTATCGGGTGGGCTATTGCGCAGTCGCTCGCGGCAGAGGGCGCGCAGGTTATGCTGGCCTATCAGGATCGTATGGAAAAGTATGTTCGTGAACTGGCAACAAAAATTCCTAATACGTCCGTTGTGCAATGTGATGTGCAGCAGGACGATCAGCTTGATGCTGCATTTGCAGAGGCGAGCAATGTATTTCATGGCGAACTCGACATTCTTATTCATTCCGTCGCCTACGCGCCACCGAATGAACTAGAGAACCCATTTACTGATACCACACGTGCTGGTTTCCATACCGCTCTCGACATCAGTGCTTATTCGTTGATTGCAATGGCAAAGCGTGCGAAACCATTGATGCAAGCCAAAGGTGGCAATATGCTTACTCTTACCTATATGGCAAGCGAGCGTGTAATGCCTAAATATAATGTAATGGCGGTAGCTAAAGCTGCGTTAGAGTGCAGTGTACGCTATCTCGCATTTGAATTGGGCGAGTACAACATACGCGTCAACGCTATCTCGGCTGGTCCTCTGAACACGCTTGCAGCACGTGGTGTCTCTGGCTTCACCTCGTTTCGTGAGCAGATGGGGCAAGTCGCACCACTACGCCGCAACATTGAACAGAGCGAGGTTGGTGATGCTGCTATGTTCCTCTGTGGACCATATGCACGAGCTATTACGGGCGAAATCATGTTCGTCGATGCTGGTTACAATATAATGGGTGCGTGATACATGTAGTCAACAGATATCAAATTAGGTTGAAGCAAGGGCATCC
>CAXUIS010000011.1:0-4504 GCA_964250915.1 uncultured Ktedonobacteraceae bacterium | reverse complement strand
CTTGCTCTGTTAATATGAACGTTTGTCGCTTCTATACGTTCATGTTTGTGCGTTCAGGTCGAAATGCTGGCATACACAATGACCAGTATTCACATAGAGATTCCCGGCTGGCATTGCTATAAATTACCCGTGTACTCTTCTCAATTAAACATGTTTCTCCGGCTTCAATAGTGATCTGTTCGTCATCTGCTTCAACCGCAAGTACGCCTTGTACCACAATCACCACCTCATCAAACGCGGCGATTTGTGCTGGTTCGCGCCATGCAGGAGGAGCTGTCATATGGGCAAGACTAAACGCATCGCTTTTCGTGTTCAAAACTCCGAAATGCTCGTCGATGATCTTACCATCCTCGCGTGGAAAGATTGTGCCATGCGTTACTTTATGTATCATAACTACCTCTTACTGCTCAAAACGACGTACAAACGTAGACGATGCAGGCGGTGCGGGTGCAGGCTCACCACAAATGCTACAAAAACGTGCAGTTGAACGATTCAAATGACCACACGGCCAATGCTGAAGTACACTAGAGGCATTGGAAGACATGGCTTGCTGCCCTAATGGTGCTTGTGGAGCAGGTACCGTTGGTCCTTGGAGTTGTTGCTGTCTCACCGTTGACTGCTGGCCTGGATAGGGCTGTACAGGAGTAGGTGGTGGATTTCCAAATGCTGATAAACCATTATTATATGCTTGTGGAGCATGTGGAGCAGAAGGCACAAAACCATTGTTTACCTGCTGTTGTGCCTGTGGCACTGGTACTGGTCGCATTGGAACCCCTGGCACCATTTGAGCGGGATAACCTTGCACAGCATTTACAGGAACCGCACTTTTCTTGCCTCGTCGTCCGAAGCCAAGTGCGACGATTAAGAGCGCGAGAAAGGCAATCAGTGTTAACGCGCCAATCGTCCATGCAAGGGCTGGAATGGAGGTCGTCTTGCCAATACTAATTGGGCTAGCTGCTGGCTGGGCCTCGTTCTTTGCCTGCCCTTGCGCATAGTTCAGGTAAGGCGTAACAGCTTTGAAGTTGGGATAGGCACTTTGTAACTGTGACAAGCCCGTTTGTGCCCTATGCCAGTGTC
Source organism: uncultured Ktedonobacteraceae bacterium (assembly GCA_964250915.1). Taxonomy (GTDB): domain Bacteria; phylum Chloroflexota; class Ktedonobacteria; order Ktedonobacterales; family Ktedonobacteraceae; genus JBBQVS01. The sequence continues at coordinate 3,427 of CAXUIS010000011.1, read as the reverse complement.
CGGCAGATGTCGAGGCATAGTCAGTGAACGCTTGACTCCACGCCTTCTGAAACGCCCCTGGTGTTGTATCAAGGTTGAGCGATTGTATCAATGCTTGTGCACTACTGCTGGCTTGCAGGAAACTGGTACTACCAGGAGAGTTCGGATTAGCGGTGCCGAAACTGACGATGCCTACGATCTTGCCACTACTATTGAGCGCGGGACCGCCGCTATCGCCATGTTCAACATTGCCTCCAACCTGAATTACTGGTGCATTATTGTCGGTCGTTTTTAGCGAACTGACAATAATTTTGTTGATTGACGACGTGAGTACGCTTGTTGGACTATTGCCAACATCACCATTGCCAGGGAAACCAATAATCGTCAGTTCATCCTGCTGCTGCACAGCTGTTGAGTCGCCAATAGCTATACTTGGCGTATCGGTAAGTGCGACATGAACAATTGCGCTATCTCTCTGATCGACAGGGCTTTCTTTCTCGATGGTATCAATCTTGGCATGAATTTCTGGTGGTACATTTTGAAAGCTTGTTGCTGTTAGAGGACCAGTGTAAGCTGTACTGAAAAAAGCCTCGCTTACTGCTGGACTATACTGTGGGTCTGATGCTATCGAATTATTTTGTAGTGCTGTTGCCACTTGATCTTTCGTAACCTGCTGAGTGCCATGTTGATTGACATAGGCAGCAACATCTGGTGCAGCTAGCGTATCAAGATATTGGCTTAATGATGTGTCATGCGGTGGATTGACAACATGGTCTGCTGTCAGAATATCACCATGACTGCTAATGAAAGCACCGCTACCAGAGAGTTCAACTGGATATGGGGCACCGGTCTGAGGGAAGGTGACACTCGTTGTTTGCGAGAAATGCACGACCAATTTCGCGGGTACATCGGTGATGATGCGTACCACTGCTGGCGTTGCAACGTCCACAGCACGCACAACCGGGTCTGCGATATTGCCTCCAGGTATTCCATCAGCAAATGCTACAGAATAAGTTTGTAGGAAAAAGACAGCGCAAAGCACACCAATGAGCGAGAGCAGACGTGTTATATGACAGTTGATATGTGACAGTTTGAGTGTAATGTTTTTTATCGGCATAGTATCTTATCCTACCCCCGACTACAGAATGATGAAGAACGCCTTGTTAGCATTATTATACTATGTATTACTTAAAATACGTCCAATAGAAGGACGAGTTGCACAGAATGGGTAAATAATAGGAATGCAAGCACCTTGAAAGACACAAAAAGAATAGAACAGCGTCTATGTAACAGTAGTTGTGTATCGTCTGTAGGGACCGGTTTATCGCGTCCTTGTTATCGTCTCAAGTGCCGACGAGGACGCGATAAATCGGTCCCTACAGAAGGTGCCATTCGCTTTCTAGCATTCCAAACACCTTCAAATCTACATAGTGATCGTAGAGCCATTCGGCTTGTCGTATAATGCCTTCGAGTGTAAAACCCAGGCGTTGAGGAATAGCACAACTTTGTGTATTAGTAGGAGCACAACGTATCTCGACCTTGTTGAGATGCCATTCATCAAAGGCGTATGCAACCATCGCCTTACAAGCTTTCGTCATCAGGCCCTTGCCTTGAAATGTTGCTCCTAGCCAGTAGCCAATTTCTACACGTCGGCTTGACCAATTGATCATATGAAAACTAATGGTTCCCACTATCTGTCGCTTATAAAGAATAACACAACCAAAGCTACCATTACTGGTACGCTGTATGTTCAGCGTGCGAATAAATGCATATGTGTCCTCAACGGAGCGTGTACCATCTACCCACGGCAACCACTGACGTAGATAGAGACGGTTTGCATCGGTCAACGCGAAAATATATGGAGCATCGCGCTCTTCTATTGGGCGCAACTCGGTATCTGCATCTATCCGAATATGTAGCGTTGGAAATGTTGCCATAGCTATCTCACGTTCTCTTCTCATCGTAATTAATGTACATGAATATAATAACGCATAAGCGCAACAGGGAGATACGATATAAAGCATTTTTATAAGCTACTGAAAGAGACAGTTGTTATGTAACAGTTGTTGTGTTGTATTCTTCGTAGTGGTAAGATTATTAGTGCATCCGCTAAGTAGTTAGGAAACGGTAGGGGCAGCAATTCATTGCGCCCACGGACGAGCGAAGCAATGTCCGTTCCTCTATACAAACTTTTGAAAAGACAGAAAAGGGAAAATGCTCATGATAGAACACAAGGATTACTATCCGGGAGTTTCCTGGGAAAAAGTAGATACGTCAGAAGAGATGGGATGGTCATCGGAATGTTTGCAATTGGCGAAAATACTTTCCAATGAGATTGGTTCAGCAGCAGTGCTGGTAGTGACGGGAGGGAAGATTGTTGCTGCGTGGGGAGAGACGACACAGCGTTTCTCGTGTCATTCGATGCGCAAGAGTTTGCTAAGTAGCCTCATTGGTATCAGTGTAAGCGAAGGTCAGATAGACCTGTCACATACTGTAGCAGATTTTAAGCTTGACGATAATGAGCCAAACTTGATGGCTAAGGAAAAAGAGGCAACGGTAGCCGATATGCTAAAGGCACGATCTGGTATTTATCATCCATCAAATTGCCAATTAAATACCCAATTACCTGAGCGAGGTAGCCATGAGCATGGAACATTCTGGTTCTACAACAATTGGGATTTTAACGCATTAGGCACAATTTTTGAACTGGCGACTCAGCAAAGCATTTTTACAGCGTTTAATCAACGGATTGCCACGCCCTTACGTATGGAGGACTTTGAAGTAGAAAACATCTATTATCGTTTCAGAATATCTGCTGATATGATGTATTGGTTTGAGGTTCCAATGCATGAATTTAAGCAGCAAGGACCGCTATTTCTGCGCCGAGATTCATGGCAGGATGTTAAAGGCATACAAATACACTCACTTGACGATTTTCCTGATCAGTCTTGCTATTACGTTGGAGGTCCAGCATCGATTCATCCCTGTTATTGGTTTCGTATGTCTGCTCGTGACTTAGCACGTTTTGGTTGGCTTTTCCTTTGCAATGGTGCATGGGAAGGTAAACAGATAATACCAGAACGGTGGGTGGAGGAAGGCACAACAGTCTATTCAAATACAGCAATCTATTCAAACACATGGTCTGGTTCTGGTTTCGGGTACATGTGGTGGATAGCGGTTGACGGTAACATGTTTCCTGGTATCACATTGCCAGATGGAAGCTATGCCGCACTCGGTTCCAGTGGGCATTGTGTCGTTGTTATACCTGCTCTCGATACCGTGATTGTGCATCGAATGAATACTGATAACCCAGGAGCAAGAGGAGACTTGAGTCGTGCAAAACTAGCACCCTTGCTACGAGCAATTTTGGATGCACGACTAAACTAACAGTATAAGTATTAATAATTCTGTTGAGCATCTTGCTGCTAGCAGCAAGATGCTCAACAGA